>JBBROG010000268.1:0-10928 GCA_038229635.1 Gemmatales bacterium
ACAAAGGTTCGGGTCCCGGCGAAAGAGATGAAAGTCTATAACGCTCGCCTGGGGCGGTCGGCAACGCTACCGAAGTACGACATTACGATTAAGCCGAAGAAGCCAAGGGGCGGGTAAATTTCGTCCCGCCCCTCGCCTTAACTGGGAGGAGATGCGACTGGCTCCTCGCCTTCCGGCTCGTCCCAACGGCCCGGAGTGAGGACGACAAGCCCCTCCGGCTGTTGGTTGATCATCTCCCGGGCGTGCGCGTCGAATTCCGGGTTGCCGGGCTTACCGGCGGCGAGAATGCGATAGCCGTACTTTCGGCTACCCGTGGCGACCACGAACAGGCCGCCGAAGTAATACTGGAGCTTGCCTTCGTCGAGGGAATCTTTCTTTGAGAGGCCCGTGCGGCCGTACCGGCGACAGAAGTCGTCGTTCTCCTCGATCACGATCTGGGGCGTCGGCAGGTCGTTGAGCAGGACCGGCAGCGGAGGCAGAGTCTTATTCGGCATCGGATCACTCTCCTCGGGTCGGGGCGAACGGGCGCGACGCTTCTCCCTTCGACAATTACCACGATTCGCGCCGCGCCGCCAGTCCCGCGCCGGCGGCGCGAACGCCAAGCCGCGGGCGGCGTTGCGGCATATACTCTTCCGCAGCCGTCGCCCTCAGCCCGCACGACGGACGCCGCATATGCTCGAGCTGTACGACCAGGTCCAGGAGGCCGCTCGGGCAATCCGCGCCCGCTGGGACGGCACGCCGCGCGTCGGCGTCATCCTCGGCACCGGCCTCGGCGGACTCGCCCAGGACATTCAGGCCGAGGCGGTCATCCCCTACGCCGACGTCCCGCACTTCCCGCACTCGACCGTCAAGTCGCACGCCGGCCGCCTCGTCTGCGGCAAGCTCGGCGGCAAAAGCGTCGTCGCGATGGAGGGACGCTTCCACTTCTACGAGGGCTACTCTCTCAAACAGATCACGCTCCCCGTCCGCGTCTTCAAGGTGCTCGGCTGCGACACGCTCGTCGTCAGCAACGCCTGCGGCGGCATGAACTCGCAGTACGCCAAGGGCGACTTGATGGTCATCGACGACCACATCAACCTCATCGGCGACAACCCGCTCATCGGCAAGAACGACGACCGCCTCGGCGACCGCTTCCCCGACATGTGCCGCCCCTACGACCCGGGGCTGATCGCCCTGACGCAGCGCGTCGCCCTGGAGGAGCGCATCGTCTGCCACAAGGGCGTCTTCGTCGCCGTGTCGGGGCCGAACCTGGAGACGCGCGCCGAGTACCGCTTCCTGCGCGGCATCGGCGCCGACGTCGTCGGCATGTCGACCGTGCCGGAGGTCATCGTCGGCGTCCACAGCGGGCTGCGCAACCTGGGCCTGTCGGTCGTCACCGACCTGTGCCTGCCCGACGCGCTGGAGCCGGCGAACCTGGAGGAGATTCTCGCCGTCGCCGGCGCCGCCGAGAAGAAGCTGCGCATCCTCGTCCGCCGCGTCCTGGAGGAGATGCCCTGAGCGCGCCGCCGACATTTCCGGGAACGACTCGCCCGCCCGGCACGTCTCATGCATGGCGGTCCTTTTCTCGGAATTTTTAATTGACTCGGGGAAGTACCGCCTTTACGATGCAGTGGGGGGATAGGCCACAGTCCCCAGGTTCGATCGGACAGCCCTGTCACGATTCCTCCCGGAACCTCGATCGAAACCTACGCACCGCCCGCCGAGCGGGGCGGAATCGCCGTCACCCGTGAACGCGCGTCTCCGTGTCAGGCTTCCATCGCCCCAGGCACCGCGCGGCGGTCGAATTATCGGTGTCTCATCCATTCCCGAGGAACTCTCATGGCGCGTCAGATTCTTAGAAGGCGGTCCGGCTTCACGCTGATCGAGCTGCTGGTCGTCATCGCCATCATCGCGGTGCTGATCGGCCTCACGGTGCCGGCCATCCAGAAGGTCCGGGTGCTCGCCAATCGCACCAAGACCCAGAGCAACTTGAAGCAACTCTCCCTCGCGGCCATCCACGCTCAGGAAGCCCGCAAGAAACTGCCGCCCAGCTACGACGTCTACGCCGGCAAGCTCGGCAGCGCCTTCTTCCACCTCCTCCCGTTTGTCGAGGAGGAAACCATCTGGAACGACCTGCCCCCGAATTCGACCAACCCCGGCGCGCCCGTCGTGGCGGACTATGTCCTGGTCGCCTCCCGCAAGGTCGCGATCTTCCAGTCCCCGTCGGACTCCTCTGTCGGCGACGGCACCGCCGTGGCCCCGGACGGGAAGTCGTATGGCGTAGGCTCGTTCGCCTGGAACGACCTGTGCAGCGGTAACCGATTCCCGGACAGCTTCGCCGACGGCACCTCGAAGACGATCATGTTCACCGAGAAGCTCGCCGTGTGCAACGGCCCTCTCACGAACAGCGCCGCGGGCAGCACCTCCTACATCGGTGGCAATTTCTGGGCCTTCCCGATGGTGACCAACACCTCCCCGCCCCCGAACGTGCCCGGCCCCCTGCCGCAGACTCTTGCTCTCCCCCCTCTGCCGCCCTTCTACTACGCCCCGGTCATCCTGACCCCGCAGAATAATTACAACTTCATCTTTGGCGCCACCCCCGCCGCCGCCTGGGCCACCGCGGAGCCTCAGGCGCGGCCGCAGATTGGCATGTGCGACCCGTTCCACGCCAGCGCGCCGCTGACGGACACCATTCAGGTCGCCATGGCCGACGGCAGCGTCAAGGCCGTCTCGCTCACCGTTTTCAACAAGGTCAGCCAGGACCCCAGCGCCCGGTCGATCTGGTCGACGCTCCTGACCCCCGCCGGCCGCGACAACCGCGGCGAGGACACGGACTACTAACCGCCGAATTCCTCCGAACCAAGTGTCCGACCGACACCCCGCGCGACGAGCGCGGGGTGTCTCGTTTTTCCCGGCCGGTCGGCCGAGGCGGGAAATCCTATGGTTGATAACGCTCCCTTTTTGTCGCACAAACACGCCGGTCTCACCATCGAAGGCTACTCGCGCGCCGCCGTCCAGTCCTACTGGCGCGTCCCTGAGCTGAAGATCGGCTTCGACCTCGGCGCGCAGCCGTGGGAGTTCATGGGCACGCCGACCTGGCTCATCACCCACACGCACCTCGACCACGTCGCCGCCCTGCCGGTCTACGTCGCCCGCCGCCGCATGATGAAGATGGAGCCGCCGACGATCTACCTGCCGGAGCCGGGCGTCGAGGACGTGCGCCGCCTGCTCCTCGTCATGCAGCGCCTCGACCGCGGCCGGCAGACGTGCCACCTGCACGGCGTCGAGCCGGGCCACGAGATCGATTTGGCGCGCGACCACGTCGTCACGGTGTTCGCGACGACGCACACCATTCCCTCGGTCGGCTACGTCGTCTGGGACCGGCGCTTCAAGCTCAAGGAGGAGTACCACGGCCTGCCGGGCGAGAAGATTCGCGACCTACGTCTGTCCGGCGTGGAGGTGACGCGCGAGGTGCGGACGCCGCTGCTGGCCTACACCGGCGACACGAGCCCGGCGGGGCTCGACGCCTACCCGCCGGTGTTTCAGGCGAAGATTCTCATTACGGAGATGAGCTTTGTGCGGCCGAACCACCGCCGCGAGAAGATCCACAAGTTCGGGCACATGCACCTGGACGACTTCCTCGAGCGCGCCGACCGCTTCGAGAACGAGTTGATTATTTGCGGCCATTTTAGCACGCGCTACCACGCGCAGGAGGTGCGCCGCGTCGTCGAGCCGCGGCTGCCGGCGCGGCTGCGCGAGCGGCTGCGGCTGTGGATTTGAGCGCCGCCGCTTGCGGCTTCGCAACAGTGCCAAGCCGCAAGCGGCTTCACTTCCCCGCCCGCTTCAGCAGCCGCCGCGCCTCCGCCGCCCAGCGCCGGTTGCGCCAGCGGATGTTCCCCGGCGCGTAATGATGCTCCTCTAGCGCTTTGTCGAGCAGTTCGCCCGCCTCCGCCGCCTGCCCCTGTTCGATCAGGTGTTCCGCCAGCAGACACTGGTGACGCAGCGTCGGCGAGAAGCGCGCCAGTTCGCGGCAGGCGTTCACCGCCCCCGCCGCTTCGCCGCCGTCGTCTTTCGCCTCGACGAGCAGATACCACGCCGCGTAGTTCGACCAGTAGCGGTCGCGCGCGACGAGCTTTTCCAGCAGCGGCACCGCCTTGTCGGGGTGCCCGGCGTCGGCGTGACACGTCGCCAGCAGGTACAGTGCCCGCCCGTGATCCGGCTCGCGGGCCAGCGCCGCTTCCAGGTGCGGCACGGCCTCCTCGTACTCCCGCCGCTGCGCCAGGCGCTCGGCGAGGGCGAGGTGGTGGGTCAGCGTCGGCGTGTGTTCCGCACGGTAGCGCAGCTCGTTCAGCGACGGCCCCCACTGCGGCAGCGACCAGCCGCGGCCGAGGCGGACGTCGTGAACCTTGACCGCGAAGAAGTAGGCCCAGGCGCCGACGCCGGGCAGAAACAGGATAAAGTAGATCCAGTTGCCGCCTTCCGCGCCGCGGCGGAAGGCGTCGATCAGCATCCAGACCGTGAAGGCCGCCTGGGCCAGAGCGAGGTATTCCATGGCGTGAAGGTGGGCAAGGGGTCGAGGGCCGTCCGGCGACGAAACGTTCCCGATCAGAGTAGCCGGCGCGGCGGCGCGCGGGAATAGGGAAGTCGCCCGGCCGGCGGGTTTGCCCCCGCCCCGACGGCGTGCTAGGCTTGCGGAAGAACTTCGCCCCCACCGGCCGCGGAGGCGAGCGGGAGGCTGACCTGTTCCCCCTGCGAAACCCTGTCCCATGCCGTCTCTCTCTTTACTCGAGATCGACCTCATTCGCCTCCCGTGGGAAACGTGGACGGTCCCGGTCATCGGCGTGCTGACGGCCGGGCTGACGCTGTTCGCCGGCCGTGCCGTCCTGCGCCGACTGCGGCCCGCCGCGTCGAGGACGGCGCTCCTCGCCGAACACGACCCGTTCCTGCAGGGCAGCACCAGCGAGCGCCGCGTCGCGTCCCGCCGTAAAGGGAACCACGTCGAGATCCTCGTCACCGACGCCGCGGCCGTCGCCGAGCCGACGCGCGGTTGGGTCGTCGACCGCTCGATGAGCGGCCTGTGCCTGCTGCTCAACCAGGCCGTCGCCGAGGGCGGCGTCATCAGCATCCGGCCGCGCCAGGGTCCCGCCGGCACGCCGTGGGTGCGCGTCGACGTCCGCACCTGTAGCGAGAGTAAGGGGGTCTACGAAATCGGCTGTCAGTTCCAGCGCACCCCGCCCTGGAGCGTCATGCTCCTGTTCGGCTGACCCGCGCCCCAGATCGCGGCCCCTCTAACCCGCGCACACGCCCTTCTGACCCGCGGAGCCGCCTTTTCCCTGGACCGCCCCCCTTAACGCCGTGTAACGTGGACGAGGAGGTTGCTCCCGGTCCCCGCGTGAGGAGGACGTCCCCGTGTCCACTCTCCCTCGTCGTCTCGCCGCTTCGTTCCTGTTCGTCTTCGCTTCGTGGGCCGCCGCCGAGCCGGCGCCGCGCCTCGACGCCCGGGGCGACCCGCTGCCGCCCGGCGCCTTCGCCCGCCTGGGGACGACGCGCTTCCGCGACGGCGGCTTCATCGCCTCCGCCGCCCTGTCGCCCGACGGCAAGCTGTTCGCCATCGCCGGCCAGCGCGACCACCTCCGCCTGCTCGACGCCGTCACCGGCAAGGAGGTGCGACAGATCAAAGTGACCAACGCCGGCGTCTCGTTCCTCACCTTCTCGCCCGACGGCAAGCGCCTGGCGCTCGCCGACCATCGCAATCAGGTGCAGCTCTACGACGTGGCGAGCGGCGCCCCCGCCGGCCAGTTCACGGGCGGGCCGCAGGCGCGGCTGAGCGCCTTCGTCTTCTCCGCCGACGGCCGCGTCGCCGCCGCCGGGCCGGAGGGCTTCGGGCAAAAGATGCCGATCCCGGTCTGGGAAGTCGCCACCGGCAAGCAGCTCGCCGCGCTCGACGGGCTGCACAACTACAACGTCCGCCTCGCCCTCTCGCCCGACGGCAAGGTGCTGGCGTCCGGCGGCACGTTCATGCCGCGTACCAACGAGGACCGCGACAAGCAGGCGGAGTACAGCCAGACGGTCCAGCTGTGGGACGTGACGACGGGCAAGGAGTTGCGCCGCCTGCGGAACGAGCAGCCGGGCCACACCGGCGCCGCCTTCACGCCGGACGGCAAGGCCCTGGTGGTCTGCACCGCCGCCTCGACGTTCGTCGTGTGGGACGTGGCGACGGGCAAGGAGCTGCGCCGCTTCGCCGGCCGGCGCAACGTCGGCGCCACGATGCAGTTCTCACCCGACGGCAAGACGCTCGCGGCCAGCTCGCCCGACGGCGTCGTGCAGGCGTGGGACTTCGCCACCGGCCGCCGCCGCGGCCTGTTCGAGGGGCCGCGCGGCCGCCTGGGGCGCGTCGGTTTCACGTCGGACGGCCGCATCCTCGCCTACGGCAGCAACGGCGTGGCTCTTCAGGTCTGGGACGTCCTCGCCGAGAAGCGGCTGACGCCGGAGGGCGGGCACGAAGCGGGCGTCACCGGGCTCGCCTTCGCCGCCGACGGGCGCGGCCTGGTGTCGGTCGCCGCCGACGGCGTCGTCCTCACCTGGGACGCGGCCGGCAAGGAGACGCGCCGGCTCGCGCTGCGCGACGACGAGATGCTGCGCTACGGATTCGCGTCGGGCCGCAGTGGGCACGCGACGCTCTCGCCGGACGGCCGCTTCGTCCTGTCGGCGGACCCCATGCAAGGCGGACTGCGCCTGTTCGAGTTGGCCAAAGGCCGCGAATTATGTACATTCGGTGGTAGCATTATGGCCTATACGCCCGGCGGCGCGTCTTCGGCCTTCTCCCCCGACGCGCGCCTGCTGTTGACGGCGGGGACGGACCCGCGCGCGGCCGGCCGGACGAGCATGGTGCGCGTCTACGACGTCGAGACGGGGCAGGAGGTGCGGGCGTTGCCGGGCCCGCCGGCGCAAAGCGTGAATGTCGCGTTCGCCCCGGACGGCAAGACGTTCGCCGCCGCCAGCAATACCTTCCAAGGCAGCGTCGCGGCCGAGACGCGCGTCTGGGACGCGGCGACGGGCAAGGAACTGTGGCAGGGGTCGCGCCCGCAGACGCAGGCCCAGGGGCTGGCCTTCACCCCCGACGGTAAAGTCCTGGCGACGCGCGACACCGGCGGCGCGGTCGTGCTGCACGACGCCCTCACCGGGCTGGAGCTGCGGCAGGTCGCGGTGCCGGCGGGCAACCTCGGCGCGGCCGCGCTGGTCTTCGCGCCGGACGGCCGCACTTTCGCCGCGGCGACGACGAAGGACAACCTCCGCGGCGTCGTCGGCGTCTGGGAGGTGGCGACGGGCACCCTCCGCCACGAGTTCGCCGGGCACGCCGGGCTCGTCTCGACCGCGGCCTTCTCCCCGGACGGCACGACCCTGGCGACGGGCGGCTCGGACACGACGGTGCTGCTCTGGGACCTGACCGGGCGCGCCGGCGCCCACGGCCCGCCGCGCGGCAAGCCAGCCGCCGAGGAGTTGGACGCGCTCTGGGCGACGCTCGAAGCCGGCGAGGCCGCGAAGGCGTTCCCGGCGATGCGGCGGCTGCTGGAGGCGCCCGCCGAGGCGGTGGCGCTCCTGGCGAAGCACGTCCGGCCCGCCGGGGGAAAAGACAATGACCCGGCGGCAATCGCCCGCCTCATCGCCGCGCTGGACGACGACGCCTTCGACGCGCGCGAGAAGGCGACGCGCGAGCTAGAAAAAGTGGGCAAAGCGGCGGCGGAGGCGCTGCGGAAGGCGCTGGCGGACCGCCCGTCGGCGGAAATGAAGCAGCGGCTGACGGTCCTCCTGGAGAAGCTGCGTCCCGGCGAGACGGCGCCGGACCTGGTGCGCGCGCTGCGCGCCGTCGAGGTGCTGGAGCATCTCGGCACGCCCGAGGCGCGTCAGGCGCTCGGGGCGCTGGCGAAGGGGCAGGCCGAGGCGCCGCTGACCCTGGCGGCGGCGGGGGCCTTGGGGCGGCTGGAAAAGGCACCGCGGCGCTAGGGGGTGCGGAAGAAGGGCTCCCGAAGGGCGATTCTCGAGCCCGAGCCGATTCCGGCGCACGTGCTTCCCCGCACTCCCTTGTCGCGCGCCGGCGGGGCCGGTACGATCCATGCTCCGACTCCCGCCGCCCTGGCGCGGCTCAATCAGGAGATGCGTCCCATGCCGACGTTCTGCCGTCGCCCGGCGGGGCTGCTGGCCCTCGCGCTGCTACCTTGCCTGCTCGCCCTCCTGCCCGCCGGCGCCGCCGAGCCGCGCCGGCCGCGCCTGGCCGTCCTCGTCTATTTCGACCAGTTCCGCGGCGACTACCTGTCGCGCTGGGAGGACTTGTACGGCCCCGACGGCTTCCGCCGCCTCACGAAGGACGGCGCCTGGTTCCAGAACTGCCATTACCCCTACGCCAACACCGTGACCGCCGCCGGCCACACGTCCGTCGCGACCGGCTGCTCGCCGGAGACGCACGGCATCATCGCCAACGACTGGTACGACCGCGACGCCAAGGCCGACGTCTACTGCGTCGGCAGCGACCGCTACGAGCGCGTCCCGCCGCGCCCCGCCAAGGCGGCGGCCGAGGAGAAAGACGACAAGGGCGACAAGGAAGAGACGGCAATCCGCAAGAAGAAGTACAAGGGCGTCTCCCCCGAGCGCGTGCTGGCGCCGACGCTGGGCGACGCCCTCAAGGAGGCGACCGGCGGCAAGGGGCGCGTCGTCGCCCTGTCGTTCAAGGACCGCGCCGCCGCCGCCCCCGCCGGACAGCACCCCGACGCCTGCTACTGGTTCGACCCGGACGGCGGCGTGTTCGCCACCTCGACCTACTACCGCGACCGGCCTCATTCCTGGGTCGCCGACTTCAACGCCGGCCGCGCCGCCGACCGCTGGTTCGACAAGGAGTGGACGCGCCTCCGCCCCGACCTCGACTACGCGCGCTACAGCGGCCGGGACGACCAGCCCGGCGAGAGTAAGGGCGTCGCCCAGGGCGTCACCTTCCCGCACCCCTTCGACGGCGGGCCGAAGAAGCTCAAAAATCTCTACTACGAACAGGTCTACACCTCGCCCGCCGGCAACGAGCTGCTGCTCGAACTCGCGAAGAAGGCCGTCGAGGCGGAAGAGTTAGGCAAGCACGACACGCCCGATTTCCTGAGTCTGAGTTTCTCTTGTAACGACCCGGTCGGCCACGCCTGGGGTCCCGACTCGCAGGAGGTCCTCGACGTCACCTTGCGCAGCGACCTGATCGTCAAGGAACTGCTCGCCTTCCTCGACGCCAAGGTCGGCAAAGGCAACTACACGCTGGCGCTGACGGCCGACCACGGCGTCTGCCCGCTGCCGGAGGTGTCTCAGTCGGCGGGGCGGGCGGCGCGGCGCGTGCTGCCGCCGCTGCTGAAGGCGAAGGCGAACGACTTCCTGACGAAGACGTTCGGCGGCGACGAGAAGACGCGCTGGGTCGAAGAGGCGATCGCGCCCTGGGTCTACCTCAGCCGCGAAGTGATGAAGCAGCACGACGTCAAGCAAGAGGACGTCGAGGCCGCGCTGGCGGACTGGCTCAAAAAGCAGACGGGCATTGAGCGGGCCTACACGCGGACGCAACTCCTCAAAGGCGTCGAAGCGGAGGACGCCGTCGGCCAGAAGGTACGGCGGTCGTTCCAGGCCGAGCGCTGCGGCGACCTGTACGTCCTCGTGAAGCCGTATTTCCTCGTCTACGGCCTGACGGGGACGTCGCACGGGACGCCTTACGAGTACGACACGCACGTCCCGCTGGTGGTGTTCGGGGCGGGGGTCAAGCCGGGGGTGCGGAAGGAGGAAGTGACGCCGCAGGCCGCCGCTTCGATCCTGGCGCGGGCGCTGGGGATCAAGCCGCCGGCGAAGGCCGACGCGCCGGTGCCGGCGGGGCTGTTCGAGTAGCCGCTACGTCATGTTGCCAGGCTGTTGCAGTACCTGGCTTGGCGGGGCTGCGGCCTGGGCCTCCAGCCCACGATGGTAGACGGCGAACAACCGCTCTGAAAGGCGCTTGAGATACGTCCGGCCCTTTGGGCTACTCTCAAGGAGGCTGACCAAACGACCCGGAAGACGACCTACCCCGACGTAGGCTCCTGACAACGCTCCTGCCATCGCGGCCAACGTATCGGTGTCGCCGCCCAAGAAAATGACGTTGCTAATCGTGGCCTCGAAGGATTCCGGCGTCAGTGCGAAGCTTGCGATGGCAGTAGGCACGGAGTGCAATGCCTCGATCCGGTTTCCCAACCCGGCAAGGTCTTCAGGTGCTTGGATGCCCGCTGCCG
This sequence comes from Gemmatales bacterium, assembly GCA_038229635.1. Classification (GTDB taxonomy): domain Bacteria; phylum Planctomycetota; class Planctomycetia; order Gemmatales; family Gemmataceae; genus DATFNV01. The sequence continues at coordinate 10,257 of JBBROG010000268.1, forward strand.
CTTCAATCTTGGCCCGATACTCCTCCGACGCGCAGGCTCCAAGTAGCTCGGCGAAGAAGCCGGCGCGGTCGAACTTATCCATGCCGGAGCACAGGGCGACCGCCAACGCCAACAACTGAGCCCCCTCGATGCCCAGTGGATGCAAATGCGTCGGTAGAGCAGACAAACGGGCCTGATCCCACAGCCGTTGGCGGTCGTCGCGGAAGACCAATCCGATCGGGGCAACCCGCATGGCTGCCCCGTTGCCGAACGACCCGCCAGGGAAGTGCTGCTCGGCAACCAGCCGGTAGTCGCGACCGTCCTCCATTGCATCCAGGACGGCCCGCGCACCACGGCCGTAGCCTCGCGAGGGGAGATAGTTGGCGACGAACGTCCGGCAAAGGACCTCCTCAACGATCTCGCCGCGCTCGATAAGTGCCTCACTGACACCGATCGCCATCTGGGTGTCGTCGGTGTACCAGATTTCCTCCTGCGGGTAGGCGATCAAGCTTTCGGCCGTTGGAAAACGAGCCCGAATGGCGTCTGCCGTTTGCGCCCAGGGCTTACGCACCACAATGGGCAATCAGGGCGATCTGGGCTATGCCTCTTTCGTCCCCTAGCGAGCTTGTCCCTCAGCCAATCGAGCCTCGTTTCCTACCCTATTCCCTGCCCAGTGTTCTCCTGGAGACTTGG
>JBBROG010000269.1:0-10778 GCA_038229635.1 Gemmatales bacterium
GATACAACCCCTTCGGGGTAAAATGCCGCCAGCCCTACCCCGAAGGGGTTACATAACAAAGCCGGGGGTCGCGCAGCGCCCCCCCGGACATCGACGCCGGGTCGCGTACCCGCGCCCCCCCGGACACGGAAACACTCGCCACTCTCGAAGGAGGATGTCTTATGTCCCTTCAACCCTTCCGCGGCCGCATCTACGACGACATCACGCAGTGCGTCGGCCACACGCCGCTGATCCGGCTGCGCCGCGTCGTCGGCGACGCCAAGGCGACGCTCGTCGGCAAGCTGGAGAATTTCAACCCCCTCTGGTCGGTCAAGGACCGCATCGGCGTCGCCATGATCGACGCCGCCGAGCGCGACGGCACCCTCAACAAGGACACGACCGTCATCGAGGCGACCAGCGGCAACACCGGCATCGCCCTGGCGTTCACCTGCGCCGCGCGCGGCTACAAGCTCGTCGTCACCATGCCGGACAGCATGAGTCTCGAACGGCGCCGCCTCCTCAAGGCGTTCGGCGCCCAGGTGGTTCTCACCGAGGCCGCCAAGGGCATGAAGGGCGCCATCGCCAAGGCCGAGGAGCTGCACGCCAGCATCCCCAACTCGATCATCCCGCAGCAGTTCGAGAACCCGGCCAACCCCGAGGTCCACCGCCGCACGACCGCCGAGGAGATTTGGCGCGACACCGACGGCAAGGTCGACATCCTCGTCTCCGGCGTCGGCACCGGCGGCACGATCACCGGCGTCAGCGAGGTGCTCAAGAAGCGCAAGCCGTCCTTCAAGGCCATCGCCGTCGAGCCGGTCAAGAGCCCGGTCATCACGCAGAAGAGGCACGGGCAGGAGCTGAAGCCGTCGCCGCACAAGATCCAGGGTATCGGCGCCGGCTTCATCCCGAAGGTGCTGAACCTGGACGTCGTCGATGAGGTGGTTCAGGTGGAGGACGACGCCTCCTTCGAAATGGCGCGGCGGCTGGCGCGCGAGGAAGGCATGTTGTGCGGCATCAGTTGCGGCGCCGCGGCGTGGGCGGCGGTGCAGGTGGCTCAGCGGCCGGAGAACGCCGGCAAGCTGATCGTCGTCATCCTGCCCGACCTCGGCGAGCGTTACCTGAGCACGCCGTTGTACCCGGCGGAGTGAGACGCCGCCGCTTGCGGCTTCGCACGGCCCGGTGCGAAGCCGCAAGCGGCGAGGGCTTGTAATTCTTACCCATTCGGCACGACCCTTCTTACAAGGTTTTCCGAAACTCTCTTTCAGCGCTCTCGACGGATCTCATTCCCAATTCAAGACTTGCGGCAATATCTTCCGGCCCCTCGTCTCGTTGGCACGCCGCGTGCTTACCTATCACACGACCCCGACTGACCCCGCGGAAGCGACGGTCGGCGTCGCGCGGCGGACGAGCCGTTTCCCCCGACGGCTCGGGCGGATTCCCCCATCCACCGGCGTGCGGACTCGGGACGGTTGACGGAGGCTTCCCTCCCTCCGGACCCACAACCGTCCCGGGTTCTGCCCTTCGCGCGAGCGCCGTCTCTTCCTCCCATCCCAACCCCTATCTGTGACCTCCTCATGACGGGCCGCCCGCTCCCCCCGCGGGCGGCCCCTCTTCTTTCCAGGTCGCGCCAGACGTATCCGAGCCCGCGCGCCGCCGTCTCCGGTCCTTGCATCCCTTTCCCCGTCGCCTTAGAATGCTCCGGATGTCCGATTCGCGCCCGCAACACGCCCTCCTTCCGCCCTCCTCTCCCGCACGGGGCACGCAGGACTCGGTCCCATGAATCCTCGCCAAAGGCCGGCACTGCTCGTCGCGGGAGTCGTTTGGCTCGCCGGCGCCGCCTACGTCCCGGCGCAGACGCGGCCGTCGCACGTCCCCATCCCCGGCGGCGTCACCCCCGAGGTGGCCGACCAGTTCCTGCGCAACCGCCTCGACAGCGCCCAGACGGCCGGCGAGCTGGAGAAGCTCGCCCGCGACATCCTCGAAAACCCGGCCAAGTACAACCTGAGCCCGGCGGAACGTCAGCGCTTGCTCCGCGCCGCCGGCGACCCGGATCACCCCGACGCGCGCAAGGCGGTGCAACGCCTCCTGGAGCGGGAGTCCGGCGCGGGGATCGACCCGGAACAGGCGAAGCGCTGGCAAGAAGCCCTGCGGCGCTTCGGCGAACAGAAAGAGGCGCCCCAACCGGGCCGCACCGAGCCGACGCCCGAAACCGGCCCCTCCGAAGCGAAGCCGCCCGAGTCGATGCCGAGGAACCGACCCGACGCGCCGCCCGCCGTCGAACCGGCATCGCCCGCGCCAAACAAACCGCCGTCGCGCCCCCAGGAGCGGCTGTCCCAGGAATTGCGCTCCCTCGGCGAACGCCTGGCGACGACACCGCTGGGGCAGTCGGCGGCGATGCGGCGCATGGTCCTCAGCCTCGAGCGCGTCCCTCCGGGCGACAAGGTCGGCGAGGGCGCGTGGGATCGGCGCCTCGCGGCGCTGGGCGAGCGCCTTCCCTCGAACATCCGCTGGCCGCGCTTCGGCGGCGGGCGACGCCGCGACGGCGGCCTCGGGATACGTCCCCCTCCGACGAGTCTCCCGCCCCCCATCGCCGAGGGCGGGAGCGACGACACTCTGACAATCGGCCTGGTCCTGATCGCCTTCGGCCTCGCCGGCGCCGCGGTCCTGGCTCTGTCGCGGCGGCGCGGCGGGTTGCGTCTGTCGCGCCGGCCGGAGGGCGAACGCCTGGGGCCGTGGCCGGTGCGCCCCGAGGCGGTGCGGACGCGCGAGGAGCTGGTGCGGGCGTTCGAGTACCTGTCGCTGCTGCTCCTCGGGCCGGCGGCGCGGGCCTGGAATCACCGCGACATCGCCGCCGGCCTCGGCGACTCGCCGGCGCGCTCCGGCGCCGCCGAACGCCTCGCCGGGCTCTACGAGCGTGCCCGCTACGCCCCCCCGGACGAGCCGCTGCCCGAGCCGGAACTCGGCGCGGCCCGGCGCGACCTCCGTTACCTCGCGGGGGCCTCCGCCGTATGAGACGACGAGCCCGCGCTCTCCCCGTGGCAGTCTGTTGGCTCCTCGGCCTCGCGGCGAACTTTGCCGGCGCGCAGCCGGCGCCGACCGCCGCCAAGCCGCGCTTCGGCGAAGGGACGCACGCCTTCCGCCGCCTCCTCTTCGACCGTCAGTTCCGCCCCCTGGCCAATTCCAGGGAGTTGACCGAGTCGCCGACGCGCTCGCTCCTCGTCGTCTTCGGCCATACGTGGCCTCTCGAACAACTGGAGGGCGATTTAGGCGGTTTGGCCTCCTTCGTGAAGCAGGGCGGCGCCCTCCTTGTGGCGACGGACCGTCTCTCGACGCCGGCCTTGATGACGAGCTTCGGCGTCGCCGTCGACGGAGAGGTCGTGCTGCCGAATCTCCCCGCCCTCACGCCGACCTACCGCGGCCTTCCCGAATGCCCGTTCGCCCTGCCCGTCCGCAACGCCTCGCCGCCGCTGTTCCAGGCGCGGACCCTGCCGGGGCAGCAGTCGGCTCCGTTCGTGGCCGCCAACCTGCCCAGCCAACTCATCCGGCTGAGGACGCAGCCGCCGGCGCTCCCTCTGCTCGCGGTGCTGCCGGCGCTCGCGTCCGACGGCCGGTCGATGGCCGCCTTCGCCGTCGGCGGCGACGTCGGCGCCGGCCGCGTACTTATCATGGCCGACCACAGCGTCTTCATCAACGACATGATGCTCCAGCCGGACAACGGCAACATCGACTTCGCCTACCGCTGCGCCGAGTGGCTCCAGAGGAGCCCGGCGGCGCCGCGCGACCGCGTCCTCTACTACGAGGACGGCGTCATCCGCCGCGACTTCGACATTCCCTTGAAGGACGTGCCGCCGCCGCCGATCCCGTCGCCCGAAGAACTCGTGCCGATCATCGACCAAACGCTGCACGGCCTGGAGGAGGAGAACGCCTTCAACGACATGCTGCTGCACGCCGTCGGCGAAGACGTGCTGTGGAAGGCGCTGGCCGTCGCGGCGTGTGCGGCGCTGAGCGTCTACGGCTTCGTGCGCCTCGGACTGTTCCGCCACCGCCACGACGCGGCGACGCCGACGCTGGCGAAGCTGCTGGGCCAACAGGAACCCGTCGCCTCGCTGATCGACCAGCGGACGGTGGAGTTGCTGCGCGAGGACAACCTGTGGGAGGCGGCGCGGGCGCTGGCGCGCGACCTGTTCCCTGCCGCGGGCGCGGCGCCGCCGACCGTGCAGGCGCGCGGCGGCTGGTGGCAGCGGCGGCACTGGGGGCGGCTGGTGGGACGGCTGTGGCGCCTGGCCCACGCGGCGCGGCCGGCGCGCGTCTCGACGCGTCGCTTCGTCGCGCTGGCGGCGGAGGTCAACCAGCTGCGCACCGCCCTGGCGGATGGGACGGTACGCATCACCCGCGGAACGACGAGCGACGCACCATGAACTTGCGGACGGACGTGAGCGGAGACGGCTCGACCGTGCGGCGCCTGGCGGACCAGGTGCGCGGCCTGCGCGCGCGCACCCTCGACGAGGTCGGCCGGGTCGTCGTCGGCATGGAGGCGGTCACGGAACAGTTCCTGATCGCCCTGCTCGCCGGCGGCCACGTCCTTCTGGAGGGCGTCCCCGGCGTCGCCAAGACGACGCTGTCGAAGACGTTCGCCCGCGTCCTCGGCGTGCAGTACCAGCGCGTCCAGTTCACGCCCGACCTGCTGCCGTCCGACGTCACCGGCACCTACGTCTTCGACCGCAAGCAGAACGAGTTCTCGCTGCGCAAGGGGCCGATCTTCTGTCAGGTGCTGCTCGCCGACGATGTCAACCGCTCCCCGGCGAAGACGCAGTCGGCGCTGCTGGAGGCGATGCAGGAATTTCAAGTCACCATCGAGGGGACGACGCTGCTGCTGCCGCGCCCGTTCATGGTGCTGGCGACGCAGAATCCGGTCGAACAGGAGGGTGTTTATCGCCTGCCCGAGGCGCAGCTGGACCGCTTCCTGCTCAAGGTCGACATGGGCTACCCCGCACACAAGGCCGAGGTGGCGATGCTCAAGTTGCACAGCCACCCCGTCCCGGAGGCGGATCAGGTCTTCACGCCGGAACTGATCCTGACCTTGCAGAGCCACCTCGGCGCGATTCACGGCAACGACGGGCTGCTGGAATACATCGTCCAGCTGGCGGAGGCGAGTCGCGCGCATCCCGACGTGGCGCTGGGAGCGAGTCCGCGGGCGTCGCTGTGCCTGCTCCGCTGCGCGCGGGCGCGGGCGCTGCTCGACGGCCGGCACTATTTCACGCATGAGGACGTCCACGCGGTGGCGCAGGGCGTGCTGGGGCATCGGCTGATCGTGCGGCCCGAAGCCGAGGTCGAGGGGCGGCGCACGAGCGAGGTCATCGACGACCTCCTCGCGACGGTGCCGGTGTTGGAGGCGGAGTGACCTTGCCGCTTGCGGCTTCGCACTTGCGAAGCCGCAAGCGGCCCGAACCCGCCGGCCTAAAAACTGTCTGACTGGAAAGAGGCTCCGGTCGTGCGGCCCGTGGCGCGGCGCCGGCGCGAATCCGCGCGATTCGTCGGTCCGCCTGCTTGACGACGCGCGCCGGTTACGAGATGATAACTAATGACGGCGTCCGACTCGCGTGAGAGTCGGGCGAGGGAAGCAACATGCAACGTCCCCGGTAACAGTTGGACTGGTCAGACCCGGTCTGGAGGTGACCCACGACGCCGCCGACAGTGACGAGAACGTCCTCCCGTCCGCGCCGGTCGGCCTCCTCTGCCGAGTCGCAGTACCGGAAGGAGGTCCCTTGACCCTCGCAGCGGTTAAGAACGTGTCGACAACCCCCACCACGGCCAGCGCCCTCGACCGTGCCATTCTTTCCGCCCGCGTCGCCGCCGACAACAAGGCGCGTGACGTCCTTGTCCTCGACATGCGAGGCATCACCCCCCTTTACGACTACTTCGTCCTCGCCACCGGCGGCAGCCGGCGGCAGATTCATACGCTCGCCGAGGAGGTCGACGCCGCCCTGCGCAAGGTCGGCGACCGCCGCCTGGCCATCGAGGGCTACGAGGCGAGCAAGTGGGTCGTGCAGGACTACGGCGACGTGGTCTTGCACGTCTTCGACGCCGACACGCGCGGCTACTACTGCCTGGAGGAACTCTGGGCCGACGCGCCGCACGTTGACTGGGAGTAGTACCAGCCCGAAGCGCCAGCGAAGGCGGAGACGCCCTCGCTGGCGCTTCGGGCGGGTGTGTCGGCGTGACGAAGGATTCATGAATCTCTTACATCGGTTACGGACAAAGATCCACGACGCCCTCGCCGGGCTGGTCGACGACCCGGCTCCGTACGCGGCGATGGTCAAGCCGGCGCAGGACGCACGCTTCGGCGACTACCAGGCCAACTGCGCCATGTCGCTCGCCAAGGCTCTGAAGCGCAAGCCGCCGGAGGTGGCGAAGGAGGTCGTCGCCCGCCTGGCCCTGGACGACTGGCTGCAACCGCCGGAGGTCGCCGGCCCCGGCTTCATCAACCTGAAACTGCGCGACGACTGGCTGGCGGCGCGGCTGCGCGCCCTCGCCGGCGACGAGCGCCTCGGCGTCGAGCCGGCCGCGCACCCCCGCACCTATGTCGTCGATTACAGCTCGCCGAACGTGGCGAAGCCGATGCACGTCGGCCACCTGCGCAGCACGATCATCGGCGACGCGCTGGCGCGGCTGCTGCGCTTCCTCGGGCACACGGTCGTCAGCGACAACCACCTCGGCGACTGGGGCACGCAGTTCGGCATGTTGCTGTACGGCTACAAGCACTTCCTCGACGAGGAGGGGCTGAAGGCCGACCCGGTGCGCGAGATGGTCCGGGTGTACGTGCAGGTGCGCAACCTGATCGCGGGCGAGGACAGCGCCGAGGACGCCGAGGAGGGGCGCGGCCCGGTTTCGGACGCCTGCCGGCGGGAGACGGCGAAGCTGCACGCCGGCGACGCGGAGAACGTGCGGCTGTGGCGGCAGTTCATGCCCTGGTGCCTCGAAGAGATCGAGCGGATTTACCGGAGGCTCGACGTCCGCTTCGACCATCAGCACGGCGAGAGCTTCTATAACCCGATGCTGCCGGACGTCGTGAGCGACCTCCTCGCGAAGGGGATCGCCCGGCCGAGCAACGAGGCCGTCGCCATCTTCTTCGAGGGGGAAAAAGACCCCGCGTTGGTCCGGAAAAAAGACGGCGCCTTCACCTACACGACGAGCGACCTGGCGACGATCCGCCACCGCATGGAGCAATGGCACCCCGACGCGATGGTCTACGTCGTCGATTTCCGCCAGGCGCTGCACTTCAAGCACCTGTTCGACGCGGCGCGGCGCTGGGGCTACGACAAGGTCGAGTTGCAGCACGTCTCCTTCGGCGCCGTCCTCGGGGCGGACCGCCGGCCGCTGAAGACGCGCGAGGGGAAGTTGATCGAGCTGAGCGACCTGCTCGACGAGTCGGTGCGGCGGGCGGCGCAGGTCTACGAGGCGAACCGCAAGGAGCGTCAGGAGCGCGGCGAGGACGTGCCGCCGCTGGAAGGCGACGACCTGCGCCGGGTGGTCGAGGCGGTCGGCCTCGGCGCCGTCAAATACGCCGACCTGTGCCAGAATCGGACGAGCGATTACCTCTTCGACTGGGACAAGATGCTCGCGATGAACGGCAACACGGCGACGTACATGCAGTACGCCTACGCCCGCGCCCAGGGCATCTTCCGCAAGGGGGACGTGTCGCCGGAGCGGCTGCGCGCCAGCCCGCCGGAAGTGACGCTGACCGACCCGCACGAGCGCGCCTTGGCGGTGCAGCTGCTGCGCCTGGGCGAAGCCCTCGACACCGCCGCGGCAGAGTATCTGCCGAGCGCGATCACAAGCTACTTGTGGGACCTGGCGAAGACCTACAGCGGTTTCTTCCAGAACTGCCCGGTGCTGAAGGCCGAGACGGCGGCCCTGCGCGAAAGCCGGCTGCTGCTGTGCGACCTCACCGGCCGCACCATCGCGAAGTGCCTCGGCCTGCTCGGCATCCGCACGCTGGAACGCATCTGACGCGCCGGCGCTTCCGGCCGGTCGGGGAGAATCCTCATGTCTCGCGTCATCCGCGCCCCGCGCGGCCCCGAACTCACCTGCAAGGGCTGGGTCCAGGAAGCCGCCCTGCGCATGCTTATGAACAACCTCGACCCCGAGGTCGCCGAGGACCCCGACCGCCTCGTCGTCTACGGCGGGTCGGGGAAGGCGGCGCGCACCTGGCAAGACTTCGACCGCATCGTCGCGACCCTCCGCAAACTGGAGAATGACGAGACGCTTTTGGTGCAGTCGGGCAAGCCGGTCGGCGTCATCCGCACGCACGACATGGCTCCGCGCGTCCTCATCGCCAACAGCCTCCTCGTGCCGAAGTGGGCGACGTGGGAGGAATTCCGCCGCCTCGAAGCGATGGGCCTGACGATGTACGGCCAGATGACGGCCGGCAGCTGGATCTACATCGGCTCCCAGGGCATCCTTCAAGGGACGTATGAGACCTTCTCCGCCTGCGCCGCCCGCCACTTCGGCGGCTCGCTCGCGGGGCGCTTCGTGCTGACGGCCGGCCTCGGCGGCATGGGCGGCGCCCAACCGCTCGCCGCGACGATGAACGGCGCCGCCTTCCTCGGCATCGACGTCGATCCCCATCGCATCGAACGCCGCGTGCGCACCGGCTACCTCGACCGCATGACCCGCGACATCGACGAGGCTCTTACTCTTGTCGAGGCCGCGAAGCGCAAGCGCGAGGCGCTGTCGGTCGGCCTCGTCGGCAACGCGGCGGCGGTGCTGCCCGAGTTGGTCCGCCGCGGCGTCACGCCCGATGTCCTCACCGACCAGACTTCCGCTCACGACACGCTCAACGGCTATGTGCCGCTCGAACAGTCCCCCGGCGAGGACCTCGACGCCCTGCGCCGCGACCAGCCGGCGGAGTATGTCCGCCGGGCGCGCGCGTCGATCGGCGTCCACGTCCGGGCGATGCGCGAGATGCAGCGGCGCGGCGCCGTCGCCTTCGACTACGGCAACAACATTCGCGCCGAGGCGGTCGCCGCCGGCGTGAGCGACGCCTTCGCCATCCCCGGCTTCGTCCCCGAGTACATCCGCCCGCTCTTCTGCCAGGGTAAGGGGCCGTTCCGCTGGGTGGCACTGTCGGGCGACCCGGAAGACATCTACCGCACCGACGACGCCGTGCTGCGGACGTTCCCCGACGACGAGGCGCTGGCGCGCTGGATTCGTTTGGCGAGGGAGAAAGTGCAATTTCAGGGGCTGCCAGCGCGCATCTGCTGGCTCGGCTACGGCGAGCGGGCGAAGTTGGGCCTGTGCTTCAACGACATGGTGCGCCGCGGCGAGTTGAAGGCGCCCATCGTCATCGGCCGCGACCACCTCGATTCGGGATCGGTGGCGTCGCCGAACCGCGAGACGGAGGCGATGCGCGACGGCTCTGACGCCATCGCCGACTGGCCGGTCCTCAACGCGCTGGTCAACACGGCGTGCGGCGCGAGTTGGGTGAGCGTCCACCACGGCGGCGGCGTCGGCATCGGTTACAGCCTGCACGCCGGCATGGTCGTCGTCGCCGACGGCACCGCGGAGGCGGGACGACGTCTGGAGCGCGTCCTGACGAGCGACCCGGCGACGGGCGTGATCCGCCACGCCGACGCCGGCTACGAGGAGGCGCTGCGCCGCGCCGAGGAGAGCTGCGTCCGCGTGCCCGGCCTGAACTACTGAGATTCTGTCCCTGCCGTCTCCCCTCTCCCAGAGAGGCGGCGGCCGAAGCGTGCGTTTGACACGTCCGCGATCATGACGCATGTTAGCGCTGTAAGGTGTTGGCCCTGGCCGTCCCCTCTCGTCCCTTTGGGCCTCCCGATACACTCGCATAAACCGTATCCCCTCGCCCCCCGGTGGGACGCGCGGCGTGCCTCCCCGCCCGCGCCGCGCGCTTGGAGACAAAGGACGGATCACATGGCGACAACCGAACTCGGCGCCTGCGAATGGTTCGTGTGGGACCTGCGGCGCAGCAATCTGATCGACCGCGGCCAGCTCGACGGCGTCATCGGCGAGTTTCTCGGCCGGCATCCCGGCGCCGAGCCGCCGGCGCTGGCCGAGTTTCTCGTCGGCCAGAACGTCCTGACGCAGTTCCAGGCCGACCGCCTCTTGCAGGGCAAGACGCAGGGCTTCGTCCTGGGGCCGTACACGCTCATGGACTCCCTCGGCACGGGGAGCATGGGCACCGTTTACAAGGCCCTGTCGAAGACCGACAACAAGTGGTACGCCGTCAAGGTGCTGCCGCGGCGCAGCATGTGGAACGTGCGCATCGCCCGCCGCAAGGTGCGCGCCTTCGAGGCGTGCCGCCACCCCGCCGTGGTGCCGTTCTCCGACGTCGGCACCTCCGGCGGCATGCACTACCTCGCCTGGCCGATGGTCGAGGGCGAGACGCTCGAAAAGATCGTGCAGCGCCAGGGAAAACTCTCCTCCGAGGCGGCGGCGCTGTACGCCCTGCAGGCGGCGCAGGGGATGGAAGTGTGCCACTCGCAGGGGCTGTTCCACGGCCTGCTGAAGCCGTCGAACCTGATGGTCGGCCCGGACGGGCAGGTGCGTATCCTCGACCTCGGCATCGGCAGCCTGTTGGCCGAGACGGAGGGCGAGTCGCTGGTCGACACGATGTCCGGGGCGAACGCGATGGCCAGCGGTCTCGACTGCGCCAGCCCCGAGAGCATCATGGACCCGAACAACCTGACGCCGATCGGCGACCAGTACGGCCTCGGCTGTTCGCTTTACTTCTGCCTGGCGGGTCGCTACCCGTTCCCGGAGGGGACGGCGGTCGA
>JBBROG010000270.1:0-10761 GCA_038229635.1 Gemmatales bacterium
CGGTTACAGTACGCGACGGACGCCCTGGTGTTCGCGGAACTGCCGGGCGTGTGGTCGTTGTGGAAGCGAGCCCTGGAGGGGTGGAACGTGCGCGTCTCCCAGCAAGTCCTCGAGTGGCAGGCCGAGGCCCGAGCCGAGGCCGAAATCAAGACTCAACGGGCCATGATCTTGCGTGTCCTCGAACTGCACTGCGGGTCCAAGGCGCCCGCCGATGTCGTCTCGGCCGTTCAGTCCAGCGAGGACCCGGAGCAGCTGTCGCGGTGGTTTGACGCTGCGGCGACGGCCAAGTCGTATGACGAGTTCCGCGCGGCCCTCAAGGCGTAGGACGCGGACGCCGGAGACTGTCCTTTGCGGTTCGAGGAGAGAGATCAGGACGATTCGTCGGACGGAGTTCGGATTCGTCTCACCCCGACTGTCATTCGTCTCATGCTCAAACGGATTCGTCTCACCCCGGATGGATTCGTCTCACCCCAAACCGATTCGTCTCATCCGGGGGGTGAGCAAACCGTGAGACGAATCCGTATCGCTCCGGTTCCGGGCGGCCCTCAGCGCGACCCCGCGACGGCGTAGACGACGACGTCGACCGTCTCCTTGTCGCGCTTGCCGGTCCAGCGGAAGACAGCCGTGCCCTGCTTCCTCAGCGCCTCCGCGTCCTTCAGCAGCGGCAGGCGCGAGTGCTCGTGCCCCGACTCCTCCAGGACAGAGAAACCACTGCCCGTCGAGCCGCATAGATTCGCTCCAGCGCTTCTTTGGGGACGTAGAGGATGAAACGCCCTTCGTCCTCGGGGTGAGCCGCCCTGGCCCGCCCGAGAACCTCGCCGGGGGAATCGCCGCTAAAGAGTTCCTGTCCGGAAACGCAGAGGTGCTTGCCTCGATGAGCCGCGTAGACCTCAGCCGCGCGGGGCCTGAACCAGGCGAGATTCCGGTCGAACTGATCGTCTCTTTCTCGCGCACGGCGCAATTCGTCGGGGTCGGTGACTTCGGAAACAGCAACACTCGGCGGTTGGAGTGTCATGACGTTGTCTCCCCGGGAAGAGTCCTTCCGACCATCATACCACGACTCTATCCCGACGCCATAAGCTCTCACTTCCCGCTCACGACCCGCGCCCGCGCCGCCGACCCTAGCACGTCGTCCAGTTCCATACGCAGGGGCTGATTCCTCGCCGCGCGGTCGACGCCGAGCGTGAGCGTGTGGGCGCCCGCGCCGAGGTCGATCACCATCTCCTCCCGCGCGTCGATCGGCACGCCGTCGAGCCAGGCGTTAACGCCCTTCGCCGAGTTCAAAAGAAGCCTCGCCTTGCCCGCCGTCGTTGCGTCGAGGTGGCAGCGGACGAAGCTCGTCCGCGCGAACTCCTTCGTCACGAAATTGCGGATTCGCAACTCCGGGACGTCTTCCAACGGCAGTTCGCCGCCGACGGTGCTGTACGCCGGCTGCCACGTCAGCGCCGCGTCGTCCTTCGCCGCCGAGGCGTAGCTGGTCCGCGTCAGCAGGTCGTAAGCCGCCTTCGTCGGCTCCAGGGCCTGCCAGCGCCGCACCAGGCGCGCCCGACTCACCGAGTACGGGCCGACTTTGCCCAACTCGGACAGGAAGCGTACCAAATCGAGCAGTTCGCCGCGCGTCAGCGGGTCGGACAGGCCCTCCGGCATCAGCGAGCCGCCCGTCTGACGACTGTCGATCTTGCCCACAGGGATGCTCACTTCCTTGTCCTCGGCGTTGCGCAGCACCAACTCCGTCTTCGTCTCGCGCACCTTGATGCCCGTTTGCACCCTGCCGTCCTTCGTTTCCACGATGAGGGAGTGGTAGTTCTCCTTGATCGCCTTGTTCGGAAAGAGGATCGACTCGACGAGGTAATCGACCGGGGCGCTGCCGCCGATGCTGGCGAGGTCCGGGCCGACCTGGCCGCCGGCGCCGGCGATGGCGTGACACTTCAGGCAGACCTGGTCGGCGCGGCGGAACACCTTTTCGCCGCGCGCCGGGTCGCCCTGCTTGACGACGTCGCCAGCGAGAGTCTGCAATTCGGCGGGCGACAGCGCCTTCGGCCCGGCGCCGAGACCGCCCGCCTTGGTAAGAGCCTCCACCAGCGCCGGCGCCTCACGAGCCGAAGTGCGCGCGGCGCGCACGCCGACCTTGGCGGTGTCCGCCGGCAGCTTCGCGCCGGCGAGCGCCTTCACGAGCGCCGCCGTGCCATTCTTCCTCTCCAGGAAGGCGGCGAAGAGGTCCGCCGAATCGGCGCCGGCGGGAGCCGAGGACAGCACGTCGGCGGCGCGGCGGGCGGCGGCGTCGACGTCGAGCGACGCCAGGGCGACGACCGCCATCTGGCGCACCGCGAACGGACGGCCCGGCGCCGCCAACTCCTCGAAGGCGTCACGGCTCTCCTGGCCGCCGAGAGCGACCAACCCCTCGAAGGCGGCTCGGCGCACCGGCTCGCTCGTCTTCTCCGCGCGGGCCAATTCCGATAGCTTCGGCCGCGCCGCCTGGACGCCGTAGTAACCGACGACGCGGGCGGCGTCGGCGCGGACGGCGTCGTCCGTGGCGTCGAGCAAGGTACTGAGACGGCCGAGGTCGCCGGACGGGCGGACGCCGCGCTCGCGCGCCGCCTGGGCGAGGGAGCCGAGGAGCGCGGCCCGACGTTCCGGCGCCGCCTTCGGGTCGAGGGCTCGGTCGAGGACCAGGCCGAGCTCGCCCGGCCCGCCCATGCCCGCGAGGACCGCGAGGACGCGCTGCTCGCCCTCCGCCGGCACCTTGCCGCTCTTCACCAGGTCGACCAGCGGCCGCACGGCGTCGCGGCTGTCGAGCGCTTGCAGGGCGAAGACGAGTTGGCGCACGTTGCCGCCGAAGGTGAGCCGCCCTTCGCGCACGGCCGGTAGCCAGTACGGCTCCAGGTCGCGCGCCGTCAGCCACAAGGCGTAATCGAGGAAGCGGTCGACCGGCTTGTCGAGGGCGTGCATGGCAGCCTCGACGGAGCGCGTTCCGGGGACCTGCCCCAGCGCCCGCACCGCCTCCAGGCGGACGCGCGGGTGGTCGTCCAGGACGCGCGCCGCGAGCAGGTCCATCGGGTGGTCGAGGCGGTCGTGCCAGTGAGAGACGACGCGCACCGCGGCGGCGCGGGCGCGGGGCTCGCGCGCCGCCAGCAGCCGGGCCAACAGCTTTGCCTCGACGACGTCGAGGGCCTGGTACGTCCACAAGCCTTCGAGCAGGTGGTGTTCGTGTTCCGCGTCGGCGGCGTCAAGCGTCTCGACCCAGTGCGCCAGCGCCGGCAGCACCGCGCGGCCGCGCTCCTTGAGGACGCGCTTGGCCTGGTGGCGCGTCCAGTCTTCCGGGGCCTTGAGCGCTTCCAGCAGGTCTTCGGTCTTCGCGCCGGCGAGCTTGGGGCGCGGGACGAGGGGCCGGTTCTTGGCGGTGACGCGCCAGATGCGGCCGTGGGTGACGTCGCGGCGCGGGTCGCGGAAGTCGACCTCGCCATGTTGGATGATCGGATTATACCAATCGGCGATATAGATCGCACCGTCGGGACCCATCTTGACGTCGATGGGGCGGAAGGCGGGGTGGTTGGTCTTGATGAGTTCGGGCTTCTCGCGCGAGGCGTAGCCGGCGCCGTCCTCGCTGACGGCGAAGCGACAGACGCGGTGGCCGCGGAAGTCGTTGGTAATCATGTTGCCCTGCCAGTCGTCGGGCAGGTGGCGGCCGCTCACGATCTCCAAACCGCAGTGCTTTGGGCTGCCGGGGTTGAGGCCGGGGAGCAGGCGCGGCGACGGCTGGGCGAAGACGTAGTAGGCGCCGGGGAGGCCGTAGTTGATCCCCTCGCCGTAGGCGCCGTCGGTGACGAACGACTGACCCCAGCGGTCGAAGTGGTGGCCCCACGGGTTGCAGAAGCCGCGCAGGAACACGTCGAGCCGCATCGTCTCCGGGCGGAACTGCCAGACGCCGCCGGCGTTGAGGCGGCGGACGCCGTGCGGCGTCTCGATGTGCGAGTGAATGTAGATCGATTGGTTGAAATAGAGCAGCCCCTCCGGCCCCCAGCGGAGCGTGTGCAGGATGTGGTGCGTGTCCTCGGTGCCGAAGCCGGAGAGGACGACGCGGCGCTTGTCGGCCTTGCCATCGCCGTCGGTGTCGGCGAGGTGCAGCAGTTCGGTGCTGTCGGCGACGTAGGCGCCGCCGTCGCCCGGCTCGATCCCGGTCGGGATGAGCAGGCCGTCGGCGAAGACGGAGACCTTATCGGCCTTGCCGACGCCCCTGGTGTCTTCGAGGACGACGACCTTGTCGTTAGCTTTCTGCCCCGGCTTGATCTGCGGGTAGGTCTCGCTGGTGGCGACCCAAAGGCGTCCCCGCGGGTCGAAATTCATCTGAATCGGCTTGGCGAGGCGCGGGTCGGCGGCGTAGAGGTTGACCTCGAAGCCGTCGGCGACCTGGAACGACTTGCGCTCGACCTCCGGGTCGGGGTCAGGCACCGTGGCGTCGCGCTGGGCGCTCGTCGGCAGGGCGGCGAGGAAGAGGGCGAGCAGTCCGGTAACGGCGGGGATGGCGAGCCGATTCATCGTCGGTCCTCGGTCGGGCGGGGGGGAGAGTCCGCGGCGGGGTCGAGGATGTTATATGCGAACCAGCCCGAAGCGCGAGCAAGGGCGGTGGTTCCTTCATCGCTCCAAAATGTCGCGGTAGTAGCGCGGCACTCCCGCGTAGGCGGCGGCGTAAGTCGGTTCCAGCGGGACGGAGATGTACTGCTCCGGGGCGAGGAACAGCGGCATTTCGGGCAGAACATCGCCGACGGCCACCTCTTCCAGGTAGGCGACCTTCGACGGGCCGGCGTCGTAGGAAGCGAGGCTCAGCGGCTTGTCGCGCGGCTGGGGGTCCGGTTCGCCCGTCAGTTGTTCCCATAATGCGGCGTGAATGCCTTCCGGGTCGCGCGGGGTCGCTGGCTGAAGGTCGATCAGCAGCACATGAATGCCCTGGGACAGTGCGGCAAGGGCCTTGTCGAGGAGAGTTCGGAAGGCGTGACTGCTCGCCTTGTTGCCCGGCGAGACGATCTCGATCAGGGCGACGATGCGGTGGTCGGAGACGTGTCGGATGACGAGGGTGCGCTGACGCCGAGTGTATTGCTCGGCCTCGGCCCGGACAGTGCGCCGCACCTTGGGCGGGGCGACGGCGACGGCCGACGTGCCCTGGACCTCGCCCGGCGTGCCATTTCCCTCCTCGCAAGGCGCCCGAAGCGTGACGACGTCCGGACCGAGTCCGCCAGCGACCTGCTCGCCCAAGGCGTAGTAGTCCTGTGGGAGGAGCCCGGCGTTGAGGGCCTGGCGCAGGTGGGTGATCCACGCATTGTGGAAGTCGTGGAAGATGCCGGCGTCGACGCGCGTCCAATCGTGAACGGGCATGACGGACCTCCGAGAGCGAACGGGGACGACGGCGGCATTATAGCCGATCCGCCCCGGCAGTCGCGGAGCGCTGGCGCACGATCTCCAGCGCCGCGACGCGATAGCCCTCGGCGAGCGTCGGGAAGTTGAAGACGTTGTTGACGAACAGGTCGACGTCGTCGCCGTGCAGGATCGCCATCTGGCCGACGTGGATCAACTCCGCCGCGCCCTCGCCGATGATCTGCACGCCCAGGAGCTTCCGCCCCGCCGCGTCGGCCACCAGCTTGATCATCCCCTCCGGCACCGCCGCGATCTGGCCGCGCGCCAACTCGTCGAACGACGCCCGGCCCACGACCGCGCCGCCGTGCAGCTCGCGCGCCCGCGCCTCGCCGATGCCGACCGTACTGATCTCCGGAATGGTGTAGATGCCGGCCGGGGTCATGTCGCCGGCGACGCCCGCCTCCAGGCCGAAGGCGTGGCACACCGCCCGCCGCCCCTGCTCCATCGACGACGCCGCCAGCGCCGGCGGGCCGATCACGTCGCCGGCCGCGTAGACGTGCGGCACCCGCGTGCGGCACCACTCGTCCACCGGCAACACCCCCTGGGCGTTCGCCTCCAGGCCCGCCCTGGCGACGTTCAGCCCCTCCAGGTTCGCCACCCGGCCGAGCGCCGCCAGCATCTTGTCGGCGCGCACCTCCGTGCCGTCGTCGAGGTTCGTCACCACGGCCGACACGCCGTCCCACGCGACGCCCAGCACCTTGCGCCCGCCCAGGAAGCGGCCGCCGCCCGCCTCGAACGCCGCCACGAAGCGCCCGGTGATCTCCGGGTCGACGAAGCCGAGCGGGCGCGGATACTTGTCGACCATCGTCACCTTGACGCCCAGGGTGCCGAAGATCGTGGCGTACTCGCAGGCGATGACGCCGGAGCCGAGGACGGTCAGCGACGACGGCAGGTAGGTCATCGACAAAATGGAGTCGCTGTCGAGGATGTGTTCGTGATCGATGGGGATGGCGTCGGGGTCGCGCGGCCGCGAGCCGGTGGCGAGGAGGACGGCGCGCGGGCGCACGACGCGCCGGCCGCCGCCGACGGAGACGACGGCGATCTCGTGAGGCGACAGGAAGCCGGCGCGGCCGTGCCACAGCGTCACGCCGCTTTGCTCCAGCTGCCGACTCATGAAGCGGCGGTGCGCCTTGACGACCTGCTCGACGCGCGTCATCAGGCTGGCGACCTGGACGTCGGCGCCGATGGTCAGCGGCACCAGGCCGGCGCTGCGGCGGCGGAAGCCGGTCAGGGCGACGGCGGTCTCGCGCAGCGTCTTGCTGGGGATAGTGCCGCGATGCACGCAGGCGCCGCCGACGTCGCGCTCCTGCTCGACGAGGACGACCGACTTGCCGGCCTTGCCCGCCTCGACCGCGGCGCTCAGGCCCGCCGGCCCGCTGCCGATGACCAGCAGGTCCGGGGCGTGTTCGGCGGCGCTCATCCGACGGCCTCCACCTGGGCCGCGACCTGCTCGCGGCGGGCGAGCAGCGCGTCCAACTCCTCGGGGTACATGTTCAGCGCTTCGAGCGCGGCGTGGCTCCGCAGCGCCTCCTCCTCGACCGGCGCCGCGCCGACGGTGAAGTGCGACAGGTCGTCGGCCAGCGCGGTCATGAGGGCGTTGCGCGACGCCGTCGGCGCCGCGGCCGGGTCGTGGTGGTAGCGGATCGTCTCGCCGAGGCGCACCGGCAGCTTCCAACTCGCGATCAGGCGGCTGCCGGCCTCGGCGTGGAACTCGGCCACCAGCGCCAACAACTCCTCATGCGACACGTCTGCGGCGTCGCTGGCGAGGTCGACCAGCGTTTGCAGCACGACCGGCTTGCCGACGTCGTGCAACATGCCGCACAGGAAGCCTTCCTCGACGTTCCAGCGGCGCAGCCGGGCGATCTCCTGGGCGTACAGGCCCGCCGCGTAGGAGTGGCGGAAGAAGTCGCGCATCTCGGCCTCGAAGCCCTTGACGCGGAAGACCCGGCTCTCGCAGGTGATCGCCAAGGAGATTTCGCGGATCGTCTTCATGCCCAGACGGCTGACCGCCTGCTGCAGGGAGACGATCGGCGTCTGCGGCATGTACAGCGGCGAGTTGGCCAGGCGCAGGACGTGCCCGGCGAGGGACTGGTCGCGGTGGATGATGGCGGACAGCTTGCGGGCGTCGCAGTCGCCGTCGGAGGTCGCCTGCATCACCTGGCCGGCGGCCTCCGGGAGGATGGGCAGGTCGAGCCGGCCGGCGTCCAGGCGCGCGCGGAAGGCGTCGCGGAGTTGGTCGCAGGGTGCGGAAACGGTCATCGCGCGGTTCCTCCTTCTGCCCCGGCGCCCGTGACCCGGGCCAGCCTCTTAACCAGCCCGAAGCGCGAGCGAGGGCGCCTCCTCCCTCGCTCGCGCTTCGGGCTGGTGATTCCTACAATTTCGTGCGGGCTGCGGCGAATTGTCGTTATGTGCGGGAGCTATCAATCAACCTAGCACGCGAATGCGACGCGCAGCGACCGCGGTCGAGGCTCGGGCGCGTTTTTCCGGCGCCGCTACGCCCGCTCCCGTTCGACCGCCTCCGCGCTCGGGGGCAACCCCTGCTCCGCCCGCAGCCGGTCGGCCTCCGCGTAGACGGCGTCGATCACCAGGGCGTTGGCGCCGACGTTGCGGTACTCGACGACGAAGGCCCAGAGGTTGGCGAAGAGCGTCACCGTCGCCGCCGTCGCGTGGATCGGCCAGGGCCAGTGCTGGAGCTGAGCCCCGAGCCCGGCGGCGGCCGTCGCGATGGAGATGAGCATGGCGGTCAGCGCCACCGGGAAGGTGCGCCGCTTCAGTTCGCGCGTCTGTTTCGGCCACGGCTGGTCGGGAAGGCGGTAGGCCAGCGCCACTTCCTTCACCCAGCGTCCCGTCCCCAGGAAGTAGATGAAGATGAGGCAGTGGACGGCGAGCGGCCCGAGGATGACCGAGAACAGGCCCAGGAAGTAGTGGGCCATGTACAGCGGTTCCCCGGCCTCGGCGGCGCCGCGCAGCTTGGAGGCGACGCCGACCCCGTAAGTGGCTAGGAGGGCGGCGGCGTTCAGGGAAGCCAGGACGACGAAGATGCGTTTCATAATGGCGTGAGAGAGAGGGAGGGAAAGGGCCGAAGAGATCCTTCACACACAACCGTCTCGATATGCGTCCTTTCCGGAGACGGGCCGCTCCGGGGAGTGCCGCGAGGCGGTCTTTTTTTCGTGCGGCGGCGCGACGAGGCGCTATAATGGAGGGCACGGACGGGCTCAGGCGACCGTCCGGGGGCGACGGCAGGGGCCGCGCCCCCTCCTTGTCCCCGGCCCCGCGCCTTGAGGGCGGTGCGACCGAAGCGTCATGACGTCAGCGATTCTGCTCGGGGCGGCGCCCGTCGTGCCGCCGCCGCCGGAGGGATGGCAGTTCCCCTTCCTGAAGGCCGGCCTGCCCCTGATCGGCGCGCTCCTCGTCGCCGCGCTGGTCATTTACTTCGTGGACCGCTGGCGCAAGCGCGCCGACCGCGTCACGCTGGCTCCGGGCGATCAGCTGTCGCACTTCCGCTCATTGTATGAACGGGGCGAAATGACCCCGGAGGAATTCGAGCGCGTCAAGGGCCTGCTGACGGGGCAGATGCGCAAGGAGTTGAACGTGCCGGCGCCGCCGCCCGCGCCGGAGGCGCCGCCGAGTCGGGATTGACGGGCGCGGCCTTGACCGGGTGCGAAAGCGCTTGCCCTGATTCCGGCCCCGACGTAGAATTGCGGGGCGGAAACGACCCAAGACCTTGAGAGGACGTCACTTCGACGGACCGAAGCCGCACCGAGGCCCGGACGCCTCGCCTGTCACCGCGGGCCGTCGGCAAAGGCGCTCGGAGCCCTGTGCCGACGACCCACTCGGACCAGCCAACCACCTCCCGACCGCCGCGGTTCGGGCCGTTGTGTACGAAGGAGATCGCATGCCGCCGAAAGACTCGGGTGCAGGGGGCGTCGGGAAGAGGCCCGCCGCCGGGAACACCGGGCGCAACCGCAACGCCTACTGTTCTTTCTGCCGCAAGAGTTACCGCGAAGTCGGCCCCCTCGTCGAGGGCCCCGGCGACGTGTACATCTGCGGCGAGTGCATCGAGTTGTGCCAGTCGATCATCGACCAGGAGAAGCGCCGCCGCGGCGCCACCAAGTCGCTGTTCACCCACATCCCCTCGCCGCGCACGCTGAAAGAAAAGCTCGACCAGTACGTCATCGGCCAGAACCGCGCCAAGAAGGTGCTGTCCGTCGCCGTCCACAACCACTACAAGCGCCTCTCCCTCGGCGACCAGGGCCACAGCGACGTCGAGGTCGACAAGAGCAACATTCTCTTGATCGGCCCGACCGGCAGCGGCAAGACCCTCCTGGCCCGCACCCTCGCCAAGATCCTCGACGTCCCCTTCGCCATCGGCGACGCCACCACCCTCACCGAAGCCGGTTACGTCGGCGAGGACGTCGAGAACCTGTTGCTGAAACTGCTGCACGCCGCCGACTTCGACATCGAGGCGGCGCAGCGCGGCATCGTCTACGTCGACGAGGTCGACAAGATCGCCAAGACGCACCAGAACGTCAGCATCACGCGCGACGTCTCCGGCGAGGGCGTGCAACAGGCGCTTTTGAAGATGCTGGAAGGGACCGTCAGCAACGTGCCGCCGCAGGGCGGCCGCAAGCACCCCGAGCAGCAGTACATCCAGGTCGACACGTCGAACATCCTGTTCATCTGCGGCGGCACGTTCGTCGGCCTCGACAACGTCATCGCCCGGCGCACCGGCAAGAAGACGATCGGCTTCGGCAGCAACCCGGAACACCGCGAGAACGACCTGGGCGCCCTGCTGAGCCAGGTGACGAGCGACGACCTGATCGAGTTCGGCATGATCCCCGAGTTCATCGGCCGGCTGCCGGTGCTGGCGCCGCTCGACCCGCTCGACGAGGACGTGCTGGTGCGCATCCTGACGGAGCCGCGCAACGCCCTGGTGCGTCAATACCAGAAGCTCTTCGAGATGGAGGGGGCGGAGTTGGAGTTCCACCCGCAAGCGCTCCACGAAATCGCCAAGAAGGCGAAGGCGCGTGACACGGGCGCCCGCGGCCTGCGGAGCATCGTCGAGGAGATCATGACCGACGTCATGTTCGAGCTGCCCGACGTCGAGACGAAGGGCAAGTACGTCGTGAGCGAGGACGTCGTGCGCGGCAAGGCGACGCTGTTCGAGAAGCCGCCGGCGACCGACAAGCTGAGCGCGTGAGCGGCTCTGGCCAGTAACACAGACGGGCCGTCGGGCGTCCCTTCGGGAGACGCCCGACGGCCCGTTCGTGTTACCGGCCGGGAGAAACGCTCACGGACGTGGTCGGCGAGCGCCTCGGCGTCGCGGGGCCGTGAGGCCGAGGAGATCGTGCC
>JBBROG010000271.1:0-10708 GCA_038229635.1 Gemmatales bacterium
AACCCATGACGTCCCCGGATGGATTCCCCGGGTTGCGCTCCACCCGCTACGCGGGTTGCGCTCCACCCGGGGCTACGATCCGCTGCCCGCTACGCGGGCTAATGCCGGCGAGAGCACAGGGAGCCACGACATGGGACACGTCGTTCTGTTCGGAGACTCGATCTTCGACAACGCCCGCTACGTCCCGGACAGGCCGGCCGTGCGCGAACAAGTGCAGAGGCTACTTCCTCGGGGCTGGAGTGTTACGCTGCTGGCGGTGGACGGCCACCAGGCGAGCGACGTTCGCGAACAGTTGTCCGGCTTACCCGAGGACTCCACACACCTCTTCATCAGCGCCGGCGGCAACGACGCCCTCGGCGCGAGCGGAATCTTGGGGGAGCCGGCCGAGTCGGTCGGCGAGGCTCTGGCCCTGTTGAGCGAACTGCAAGATCGGTTTCGCGCGGAATACCGCGAAATGCTGCGAGCCGTGCGCGCGGTCGGAAAGCCGACGGCCGTCTGTACGGTCTACGACTGCGTGCCGGGGCTCCAGCCGGCGGAGAAGGTGGCGCTGGGGGCGTTCAACGACGTGATCCTTCGGGAAGCGTTCGACGCCGGCGTCCCGATCATCGACCTCCGGCGCCTGTGCAACACGCCGGACGACTATTCTCCGCTTTCGCGGATCGAGCCGTCCTTCGGCGGGGGCGCCAAGATCGCTCGGGTCATCGCGGAGGTGGCGACGGGATACGACTTTTCCCGGCGACAGAGCAGTGTCTTTCCTTGACGGCCCTGTAGCGTCTCGGGTGGCGGGAGTCGGGGAGTTGTTGTCGCCAAGTTCCGCGAGGCCGCCGTGCAATTGTCTTCATCCCTGCGGGACTTCGCCGGGCGGCAAACCACTGTCGCCGTCGCCGACGTCGCGCTGGCCACGCCCGAAGACCAGTTCTCGCCTTACGGCCGTTACTGGTATCGCGCCGTGGCGTGCCTGATGCTCTCGGGGCGCGTGGCGGCCAAGGACAACGGCGAGCCGAACCGCACCGACGCGACGCGGGTCTGCAAGGAAGCCAATTTCAATCAATACTTTTTCGATCGCATCGGCCGGTTTTTAGCCGCCGGCGACGTCGTCCGGCGTGCCTGGGGGACGTCGCACTACGAGCCCGGCCCGAATTACGCCCCTTACTGGGAGCACGACGTCTCGCGCCTCCGCGCGATGACGCGCGCGGCCGTCTTGAAAGTCGTCCACGCCCTCCAGGGCCGCCGGCCCGTGAGCCTGGGGAAGCTCGAAGACGCCCGTCTTATCGAGTTTCTTACCCTGTTCTTCCGGAGCTTCGCGGGGCGTGCCTTGCGCGAAGACGAGGCCGGGGGGGTGATGCGGCGCCTCGCGGAACTGCCCGCGAAAGACCTTAGCGCCTCCGCGAAGGGGCTTAAGCTCGGCGTGACGGAGGCCCGCGCCGCCGCGTGGCAGGACTGGCTCGACGAGAAAGGCCAAAAGGCGCTGCTGTCCGCCGTCTACCTGGCGGAATGGGCCTACGTCGCCGAGCGGGAGAAGACGGAGTGGGTCTTCCCCAGCCCCGTCGGCCTCGCCATGCTCGGCCTGGGGCCTTTGCCGGGGGTCGAGCCTCTCCCGGACACCCTCACGGTGCAGTCGGACCTGTCCGTCTTCGCGGGGGCGGGTCTGCCTTTGGAGAAGTTGATCCCGCTCTTTCGCCACTGCCGCGTCGGGCGGATCGACCGCGTCTTCCGGCTCCACCTCGACCGCAAGCTCCTCAAGGCGGCGCCCGCCGACCACCCGCCCGGCGAGGAACTGCGCGAGGTTTTCCCGGACCCGTCTTCGTTACCGCCGACGGTCGCCGACCTGTTGGAGGCGAAGCCGGTCCTCGGCGGCGTCCTGGAGATCCGCGGCTGTAGCGCCGTCGTCAAGCCTCCGAGCCCGGAGGTACTCGACGCCATCCGCAAGCACCCGCGCCTGAAGAATTATCTGGAGACGAAGCCTCCGCCCGGCTACCTGCTCATCAAGGCCAACGCCGACCCGCTCAACTTCATCGCGCGCTGCCGGGAACTCGGGTTCGAGGTGCGGCGGGTCTAGGGGGGCTGTTGGCCGAAGAGGACCGGGACTCGGTCCTTGAGTCTCACTTCGCCCCCGGAATCGGCCTCCCCATCCGCGCCAGCAGTTTCTTCATGTCGTCCCACACGGCGCCCTTCTGCGCGGGGTTGCGCAACAGGTACGCCGGGTGATAGGTGACCATGACCGTGATGCCGTTGAAGTCGTGGAAGCGCCCGCGCAGCCGGCCGACCGAGAGCGTACTGCCGAGCAGGTTCTGGGCGGCGCAGGCGCCGAGGCAGGTGAGGAACTTCGGCCGCACCAGGGCCAGCGTCGTCTCCAGGAACTCGCGGCAGTGCGCCGCCTCGTCCGGCTGCGGCAGGCGGTTGCCGGGCGGCCGGCAGCGCAGGATGTTGCAGATGTACACGTCCTCACGCTTCATACCGCACGCCTGGATGATGCGGTTGAGCAGCTGACCCGCCGCGCCGACGAACGGTTCGCCGAGACGATCCTCGTCCGCGCCGGGCGCCTCGCCGACGAAGCACAGCTCGGCGTCGAGCGGGCCGACGCCGAAGACCGTCTGCGTCCGCGTCGAGGCGAGGGCCGGGCAGCGCGTGCATTGGGCGACGCGCTGCTTCAAGGCGTCGAGCGCCTGGAGCCGCTGCTCGACGGTCAGCACTGCAACCGTGCCCGTGCGGTCGTCCGACGCCTCGCCTAGCGACGGGCGGAGCGGCAAGCTCGTCGCGGCCGGCGCCGACTCGGCGGGAGCCGTCGCGAAGGGGACTTGGGGCGCCGGTGCGTCGGGCAGCCACTCGACGCCGGCCTGGCGCAGGCTCTCGACGTGCCGCCGCGCGTGACGCGCCAACTCTTCGGCGGAGAGGCGTTGCGGATCGGGCATCAGTCACCTCGCCTTCGGATTCGTCTCACCGGGAAGGAACGAGTTCGCGTTCCAAACCATCCAAAGGGCGTCTACCTGTCCCCTGGAGACGAGTTAGGGAAGGCGAACTCCGGCCTCTGTTGTATCACGCGCCGCGCGAGACCGCCAAGGACTTCCGCCGGAAGTACGAACGGCCGGGCGAAGGCGTTTCCGTATAATGTCTTCGACGTCCTGATTGCCACGGCGGGTTTAAAGGGCCGACGATGGGACACGCACCGTGGACCACCCCTGTCGCACGCGGCGCCTCCGCCGCGGACGGTGCGCCCGCCGCGCCCATCGTCCTCAGCTTCGACGTCGAGGAACACCACCGCATCGAGGCGGCGGCGGGCCTGACCGTCCTCCCCGCCCTGTGCGCCGAGTACGGCCGGCGCATGGAGGACGCCACGCGCTGGCTGCTCGACGAACTGGCCCGCCGCGACATCCGCGCGACCTTCTTCGTCGTCGGCGAACTGGCCCGCGACCACCCGGCGTTGATCCGCGCGATGGCCGCCGGCGGGCACGAGGTCGGCAGCCACAGCTGGGACCACCGCGCCGTCCACCGGCTGACGCCCGACGAGTTCCGCGAGGACGTGCGCAAGAGCAAGGACGCCATCGAAGGACAGACGGGCGAGGCGGTCGCCGGCTACCGAGCGCCGACGTTCAGCATCGGCCGCCGGACGCCGTGGGCCGTCGATATCCTCGCCGAACTGGGTCTTCGCTACGACTCGTCGATCTACCCGGTGCGCCACGACCGCTACGGCGAGCCGTCGGCGCCGCGAGGTCCGTTCCGCGTGCGCGGCGAGGCCCACACGTTACTGGAAATTCCGCCTCTGAAATGGTGTTTCGCGGGGCTTAACGTGCCGGCCGGCGGCGGCGGCTACTTCCGGCTGTTCCCGCTCGCGCTGATGGAACGCGGCTTCGCCCAGGTCCGCCGCGCTTGCCGCCCGGCCGTGTCGATGATCTACTTCCACCCGTGGGAGTTCGACCCCGACCAGCCCCGTTTGCCGCTGAAGGCTCTGAGCCGCTTCCGCACCTACGTCGGCACGCGCGGCAGCCGCGCGCGCTTGCGAACGCTCCTCGACCGTCACCACTTCGCGCGGGCCAAAGACGTCGCCGCCGACATCGAGAACGAAAACCCTCCGCTGCCGACCTTTCTTTTGCGCGGGTCGTGATTCGTCACCCCGCCGCCTCGCTGCGCACCGCGTCCAGCCGCAGCCGCACCTGCTCGGCGTACTCCTGCGACAGTTCCATACCGAGGTAATTTCGCCCGAGCCGCTTCGCCACGGCGAGCGTCGTGCCGCTGCCGGCGAACGGGTCGAGGACGAGGTCGCCGGGGCGGCTCGACGCGCGGACGATGCGCTCCAGCACGCCCTCGGGCATCTGGCACGGGTGGCCGGTGCGCTCCTTGAAGGTGCCGCACACGCGCGAGTGATACCAGGTATCGGTCTCCGGGCCGAAGAAGCGCTCGTCCTCCTGCGGCCGCAGCACCCAGGTGTCGTCGGGCAGACGCCCCTTGGGGTTGGCGCGGCGGTCGGCGTAAGTCGTCTGCCGCGCCGACGGGACGCGCACCGCGTCGGCGTTGAAGACGAAGCTCTTGGGGTCGACGACGTAGTAAAAGATGTGCGCGTGACTGCGCGTGAATTTCTTCTGGCAGTGGACGCCGAAGGTGTAGTGCCAGACGATCCAGTTGCGCAGCGTCAGCCCGAGGGCGTCGAGGCGCACCTTGACCTCGGCGGCGTACTCGTCGCCGATGGCGACGTAGAACGAGCCGTCGGCGGCGAGGACGCGCCGCACCGCGTCCAGCCAGCGCACGGTCCACGCCAGGTAGTCGGCGCGGCCGCGGCGGTCGTGGTAGACGTCGTACTCGTAGCCGATGTTGAACGGCGGGTCGGCGAAGGCGAGGGCGACGCTCGCTTCCGGCACGGCCGCCAACAGCTTCACGCAGTCGCCGGTGAGGACTCGGTTCATGGTTCGGCACGCGGGCGGCACGCGCGGCGGCGGCCGAAGTGGCCGCGGCGGCGTGCCTCCAGCTACTTTCCCAGGCCGCTCCGGCGAAGGGAAGAGCGCCTGCCCCCGGCGCGTCAAAGCGGGCGGCGGGGCGGACGGATGGCGCGGGTCGGGCAGGCTGTGAGGAGGGCTCAGAGGAGATTGTTCAGCTCGTCCTCGCCGAGCGGGCGGTCGAAGGCGCAGCCGACCAGCCAGCCGCCCTGGTGGGGGACGGTTCGCACGACCTGGCCGACAAGGAGGTAAGTGAGGCGCCCTTCGGGGCACTCGAACTCGACGCCGAGCGTCATCTGCCGGCGCACCGGCTCGCTGACGACGAGGGCGAGGCCGTTGAGACTGATGTCCTTGAGGCGGGCCGGGTACTGCCTCAGCCCGGCGTCCGACAGCGCGTAACACGAGACGTCCTGGTCGCCGCGGTGCCGGGGGGCGCCCCTCGGGGCCGGGTCCGCGGAAGCCGGGCGCGAAAGAATCTGCTCGGTCATGAATGCCTCTCTCTTACTCTCAAAGGTTCCGATAGGGAAACTGTAGGCCGGCCGTCGGCGCGGGTCAAACGCCGCGCCGGCCGGCCCCGAAAAGATATAAAGATGACATAAATTATTCTAAATCCGGCGGTAAGGGTGAAGTCGGGGAAACGAGCGGCATTTCGTCACGCGCGTTTGACAACGGCCGGATTACGCCGAACAGTTAGTCATCCGTTCATCCCGCGTGGGAATCCCTGCCCCCCTTCCTTGGCAGGCTCCCGACGACCCCTTACGGGTCCGCCAGGGCCGACCTCGACTCGCAATTGGGGCCGGCGCCGGGCTCGTGTTTCCTCATCATTCGTCCGCGCGCTCACTTCAACGAAGAAGGGCTGTTTTCATGCGCACTCACCTCGCGCGGGCCGGGAAGACCGGCCTCCGTCTGCTGTCGTCTCTCGCACCGACTTGCCCCGCGTCCCGCAAGACCGCGCCCCGCCTCGCCGTCGAAACGCTGGAAGAACGCGCCCTGCTCGACGCCGGGCTCGGCCGCCTCGCCGCCCTCGGCGACGACCCCGCCCGCCTCGTCGACGGGCTGTACGGCGCCCTCCTCGGCCGCGCCGCCGACGCTGGCGGCGCCGCCTACTGGCAGGGACAATTGGCCTCGGGACAGTCGGCGACGCAGTTGGCCGTCGGCATTCTCGGGTCCCAAGAATACGCCTCGCACGGCACGGACGGCTGGCTCGCCTCGCTGTACCGCGACGTCCTCGGCCGGCCCGCCGACGGCGACGGGCTCGCCTTCTGGGACCGGACCCTCGGCGCCGGCGCCTCGCGCCAGGACGTCGCCCGCGCCGTCCTCGGCAGCGGCGAGGCGCGCGCTCTCGCCACCGTGCAGACCTCGGACGTCGCCGTTGCCCCGCTCGTCGTGCAGCTCCGCGACGGCGCGGCGGGAGGCGCCGAGCGCCTGCGCCAGGCGGCCGCGGCGGGCGGCGCCGCCGTCGAGGACGCCGGCGCCGCGGGCCTGTTCCGCCTCCGCGGCGGCGCCGCCGACCTCGTCCGCCTCCAGGCGACCCTCGCCGCGCAGCCGTTCGTCCAGTACGCCGCCCCCGATCAGACCGCCAGCGTCGCTCTGATGCCGACCGACACCAGCCTCGGCAGCCTCTGGGGCCTGACCGGCACCTACGGCGTCCAGGCTCCCTCGGCGTGGGACAGGACCACCGGCAGTTCGTCCGTCACCGTCGCCGTCATCGACACCGGCGTCGACTACAACCACCCCGACCTTTACAAGAACATCTGGGTCAACCAGAAGGAGATCCCCGCCAGCCGCCTCGCCAACCTCACCGACGTGGACGGCGACGGCCTCATCACCTTCTGGGATCTCAATGACCCCGTCAACCAGGGGCCGGGCAAGATCACCGACCTCAACGGCGACGGCCGCATCGACGCCGGCGACGTCCTCGCCCCGATGGGCAAGACCGGCGGCGCCGACAACGGCGGCGGCGGCTGGGCCGACGGCGTCGCCGAGGACGGCGACACCGCCCACGTCGACGACCTCGTCGGTTGGAATTTCGTCAATAACACGAACAACCCGATGGACGACAACAACCACGGCACGCACGTGTCGGGGACGATCGGCGCCATCGGCAACAACGGCCTCGGCGTGGCGGGCGTCAACTGGAAGACGCAAATCATGGCCGTGAAGTTCCTCGGCGCCAACGGCAGCGGCTCGACGTCGGCGGCCGGCGTCGGCCTCCGCTACGCCGTCGACCACGGGGCGCGCGTGTCGAACAACAGCTACGGCGGCGGCGGGTCCGACACGACGCTGTACAACGCCATCGCCTACGCCAACACGCGGGGCCACCTGTTCGTCGCGGCGGCCGGCAACAGCGGCCAGAACATCGACGCCGCGCCGAGCTACCCGGCGTCCTACGACCTGCCGAACCTCGTCTCGGTGGCGGCGATCGACAGTAACGGCGGCCTGGCGTCGTTCTCCAACTACGGGACCCGCGGCGTCGACC
Source organism: Gemmatales bacterium (assembly GCA_038229635.1). Taxonomy (GTDB): domain Bacteria; phylum Planctomycetota; class Planctomycetia; order Gemmatales; family Gemmataceae; genus DATFNV01. Next base: position 7,408 of record JBBROG010000271.1, read on the forward strand.
TCGGCGCGCCCGGCGTCGGCATCGTCAGCACGGTGCGCAACGGCGGCTACGCCAGCTTCAACGGCACGTCGATGGCGACGCCCCACGTCGCCGGCGTGGCGGCCCTGGTGCTCGGCCGCCACCTCAATTGGACCGTGGCGCAGCTGAAGAACCAACTCCTGGGCACGGCGACGCCGCTCGCCGCGCTGGCGGGCCGCACCGTCACCGGCGGCCGACTCAACGCCGCCGCCGCCCTCGGCCAGACGCCGCCGGGCCTGCTCCCGGACTGGAACGGCGACGGCGTCGGCGATTTGCTCGTCGTCCACTCCGCGAACACCGCGAGCGGCCAGACCGAGGTCGAGGTCCTCGACGGCGCCAGCGACTTCCAGACCGCGCTGGCGCACCTCGTCACGCCGCTGCCGACGGTCGGCTCGGCCGTCGCCTTCGACTTCGCCGACTTCAACGGCGACGGCAAACCCGACCTCTACGTTCTCGTGAAGTCGAACACCGGCAGCCACTCGACCGAGGTGCATATCCTCGACGGCTCCAGCAACTTCCAGACGTGGTCGCTGCACACCACCACGGCTCTCGGCGAGACCGACGCCGCCTCCGACTTCCAGGTCGTCGACTTCAACCGCGACGGCAAGCCCGACCTGGTCGCCTTCAAGAAGTCGAGCACGGGCAGCAACAGCACGGAAATCCACGTCCTGGACGGCGCCACCAACTTCCAGGGCTGGCTGCTGCACACGGGCACGGCTCTGCATGAGACGGGCGCGGAAGGTTGGCTGCACCTGGCCGACGTCAACCGCGACGGGGCCTTCGACCTGGTCTACGTCAAGCAGAGCGGCACCGGGTCGGGTCACACGGAGGTTCACGCGCTGGACGGCCGGAGCGGCTTCCGCTCGTTCAACCTGCACGCGGCGGCGGCGCTGCCCGAGACGGGCGATGAGGCCGAGTTCCGCTACGCCGACTTCAACGGCGACGGCACGCCCGACCTCTTCTACGTCCAGAAGAGGAATACCGGCTCGGGGCACACGGAGGTCCACGTCGTCAACGGGATGAACCTCGGCGGCTTCCTGTTGCAGACGGCGACGCCGCTGCCCGAATTGCCGTAATACCCGGTTCGTAGGTCGGGATTCCGATCCTGACACGCCCTCGCTTGTCAGGATCGAAATCCCGACCTACGAATCGCACAACCTCAACGGACGCATGGACGAGGCGTCCTCGAGGCGGCCGGAAAACGTCTACGGACGAGCTTTCCTTGCCTCTTCTCACGGGTATAATCCAAGGGAACTCGCCATCAAAATATCAGCACGGAATTACGTTCGCGCGCGCCGCCGCGCGCGGGCGCCCTCCGGGCTGGGCGCGTCCCATCCGCGATCCTAATTCAGAAAGGGCTCTTCCTTGCCGAAGACTTTCCTTCCCATCGCCCGCGGCCTGTCCCTTCTCTCCGGCCTCGGCCGACGTACCGCCGCCTCGCTTAAGGGCGGGAGTCGGGCCGAACCGTTCCGCCGGGCTCGCCTCGGCCTCGACCTGCTGGAGGACCGCTGCGTCCCGGCCGGGCTGGCGCCGACCAACGCCGAGCAGGTCTTTCTGGAGCGCCTCAACGACGCCCGCGCCAACCCGGCGGTCTACGGCCAGTCCATCGGTCTCGACCTGTCCGCCGTCGCGCCGTCGCAGCCGCTGGCGTTCGACGCGCGCCTGATCCAGGCGGCGCGCGGCCACTCGCAGGACATGAACGATCAAAATTATTTCAGCCACACCGGCTCCGACGGCAGCAACCCCGGCGCGCGCATGAACGCCGCCGGCTTCCCCACGCAGGGCTGGGGCGAGAGCATCGCCGCCGGCCCCGCCACGCCGGAAGCCGCCCTCCAACTGCTCATCGTGGACAGCAACGTCCCCGACCTCGGCCACCGCCGCCACCTGCTGGCCATCGACACCTCCTTCCGGGCGCACCAGTCGGTCGGCGTCGGCATCGTGCAGAACGGCAGCGGCGGCTACCACAACTACTACACCATCGATAGCGGTTACACGGGCGACACGCGGCCGTTCCTCACCGGCGTCGTCTACCGCGACCTGAACGGCAACGGCAAGTACGACGCGGGCGAGGGCCTCGGCGGCGTCAACGTGACCGTCGCCGGCGTCGGCACGGTCGTCACCTGGGGCTCCGGCGGCTACAGCTACCAGCTCTCCCCCGGCACCTACACGGTGACCGCCAGCGGCGGCGGCCTCGCCGTGCCGGTGACGAGGCTCGTCACCGTCGGCTCCGCCAACGCCCGGCTCAACGTCAACGCCTCGCTCCGCGTCGCGAACGACTGGAACGGCGACGGCGTCGCCGACCTGCTCCTGGTGCGGTCGGCCAACACCGCCAGCGGCTTTACCGAAGTGGATGTCCTCGACGGCGCCCGTAGCTTCCAGACGGCGCTGGCGCACCTCGTCACGCCGCTGCCCGTGGCCGGTTCGACGTTCGCCTTCGACTTCGGCGACTTCAACGGCGACGGCACGCCCGACCTGTACGTCCTCGTCAAGTCGGGCACGGGGACGCACACCACCGAGGTGCATATCCTCGACGGCGCCAGCAACTTCCAGACGTGGCTGCTGCACACCGCCACGGCGCTGGGCGAGGCCGACGCGACGTTCGACTTCCAGGTCGTCGACTACAACGGCGACGGCAAGCCCGACCTGGCCGCCTTCAAGAAGTCGGCCACCGGCAGCCACAGCACGGAGATCCACGTCCTCAGCGGCGCGACCAACTTCCAGACGTGGCTGTTGCACACCGCCACGGCGCTCGGCGAGACGGGGGCCGAAGGCGTGGTGCGCCTGGCCGACGTCAACCGCGACGGCGTCCTCGATCTGGTGTACGTCTTGAAATTCGGCACCGGCTCGGGCCGCATGGAGGTCCACGCCGTGGACGGCGCGAGCGGCTTCCGGACGTTCAACCTGCACACGGCGACGGCGCTACCGGCGTCGAGCGATGAGGCCGAGTTCCGCTTCAGCGACTTCAACGGCGACGGCACCCTCGACCTCTTCTACCTCAAGAAGAAGAACACCGGGTCGGGGCGCACGGAAGTCCACATCGTCAACGGCGCCAACTGGGGCTCGTACCTGCTCCAGGCTGTGACGCCGCTGCCGACGTATTGAGGTCGCGTGTGTGTGTGTGTCCCCGGCGGATTGCGCCGGCATTAGGCGAGGGGCGGGACGAAATTTACCCGCCCCTTGGCTTCTTCGGCTTAATCGTAATGTCGTACTTCGGTAGCGTTGCCGACCGCCCCAGGCGAGCGTTATAGACTTTCATCTCTTTCGCCGGGACCCGAACCTTTGT
>JBBROG010000272.1:0-10589 GCA_038229635.1 Gemmatales bacterium
GCCACGCATTCGACGCCCGTCGCCGTAAGTCCTTATTTCTTGGTCGGAGAATCGTCGTAAGTCCTTATTTCTCGGTCGGTGACTTTGAATGCGTGGCAAAGCCGTCGAGGATCACTTGCCCCTCGACGGGGTAGCGGGCGCCGATCTCGTCGTCGCACCCGCAGACTCCCAGGGCGAGCGCCACGGCGGCGAGCCGCAGCGGTCGCAAGGATAACACTTCCATTTCCTTAACCTCGCTCCGGACCGTGGGCCGCGCCCGACGATGGCCGGACAAAACCGACCCGGAAAAGCACCGTTCCGGCGGTACGGACCCGCGACGACTAGGAAGAACACGAGAGAGAGCCTAACGATGCGACTTACTCGTCCCCCGGCTTCCGGGGACCGGAAGCCGGACGTCGCCCGCCTCGTCGTTGAGGAACGGGGAGCGGAGGGGACAAAAGCTGTCGCCGCCGTCGGGGCCTTGTTCTGGGGGAACATTGGGTTCGGACACGCCGTCCAGATCAGACGAGACGTCAGGAGAACCCCTGTCCGTGCTCGACGGGGGTAAAGGAGAGGCTACGGGAATTGACCCTGGGGACACACATGCGGAAGTACTTGGTGGATCTCCCCAACCGATGGGGATGATGGTAAGGAGGAGGAGAAGGGGAGTCAAGCAGAAAATAACGGCCGTTACAAACGAGCTGCGGTGCCGCCGACAGGCCGATTTCGGCACGAAAACTGCTCGCCAAGGAGCCGCAGAGCGCTCGAAGCTATCGGCAAGAGTGACGGTCCATCCCGTCCGCCATGACGCCTTGAAAAGGAGCCACCCGTGTCTCGAAAACCCGCGCCTCCGCCCGCCCGTAGTCTGTCAACCACGTCCGTCCGGCAGCCCGCCTCCCCCGTCGTCCCCGCCCCGCCGCCCGTCGGCAGCGCCGGTGACGGCAAGAGCCGGTCCGCCGCTCCTCCTTCGGCCTCGAACAAGCCGTCGTTGAGCGAGGACGCCATCAGGATTCGCGCTTACCAGAAGTGGGAAGCGGCCGGCAGCCCCCAGGGCGACGGCCGCGACTTCTGGATCGAGGCCGAGCGCGAGTTGAGTCCGCAGCGCCGCCCGTCGGTCTGAAGCCCGAACGCGCCGCGGCCGCGCTCCCCCCGGCCGCGGCTCCTTTGCCGTCCCTTCCCCTTCGATTGACGCCCGCTCCCCCTGCCTCATAAGATTCCCTTCGCGGACGGCATGCACGTTTATGCGTTCCCATGTCGCCTTTTTTTCCCACGCCTCCCCCACGTCCGGGGTCGCGGCAGCCTCCGACGAGGCGGCCGCGCTCCTTACGCCGAGGCTTTCACGAACCATCCCTCCGCGCCCTCCCCGAGATCAGGGCGCGGCGGATAGACGGCTGAGCATGAGCACGATTCAGGAGTTCTACACCGGCAAGACGGTGCTCGTCACGGGCGCCACCGGCTTCCTCGGCAAGGCCCTCGTCGAGAAAATCCTCCGCAGTCTCCCCGACCTGCGCCGCCTTTACGTCCTCATCCGACCCAAGGAGCGCCAGAACCGCACCCTCTCCGCCGACGAACGCTTCTGGACCGAGGTCCTCAAGTCGAGCATCTTCGACCGCCTCAAGAAGGAACTCGGCGACCGCTTCGACGCCTTCGTCGAGGAGAAAGTCGCCGTCGTCAACGGCGACCTGACCGACGAGCGCCTCGGCGTCGGCGACGACGACTACCAGCGCCTCTGTGACGAGGTGCAAGTCGTCATCAACTCCGCCGCCGTCGTCGTCTTCGACGAGCGCCTCGACCTGTCGTTGAACCTCAACACGATGGGCGCGAAGCGCATGATGGACTTCGCCCGCGACTGCCGCCGCCTCGAAGCGGTCGTTCACATCTCGACCTGCTACGTCAGCGGCACGCGCGACGGCTGGGTCCACGAGAACCTGTCGCCGCCGGCCTTCGACGTCGAACAGGAGGCGAAGAGTCTCGAAGTCCAGTGCGCCGAGATCAAGCGGCGCCACGGCGCCGACCGCCAGAAGGCGAAGGAAGAACTGGTCCGGCTCGGCCTGAAGCGGGCGCGCGAGCTGGGCTGGCACGACACCTATACCTTCACCAAATGGATGGGCGAGCAGCTGACGCTCAAGTATCGCGGCGAGCTGCCGACGGTCATCCTGCGGCCGGCGATCATCGAGTCGACCTTCCGCGAGCCGGAGCCGGGCTGGATCGACGGCTTCCGCATGGGCGACCCGCTCTTCGTCGGCTACGGCAAGGGACAGTTGAAGGACTTCCCGGCGCGCACCGACACGATTTGCGACCTGATCCCGTGCGACCACGTCGTCAACGCCCTCCTCGCCTGCGCCCCGAAGTGTGCCCGCGAGGGCGGCTTCCGCGTCTACCAGGTGGCGACCGGCGAGCTGAACCCGGTCCACTTCCGCACCATCTTCGACATCGGCCGCGAATACTTCACCAAGAACCCGATGTACGAGCGCAACGGCACGCGCATCCCCGCGCCGGAGTGGACCTTCCCCGAGATCGACGACTACCGCCGCCGGATGCGCTGGCGCTACGGCGTGCCGCTCAGGGTCGGCGCCACGCTGCTGAAGCCGCTCTCGTTCGTCCGCAAAATCGACAAGCTCCGCCGCAAGCTCCAGGTCAAGCGCGCCGGCCTCGACCTGCTCATGTACTACGTCGACATCTATAGCCCGTACTCGAACATCCGCTCGCGCTTCGCGACGGCGAACACGCACGCGCTCTGGAACGAGTTGTCGCCGGAAGACCAGAAGCAATTCGACTTCGACCCGCGCGGCATCGACTGGCGCGACTACATCGCCAACGTCCACATTCCCGGTCTGAAGCGCAATGTTCTCAACCTGACCGTGGAGGAGTTGGAGGAAGGGAGTGGCACGCCGGTGCGCACCATCCCCGACCTGCTGGCGCGCTCGGCGGACCGGGCGCCCGAGGCGGTCGCGCTGCAGATGAAGCGCCAGGGGGAGTGGCTGCGCCTGACCTACGACGACTTGCAGCGGCGCGTCGAGGAGACGGCGGCGCGCCTGCACACACTTCACATCCACAAGGGCGACCGCGTGCTGCTGTACGCGGACAACCAGCCCGAGTGGGGCGTCGCCTACCTCGCGGCGGCGACGCTCGGCGCCGTCGTGGTGCCGGCCGACCGCCAGCTGCGCGAGTGCGACGTCCTCGGCATGGCGCGCTACGTCGGCGCGAAGGCGATCCTGACGTCGGAGAGCGCCCTTGGCTCCTTCCGCGAGGAGACGCGCCGCGCCGCGGGGAGTTTGCTGTTCCTGAACATCAACGCCGGCTGTCAGCCGTTTGAAGGCGGGGCCGGCGCGCCGCCGGCGACCGCCGCGCCGCCGCGCGTCCATCACGCCTCGCTCGTCGGCCCCGACGACCTGGCGTCGGTCGTCTTCACGACCGGCGTCAGCGGCGGCGAGCCGCGCGCGGTGATGCTGACGCACCGCAACTTCGTGTCGAACGTCATGGGCGTCGTGCAACTGCTGCCGCCGAGGGCGTCGGACAACTTCATCTCGGTGCTGCCCTTGCACCACACGCTGGAGTTCACGGGCGGCTTCCTGGTGCCGCTCTACGTCGGCGCCACGGTGACGTACTGCGAGGCGCTGCGCAGCCGCGTCATCCTCGACACGATGCGCGAGACGGGGGCGACGACGCTCATCGGCGTGCCGCGCGTCTTCCAGATCCTGCACGACGCCATTCGCCGCCAGGTGGCGCATGGTGGCCGGCGGGCGCGGCTCTGGTTCGACGCCATGAAGGTGGTCAGCAAGGCGGTGCGGGCCGTCACCGGGCGCGACGTCGGCCGCCGCCTGTTCCGCCGCGCCCACGAGCAGCTGGGCGGCAAGCTGCGCGCCTTCGTCTGCGGCGGCGCGGCGCTGGCGCCGCAAGTCTTCGACCACTTCACGGCGATGGGCTTCGAGCTGTGCGAGGGCTACGGCCTGACGGAGACGGCGCCCATCGTGACGGCCAACCCGCTCGGCGCCGCCAAGAAGGGCTCGGTCGGCATCCCGCTGCCGGGCGTCGAGGTCGACGTCGTCGCCAAGGACGAGCGCGGCGTCGGCGAGGTCGTGGTGCGCGGGCCGAACGTGACCGCCGGCTACCTCGACAACCCGGACGCCACCGCCCACGCCGTCCGCGACGGCTGGCTGCACACCGGCGACCTCGGCTATCTCGATAAGGAGAGATACCTGTTCCTGACCGGGCGCATCAAGGAGCTGATCGTCACGCCGGCGGGCAAGAACGTCTACCCGGACGAGGTGGAGCACCTCTATTCCGGCCTGCCGCAGGTGGCGCAGCTGTGCGTCGTCGGCGTCTACGACGACGAGGTGTACGGCGAGACGATCCACGGCGTCGTGGTGCCGGACCGCGACGGGCGGCACGCCGGGGCGACGTTCGAGGAGCGCGTGCGGCGGGCGGTGCAGGACCGCTCGCGCGGCCTGCCGACGTACCAGCGGTTGCAGCGCGTCCACGTCGTCGATGACGAACTGCCGAAGAGCGTCATGGGCGTGGTCGACCGGCCGCGCGTCCGTCAGCAACTGCTCGAACGGTTGCGCTCGCCGCGGCCGACGAGCCCCGCGACGCCGGAGAACGGCGCGCACGCGCCGGCGCGCGCGGCGGCCGCCAACGGCGTACACCCCGAGGCCGCGCTGGACGAGGCCATCCGGGCGGTGGTGGCGCGTCTGTCGGGCGTGCCGGGGGCGCGGATCGCGGCGGCGAGCGACCTGGAGGCCGACTTGCACCTCGACTCGCTGTCGAAGGTGGAGCTGCTGCTGGCGCTGGAGACGTACTTCCACCTGCCGCTGCCGGAGTCGCTGATGCCGTCGCTGCACACGTTCGGCGACGTGGCCGAGGCGGTGCGGCGGCGGGTCGACGCCGACGCGGTGGCGCTGGCCGGCCCCCCCGAGGCGGCGGCGCCGCAGTGGGGCAAGGTGCTGGCGCCGAAGGGCGTCGTCGACGACAGCGCCTGGCTGCGGACTGGCCTCCTCAAGCGGGCGGCGCGGCTGGTGACGCGGGCGGCGATGCGGTTGTACGGCCGCGCCTGGTTCGGGCTGGAGGTGCGCGGCCGCGAGAACCTGCCGGAGGGCGGCTTCGTCGTCGCGTCGAACCACTGCTCGCACCTCGACACGGGGGCGGTGGTGACGGCGTTCGGCGGCCGCGGGCACGAGCTGTTCATCATGGGGGCGCGCGACTATTTCTTCGACCGCCCTCTCAAAGGATGGTTTTTCCACACCTTCCTGAACGTGATCCCGTTCGACCGGGCGGAGAAGGTGATCGAGGGCCTGCGGCTGGCGCGGGCGGTGCTGGTGTCGGGGCGGCCGGTGCTGATCTACCCGGAGGGGCGGCGCAGCGTGTCGGGCGAGTTGCACGGGTTCAAGCCGGGCATCGGCCTCCTGGGCGTCGAGCTGGGCGTGCCGGTGGTGCCGTGCCTGGTCGAGGGGACGTATGCGTCGTTGCCGAAGGGGAAGTTCTGGCCGCGGCGCTCGCGCCTCCGCGTGACGTTCGGCAAGCCGGTGACGATGGCGGAGTACCGGGCGCGGTGCGCCGACATGGAGCGCGTGGCGCTGTACCGGCGCATCGCGGACGACGTGCGCAACGCGGTCTTGAAGCTGAAGGGCGGGGAAGGGTAAAATCGCCGTTCGCACCGGCCGTGAGGAGGAGAAGAAATGCCCGCACCGACGACGCAACCGCTTCCCGGGACGACGATCCTTCCCCGCTTCCCCGACGAGGATGGCCGGTCGATGGGCGACACCGACATCCACACCCAGGCGCTGATCTGGCTCCGCGAGGCGCTGCAAGACTTCTTCGCCGGCTCCCTCGACTGGTACGTCGCGATGAACCTCATCTTTTACTGGGATCTCGCCAACCCGCGCCGCCGTCGTGACCCCGACGTCCTGGTGGCCCGCGTCAAGAACTACCCGCGCCGTTCGTTCCGCGTCTGGGAAGAGAAGACCATCCCCTGTACCCTCTTCGAGGTACTCTCGCGGAAGACGTGGCAGATCGACGTCGGGCCGAAGAAGGAGGAGTACGCCCGCGTCGGCGTCCCGGAGTACTTCCTCTTCGACCCGGAAGTGCGGTACATTAATCCGCCCGTGCAGGGATTCCGCTTGCGCAAAGGCGTGTACGTCCCGATCAGGCCGACGACCGACGGTAGCCTGACCAGTCGTGAACTCGGGGTTCGGATGGCCGCGGAAGGCCCCATGCTACGGCTCCGCGACGCCCGGACGGGGGTCCTCGTCCTCACGCCCGGCGAGGCCAGAGAGCGCTCTGAAGAACGCGCCGAGGAGGAGCGGCGGCAGAAAGAAGAAGAGCGGCGGCAGAAAGAAGAAGAGCGGCGGCAGAAAGAAGAAGAGCGGCGGCAGAAAGAAGAAGAGCGGCAGCGCGCCGATGCCCTGGCCGCGGAGGTCGAGCGCCTGCGGGCCGAACTGCAGCGGCCGCGCAACGGGACAGCGAACTGAGGGCGGCGAGGCGTTCCGGAACGGAGGACGACGATGCGTCACCCCTCACTCCCCCTGCCGGGGACGACGATTCTGCCGCGCTTTCCCGACTCGGACGGGCGGCCGATGGGCGACACCCAGTTCCACACGAACGCGCGCTTCGGGCTGTACGAGGCCCTGGAAGTTTTCTTTGCCGGCGCGCCCGACTGGCTCGTCGCGTCGAATCTCATGTTCTACTGGGACTTTGATGACCCGCGCCGCCGCCGCGACCCCGACATCCTGGTGGCCCGCGCCAAGAACTACCCCCGCCGCGCGTTCCGCGTCTGGGAAGAGAAGACCGTCCCCTGTACTCTCTTCGAGATCCTCTCGCGGAAGACGTGGCGGGTCGACGTCGGGCCGAAGAAGGAGGAGTACGCCCGAATCGACGTCCCGGAGTACTTCCTCTTCGACCCGGAAGTCCAGTATCTCAACCCGCCGTTGCAAGGCTTCCGCTTGCGCGAAGGCGTGTACGTCCCGATCAAGTGGGACAAAGGCTACCTCCCGAGCGACGAATTGGGCGTGCGGATGACGACCGAAGGGCAGTTGCTCCGGCTGTACGACGGCCGCACCGGCGCGCGTGTGCTGACTCGGCTCGAGAGCATCGCAGAGGCGAAGCGGCGGGCCGAGCGCGAGAGGGAGCAAGCCGACTGGTGGCGGCGACTCGCGGATTCGGAGCGGCGGCGCGCCGAGGACGTCAAGCGGTTCCGGCAGCGCAATAACGACTTGGCCGCGGAGGTCGAGCGCCTGCGGGACGAGTTGCGGCGGCGCGACGGCGCGAACTGACGGAGAGGTTGTCGAACGTGCCCTCACACGCCGCCGCCTTCTTCGACGTCGACGGGACGCTCACGCGGACGACGATCCTGCACCCACTCCTCTGGTATCTCGGGGTCCGCCAGGGTCGGTTGCGCCACCTTCTGGGGAAGGCGGGGTTGCTGCTTCAATTGCCACGATATCTGTGGATCGACCGCCGCAGCCGGGCGCGCGTGAACGTCGTCATCTACCGCCGCTACGCCGGACTGCCCGCCGACGACATCTCCGACTGGCACCGCACTCCCGACGCCGTTCGTCGGCTCACGGACCGACTCTTCCCGAAAGCGCGGGAATGTGTCGAGGAACACCGGCGTCTTGGTCGCCGCGTCATTCTGGTGACGGGCGGACTCGACGCGGTCATGCGGCCGTTCGCGGAACACATCGGCGCCGCCGACGTCCTGGCCACGCGCCTCGCGGAGCGCGACGGCGTCTTCACCGGCGCGATCGACGGGCCTCCCATCGCGGACGAGCGCAAGGCCGAACTGGTCCGAGCCTACGCGGCGGAGCACGGTATCGACCTGGCGGCGTCGTTCGCCTACGGCGACAGCGTCGGCGACGCGGCCATGCTGGAGTGCGTCGGCCACCCCGTCGCCGTCAACGCGGGCCGGCGGCTGCGCCGGTTGGCGGCGCAACGGCACTGGCCGGTCGTCTCCTGGCCCCCGTCGTGAGGCGGTTTCGCGCTTCACTCTTGACCCGGCTTGTCGTGGACATGAGGGACCTCCGCGATCTCCTCGGGCGCGAGGGAAGCGGACGCCGCGCCGCCAGCCGGCCGGCGTCGCCTCGGCTCTTCGACCAGTCTCATGGCGGTGCGGCAGGGGCAGGTGCGGTTGACGACGTGGCCGCCGGTGCGCTCGCGCCGGCCGCACGCGGGGCAGAGCCACTGCCGTCGCACGTCGAACTTCGCGCGATGACCCGGACCTTTCATGACGACGCCTCCGCCTGATAGGGTGTACCGACTCTCGCCGGTCCCGTTCAATTCTTGGTGCGCGCGAGGCGCCGACGCAACTCCTCGTTCTCACGCCGCAGCGCGTCAGTCGCCGCCTCGGCCCTGAGCTTCGCCTGCTCGGCTTGCTCGCGGTCGCGCTCGGCTTGCTCGCGGTCGCGCTCGGCCTGCTCGCGGTCGCGCTCGGCCTGCTCGCGGTCGCGCTCGGCCTGGTGTAGTTCCTCCTTCGGCGTCGCCAGCAGCGTGCCGGCGACCGGATCCCAGAGGCGCAGGTCTTCGCCGCGCGGCTCCAGGTGCAGGCCGAGGATGCGGCTCGGCAGACGGCCTCGGACCGAGCGGATGGGCAGGTACGCGCCTTTCCTGAGGCGATAGCCCTGGATCTGCGGGGCGAGATAGTCGCCGCGGGGGTCGAAGAGGAAGTATTCCTTGACGCGCAGCGTGTCGCGGTAAAGGACGAACTTTCGGCCGAGGTCCTCGCGCCGCGTCGAGGAGGAGGTGAGTTCGATGACGACCTCGGGCGGCTTGCCCTCTTCCCAGATCAGGTAGTTGGGGCGGACCGCCTTCGGCACGCCGCGGACGACGAACACGTCCGGCGAGAGGTGGCGCCGGCGGTTCCCCGGCTGGTAGAAGATGAGGAGGTTGCCCGAGACGTACACCAAGGGGTGACGCGCGAAGTAGCGCTGGAGCGTCTCGATCAGCGCCACCATGAGGATGCGGTGCCAGTCGGTTTCGGCCATCGGCTTCCCGTCCCTCGTGGGGTAGTCATTTTTCGGATAATAGGGCCACGGTACGGTTGACATGCCTCTCCTCCCGCCGGACGCCGGGCTCACCCATTGTGCCCACCGCCGGCCCGGCGTGCAAGACGAGGCGGAGCGAACGGCCGGGCCGTCGCTTGCTTGACCGCTTTTCCTCGCGGGCTCTATAATGCCAGCCGGGTCGATTCGCGCGAGGGCCGACGAACGGCCCGCCGTCCGGGAAAGAGAGGCTGCCGTGCCCGTCCATATGGAGTTGAAGCGCATCATCATCAGTGAGGTCCACGACCAGCAGGTGATCATGCTGAAGGAAGTGGACGGCGACCGCAGCTTCCCCATCGTCATCGGCATCTTCGAGGCGACGAGCATCGACCGGCGCGTCAAGGGCATGCCGTCGCCGCGGCCGCTGACGCACGACCTGGTGGCCAGCGTCGTCGACAGCCTCGGCGGCGAGCTGCGCGACGTCACCATCAGCGAGCTGCGCGACCACACCTACTACGCCAAGCTGCGCATCCGCCAGAACGGCGAGCTGGTCGAGGTCGACAGCCGCCCCAGCGACGCCATCGCCCTGGCCGTCACCGCCAAGGTGCCCATTTACGTCGCGGAGGACGTGCTGGACGAGGTGTGCGGCGACTGAGCCGGCGCGGAAAATTGGCCTTGGCACGCGGCCGCGGTCTGGCGTATAGAAAGCCCTTCCGAGAAGGGACGCTCCGTCCGAACCAGACCTGGGTGCCGCCATGCCGAACACACCCTCCGCCCGCATCCACCCCACGGCCGTCGTCGCGCCGGAAGCCGACCTCGCCCCGGACGTCGAGGTCGGCGCCTACGCCGTCCTTGAAGGCCGCGTGGTCGCCGGCGCCGGGACCGTCATCCGCCCCTTCGCCCACCTGATCGGCCCGCTGACGATGGGGCGCGGCAACCAGGTCCACTCGGGAGCCGTCCTCGGCGACCGGCCGCAGCACCTCAAGTACGACGGCGAGCCGACCGCCGTCGAGATCGGCGACGACAACGTCTTCCGCGAACACGTCACCGTCCACCGCGGCACGACGCAGTCCTGGAAGACGGTCCTCGGCAGCAACAACTTCCTCATGGCCGGCGCCCACGTCGCCCACGACAGCCGCGTCGGCAACCACTGCATCCTGGCCAACGGCGCCCTCGTCGGCGGCCACTGCGTCGTCGAGGACAACGTCTACCTCTCCGGCAACAGCGCCGTCCACCAGTTCGTCCACATCGGCCGGCTGGCGCTGCTGAGCGGCGTGTCGGCGACGTCGAAGGACGTGCCGCCGTTCATCGTCCAGCAGGACATCAACACCGTCGTCGGCGTCAACGTGGTCGGCATGCGCCGGGCCGGGCTGACGGGGGCGCAGGTCGACGCCGTCCGCCGGGCCTATCACGTCATCTGGCGCGAGGGGCTGTCGCTGCCGAACGCCCTCGCCCGGGTGGAGAAAGAGTTGGGCTCGGTCGACGTGGTCCGGGAACTGGTCGGCTTCATTCGCCACTCGGGCCGCGGCATCAACGCCGTGCGCGACCGGGGGCCGCATCAGCCGCCGCCGCTCGCGGCGTGACCGGCACTCTCCCCTCTCCCCTTTGGGGAGAGGGGCCGGGGGTGAGGGGTGAAGC
>JBBROG010000273.1:0-10565 GCA_038229635.1 Gemmatales bacterium
TTCAGTCCGAAAAACCTTGAGAACCTGTTGCCCTAACTCCTTTAGTATATGGGTTTTGAAGTGCGTTTGCCGTGGCGGCGCCGGCCAGCGCCAGGGCGGCGACTTCGCCCCGCAATTCCGCCTCGTCATTCTCGTGGCGGTAGTCGGAGAGGGCGTCGCAGGCGATGTCGTAGACCTGCTCGCCGAGCGGGACGAGGCCGAGCAGGGCGCGGCCGCCGTGCCGGACCGCCGCCTTGCCGACGCAACGCAGGAAGTGGAGGAAACCAGGCATCGGGAGCGCTCCGCAGCCGAGAGGAAGAAGGCGTTCCGGGGTTATTCGTCGAACCCGAGGCGATATTACCAGAAAGGGAACGCCGACGCGAGGGGTCGCCGAGGCCCGAGTCGTGTCGCTTCCTGACACCATCCGGGATCTTTCCCGGCCCCGGCGCGGGCGGGTAGAATGAAGATCGGGCGGCGACGCCGCGGGAGGCCCGCGCGCCCCGCGCGGACAGGTTCGAGGGCGGGAAAGGAAAGCAAGTGTCGGGAACGACTCACAGGCGCTCACGACTCACACCCCCACGAAAAGCCCGGAAAAAGCAGGGAAAGGAAGGCGCGGGGGGTGTGAGTCGGGGTGTGAGTCGGTGTGAGTCGTCCCCGGCGCCGACCCGGAGCGCAAGCCGAATCCCTTCGCGCCGAGTCTGCGCCTGCTGACCGACGACGAAGAGAACAAGGCAGCCGGTTTCTTCTTGACCCCGGACCGAAAGAGGAGGAAGATCGGGGCTAATCGGGGCAAAAGCGGCCTATTCCGGGAGAATGTGAGCGATGACCACGCCAGCGAACGAGGGTGCGGAGAGGCGATGGAAGGCGAGTCAGGGTGTCCTCGCCTTCCTGTGCCTGGGGGCGATGTTCCTGACGTGCCTCGCCGCCGGCCGTTTCGGGAAGTTGCCGGTCTGGTTAGCGAACTTGGCGCTGGCGGCGGGGTTCGTGGCCTTCGCCGGCAAGGCGACGACGAGGGCCTTGTGGGGAGCCTTGATCGACGACCAGAATAGTCTGAGTCTCGCGCGCCTCCAGACGACCCTTTGGACCATCCTGATCGGTTCCGCCTTCGTGACCGCGGCGACGACGAACGCCCTCGCCGGCGAGGACGCGGCCGGGCCGACGCGACAGCAACTCGCCGACGCCGAAGGGGCAGTCGAAGCCGCACGCGAGGACGTCGCCAGCGCCACCGCTCAACTGGAGCAAGGCGGAGGCGCCTCGAAGAAGCCCGACCTGGCGAAGCGCCTGGAAGAGCTGCGCGCGGACCGGGTCAAGAAGGTGCAAGCCCTGAAGGAACTGGAAGCGTCGCGCCACCGGGGCTCGTCGATGATCGCGATCCCGGCGGCGGTCTGGATCCTGCTCGGCATCAGCCTGACGTCGCTGGCCGGCTCACCTCTGATCCTCAGCTACAAGAAGGGACAGCCCGCCAACGCGGAGGAGAAGAGCGAAACCATCACGGCCCTGGCGCGGCAGAATGTCGACACGAGCAAGCTCACGAGCGAAGGACAGGTGTTGGCCAAGACCGAGTTGGGAGAGGCCGCCCTCGCCGACCTCTTTCGGGGCGAGGAGACGGGCAACGCGGCCCGCCTGGACCTGGGGCGCGTCCAACTCTTTTTCTTCACGATCGGCGTGTTGGTCGCCTACGCGATCGCTCTGGGGACGCGCTTCGCCACGGCGGACCCGATCCACGAGTTCCCCGACCTCGACACGAGCCTCGCGACGCTGCTCGGCGTCAGCAACGCGGGCTACCTGCTCAACAAGGCGGCGCCCCACAGTGAAACGCCGCGAAGCGCATGAACGTCATGCGGGTCGTTTTTCTTAGAGCGTTCGGAAGAAATGACGGAATCGCCTGAAATCAGGGCTATTTTTTCATTTCTTCCGAACGCTCTTATGATGTCGTCTGGCCGTCCTCTTCTCTCGGCCGATGAGAATGAGGCGGCTTCTCCGTGTCGGTGGAGCCAGAACACTTATGGGCGGTCGCCGTCGTGTCCTCCATTGGCTGATCGACGACTGGCAATGGCCCGCGGCCAGCCTGTTTACGGGCTGTGCCCTCCTGCTCCTTGCCCCCGTCTGGTACACCGCCACGGGGCTGGCCTTGGCGCTCGTCTACCTCCCGCTGCCGGTCTACATGCTGCACCAGTGGGAGGAGCACGACGGGGACCGCTTCCGCGGCTACGTGAACCGACACATCGCCTGCGGCCGCGAGGCCCTGACCCCGGCGGCGACGTTCTGGATCAACGCGCTTGGCGTCTGGGGCGTCGATGTCCTCGCGCTGTATCTCGCCGCCTTCGTCCGGCCGTCGCTCGGCCTGATCGCGGTCTACCTGCCTCTGGTCAACAGCCTCGGGCACATCGCCCCCGCCCTCGTGCGGCGGGAGTACAACCCGGGTCTGTGGACGGCCCTGGTCCTGTTCCTGCCCGTCGGCGGCTGGGGATGGTGGGTGCTCGCCGACGCGGGAGCCGACGCCGCGGATCACGGAATCGGCCTCGGCGTTGCCGTGGCGGTCCATCTCGCCATCGTCGCCCATGTGGCCTGGCGCATCAGGCGTTTGGCACGGCCGGCGACAGGAGAGGTGGTCGAGGAATGGCCGAAATGACCTAACGAAGACCGACAATGAGTCAATTAGTGACGATCCGCATATCACATTGTCACTCACCGAGTTATTATTATAGAGATACGGGAGCCAGAGCATCAATTCCGGCGCTCACTCGTCATCATACTTTTCAAGAGGGTTCGGTATTTCCTCCCACAGTTCCTCGCGGTCGATCCTTGCAAGGACGAAAAACTGTGTCGCGTCCACGATCTTCAGCCGTTGCTGATTGTTATCATAATATAAGAAAGGTGGCTGAATATCTTCTTGGAGAGCAGGAATCCTCTTTAGAAGGTTGCTTACGTCACTCATTCTGATGGTTTCCTTATTCTCGCGGTAATGACACTGCTTAAGTTTCTCAAGGAGTTGCGGTCTCCTAATGCCTTCCGTCAATTCGCTGATGGGGGCAGACAAGAGTACTCGCACGAGGTAGTAAGGGAGAACAAGGGGGTTGGGAGTGTGAGTTCCAATCCGACTCTTGCCAGCTATCGTTTGCAAGACCTTCGCGAGTCTCCCCCGTTGGTCAGTCAGTTTCGCGTCGAAAGTTTTATTAATGTCTTCCGGGCCGCCAATCGGAACTAATTGCGCTTGCTTGTCCCTAATTCCACTCAGCCGACAGTATGTTCTGGCGAATTCTTGGAGCATGCCGATGTTCCCATACGCATTCTCTTTAAACTGTTTGCGAGCGGTTGCGTTCATGTCGATGTTAAGAAGTTTGCATCCATTGTTCATCACCAAGTCAAAGTCGTCGTTCTCCCACGGCTCGACTGGCACTTCCACAACCCTGTCCTGAAGGTCTCCGTTGTACATTAAAAGGTAATTCGCTTCCTTCCAGATTCCCAGAATGACGAATCGAATCGACACCTCGTGGAACGTCTTCAGGTCAAAAGCAATCTGCTTCCGCGTGTCCTCAGGCAAATAGTGATAATTCTCAAGAACAACATTTTTTGAATACTTGGGACTCGCAAGCAATTCCGTAACCGCTTGTGCGTCGCCGAGGTCAAAGCCGATGAACTGTGTCTGAATTGCTTTCTGTGTGCTTGCCTCTCCCGACACCTCACCTTCAGCGTCTGCTCCACCGAAAAAGGGCAATATCGTCTTGAAACCCCATTTGGCCTTCGCGCTGCCCTTTACACCTTCCGTCCTGGTCTCAAGCGATTCAATGGTTACCCCCGCGTCGCGCAGAATGGACTGGTAGATTGTCTCCGGTGTCGTTTTTGGTCCGCAACGAACTATAATACATTTGTTATCCGGAAGATGTTTTTGCCTAAGGGCTGTTTTGCCCTGTTTGGACGATCCGTAAATGACGATATGTCGGTCGCCTGACAACGCTTTCACGAATTCCCCGTCAACCTGATCGCGTTCCGCATAACTCAGCACAGGCTTTGAGGATATCCCGAACACTTCTTCGAGCTTCGGCATCTTTTTCTCCTAGCTTTCTCATAACTCTCCCCTGCCCACGGTCGGCACGAGAGAGAGGCGCGCGGCAATGACTTCCATGTATTGTATAGCTCGGGCTGGTAATGGCCATCGGTGCGGCGGGAATCACAGCCGCTGCAGTGGAAATCGGTGACGCTTTACATATCATGTTGGCGCCCAACGAGTTGCGCTGGTACGGGGCGTGAATGCAGAGACGAAATGGCTTGGCGGTATTTCAATCAAGTCAAAGGGGCCAATAGACTTGCGGAAAAACCTGGCCCCGACTGCCCCACCCCTCGCACAAATTCGTCTCTCCCCGCACGTCACTCGTCTCACTTGGGGGTGGAAATCCGTGATTCGAATCTGAGGCTCGTCACGGCTGCCATGCGGGCGATTCCCCGCAACCCGCCTCAATCTCGGCGTGACTTACGCCCGATGGGACCGGCGCGAAGGAGCGTTCCGCGGTTTGAAGGAGGTCCTCCACCACAAGCCGACTTGTCTCATTGGGAGGGTAGGCAATACCCTGAGACGGTAAGACACTCTCCCGCGTTTTATGGAGACGCATCATGACGAACAGACGGCCCCGTCGCTTCGGACTCCCTGTCCTGCTTCTTACCGTCGCGGTGACGCTGCTGCTCGGCGCACGCGGCGCGACGGCGGAGGCCCAACCCGTAATCCTCGACCTCTGGCCCGCCAAGGCGCCGGGCGAGGCGGGGACCGTCGGCAAGGAGGAAGCGAAGACGAAAGACGTCGGCGGTAAGACGGTCGTCACCAGCCTCACTAACGTCTCGGTGCCGACGCTTTCGGTCTCCCCTGCCCCGTCCTCGACGTCCATCGGCGTTGCCGTCGTCGTCTGTCCGGGCGGCGGCTACACCAACCTCGCCTGGGACCACGAAGGCGAACAGGTCGCGGCGTGGCTCAACTCCCTCGGCGTGACGGCGGCGGTGCTGAAGTACCGCGTCCCGCGCCGCGAAGGGACGCCGCGCGACCAGCCGCCGCCCCAGGCGCTCATGGACGCCCAGCGTGCCCTCAGCGTCGTCCGTTCTCGGGCGAAGGAATGGGGCGTGGATCCCGCGAAGATCGGCCTCCTCGGCTTCTCGGCGGGCGGCCACCTGACGGCCTGGGCTTCCACCGCCGACAAGCGAACCTACGAGCCGGTGGACGACGCCGACAAGGCGGGCTGCAAGCCCGATTTCGCCGTGACGATCTACCCCGGCGGACTCCTCAAGCGCGGCACCGACCAACTCACGCCCGAAATCACCATCACGGCCAAGACGCCGCCGACCTTCCTCGCCGTCGCCGGCGATGACCGAGGCAGCGCCGAAGGCACCGTGCTCTACTATCTCGCGTTGAAGCGGGCGGGTGTGCCGGCCGAGTTGCACGTCTACGCCTCCGGCGGCCACGGCTTCGGCATGAGGCCGAGCCCCAAGCCTTACGCGACCTGGCCCAAGCGCTGCGAGGAGTGGATGCGCGAGCGCGGCCTCTTGACCAGGGGCGAGAAGTGACCCGACGCGAGAGGGGGTGCCCTGCCCTGCCCTTTCGCTTTGACGCGGGAAAAAAATTGCGTCGTCGTGTCGGAAATACGGGGGGTTCGGGCGTATAGAGGGTGAGGAACCTGTCGCCTGGCAGGAATGCCTGGCGGTTCCGGAGACTCGCCGAAGATCGCTCCCGCCCGAATCACCTGACGCCGCAACACCTTGCGGCGTTCGCCTTCGGTAAGCCGGGCGACGGCGCCGCCGACGCCGTCGCCCGGTGTTCTTTCGTGCATGGGCGGCAGTGACACGTTCGTCCCGCGCCGCGCCTTTCGCGGAAGAGATAAACGCCCGAAAACTCGCCTTTTCGACGAAAATCTTGTTGCAGTCGTCGCCTTCAGTCGGGAGGATTGAGTGCGACCAACCTTACCCGGAGGATCGCTCCATGCCCGGCCCGACGACTCACCCGAACGCGGATCAACTCGCGGCCTACGCCCAGGGACGACTTGGCGACGACGCCGCCCTCGTGGCGCGGCACCTGCAAGGCTGCGCCGACTGCCGCCGGACGCTGGCGAGCGTGCCGGGCCGGACCGTCGTCGGGGTTGTGGCGCCGCCCCGCACGCCTGCCCCTCCCCTGCCCCGCCGCGACACGGTGTCCGGCGCCGCCCCCAGCCAAACCACCGCGCCGGCCGTCCCCGGCGCGCTGCCGCCCCCGCCGTCCGGCGACGTCCCCGCCGAGTTGGCCAACCACCCGCGCTACCGCATCATCAGGGAACTGGGCCGCGGCGGCATGGGCGTCGTCTACCAGGCCGAGCAGACGATGATGGAGCGCCAGGTCGCCATCAAGGTCATCAGCAAGTCGCTCCTCGAACATCCGGACGCCCTGGAGCGCTTCCACCGCGAGGTGAAGGCGGCGGCGAAGCTGTCGCACCCGAACATTGTCATCGCCTTCGACGCCGAACGGGCCGGCGACCTGCACATGCTCGTCATGGAATACGTCGAGGGCCGCAGCCTCGACCGAGTGCTCCGCGATAAGGGGCCTTTGCCGATCTTGCACGCCTGCGACTACGTCCGCCAGGCGGCGCTCGGCTTACAGCACGCCTGCGACAAGGGCATGGTCCACCGCGACGTCAAGCCGCAAAACCTCATGCTTACGCCGCAGGGACAGGTCAAGGTCCTCGACTTCGGCCTGGCCCGCGTCGCCGGCGAACAGAGCGCCGGCCGGCAACTGACGGGCATGGGCGCCTACATGGGGACGCCGGAGTACAGCGCCCCCGAACAGGCCACCGACGCGCGGACGGCCGACATCCGCGCCGACATTTACAGCCTGGGATGTGCGCTGTACTGCCTCCTCGCCGGGCGCCCGCCGTTCCAGGAGGGCACCGACGTTTCGACCATCGTCGCGCACATTCGGAAGGAGCCGACGCCGCTCTCCGAACTGCGTCCCGACGTGCCGGCCGAACTGGGGGCCGTCGTGGCGCGCATGATCGCCAAGGATCCCGCGCAGCGCTTCCAGAAGCCGAACGAGGTCGCGCAGGCGCTCGCTCCCTTCTGCAAACAGGCGGCGAAGCCACGTCCGAAAGCCGCTCCGGAGACCCGTTCGCCCCGTGGCGCTCCCCCCCCAGCCCTGCCCCGCCCCGAGCGCGCGGCCCCGGCGGCGGTCAGGACGACGCGCCCGCGCTGGCTGATCCCCGCTGCCGTCGCGGCGGTCGCGCTCCCGGTGTTGGTGGTCGCTGCCTGGCTGGCCGTGGGAGCCCTGACCACGCCGGGAGCTTCCGAGTCCGCCGCGATCAGTCCGCCCGCCCGGAACACGCCGTCCTTGTCGGAAGCCGCCGAGCCGCCGAAGGTGCCGGAGCCGGTCGTGCCGTCGGTCGTGCCGGAGCCGAGGACTGCGCCGGCGACGGCCTCGGCTCCGCCGAAGGTGGCCAAGCCCGCGGGGGCGAAACCCGCGGCGGCCAAGCCGGCGGCGAATTCACCCGCGAAAAAGCCCGAGCCGCCGCCTGTCAAGTTCGCGGGTAACGTCCCGCCAGTACCAACGGGAGACAAGGCCGCGCCGATTCCCCGCGCGGTCGAGCCCCTCAACCTGGGCAACCACGGCGCGGCGATGCTGAGCGTCCTCTTCTCGTCGGACGGCGAGGAACTCTTGTGCGGCGGCGCCAACGGGGTCGTGGCGATGTACCACGCCAAGGGGGCGCGCGTATGGAAGCAGCAGCAGCCCGACGCGGTCACGCGGCTCGCTTTCTCGCCCGACGGCGAACGGATCCTCGTCAGCTCGCAAAACCGGCCGGGGGCGCTACGGGGAGTTTGTGAGGTTCGGCTCTGCAAGCGGCAAGACGGCGAGACGATCCATTCCGCGAGCCGCAACCCCCTGGGCGGTGCCTTCACCGCCGTGGCCTTCTCCGGGGCTCACAAGGGGCGCCGCTACCTGACCTTCGCCCCGGACGAGGCCCTCGCGGTGTATGAGACGGAGGACGGGGCGGAAAAGGGCAAGCTGGGGAGTAAGAATTACGCGCCCAAGGCCGGTCCCCCGCCCGAACGCCTCTGCCTGGACGTTTCGACCGACGGCCGCCGCGTCGCGGCCGGCTGGGACGACGGCGCCGTCTGGGTCCGCGAGCCGATGACGCGACTGGACCCGAAGGTCATCAAGGTCCACGCCGCCCCGACGACCGCCGTCGCCTTCTCCCGCGACGGCAACTGGGTCGCCACCGGCGCCGGGGACGGCCACGTCGGACTCTGTAACGCCGGTACCGCCAAGGGCACGAAGGAGAAGGTCTTCGACGGGCACGGGCGGCGCGTCCGGAGCGTGGCCATCGCCGACGACGGCCGACGAATTCTCTCGGCCGGCGACGACGGCACCGTCCGCCTGTGGGACGTCCCTAGTGGGAAGGAAGTCCTCCGTCTCGTTGGCCACGCCGGCGCCGTCAACGCCGTCGCCTTCGCGCCCGACGGCGGCCGGGCCGCCACGGCGGGCGACGACGGGACGGTCCGCCTCTGGGACTTGCAGGCCGTCGCCGCGCGGGAGGAGTCCCACGGCAAGCGCTGACGTCCGCGGACAGACCTCGCCGTCTCGTTCTCTCTTCGGAGATCCGAGTTCC
The DNA here is from genome assembly GCA_038229635.1 of Gemmatales bacterium. GTDB lineage: Bacteria > Planctomycetota > Planctomycetia > Gemmatales > Gemmataceae > DATFNV01. Next base: position 8,592 of record JBBROG010000273.1, read on the forward strand.
TCCCATGAGTACTCCCCAAAGCACGAACCCGGCCCCCGAGAAGAAGCCGTCCGGGGTAGCACCAGCCGACACCGCGGTGGCGCGGCCGGCTGCCGTCCCGGACGTGCGCGTGGAGAGATTTCCGCTGAAGAAAGGGCCGAAACCGGCCGCGCCGCCCCCGACGGCTCCGACACTCCTTCGGAGATTCCGGCCCGTACTCATCGGGGTTGGGGTCGCCGCCTTCGTGCTGGTCGGATTTGGCGCCGCGGCCCTGTCAGGGATCACTAAGTCGTCTGTCCGCGACTGGTCGACGCAAGACTTTGCCGAGCTGAAGCCCCTGAAACCGCCCGGCGGGCCGGTCGCCGGGGGAATGGGCCTGGACGTGCCGCCGGACGACAAGGACGACGAGGCGCCGGAGCCCTTGCGGGACGGCGAAGTCCGCCGGTGGAGGAAAGACCATCATTCCGCCCTGTTTCGTGTCCTCTTCTCGCCCGACGGCCGCTCCCTCCTCTGCGGCGGCGACAACGGCCTGGTCCGCCTCTACGACGTGGAAACGGGCGGGTTGGTCGGGGCCACCGTGCAGTCTCACTATGTCGTCTCGTTGGCCTTCTCCGCCGACGGCAAGTCGGCTCTCCTCGGTTCGGAAGGGGACGCGCGCGAGGTGCGCTTGTGGGACTGGACGGCGCCCGAGCCGCGCTGGCGCGACTCCTTCCCGGAGTTTCAAGACGTGGTCGCCGTCGCGTTCTCGGCGGACGGGAAGCAGGTGTTCTGCCTCCATCGCCTGGGGAACCTCGGCCTCCACGACGCGGGCAGCGGCGAGCGAACGGGCGAGTTCTCGGCTTTTGACGTTGTCCCCCTGAAACCGATCAGCGCCTTCGCCTTCGCCCCGGACGCCCGCCGGCTCGCCCTCGGGACGTATTCCGGCGACGTCTACCTGCGGGAGGTGAAGCCGGAGGGAGAAGAGACGGTCTTCCGCGGCCACTTTGCTCCCGTGTGGGACGTCGCCCTCTCCGCGGACAGCCGGAGCCTCATGTCGGGCGGCGACGACGGCACGGCCCGCATCTGGGACATAAACACTCGCGAAAACCGCTTTATCTTCAAGGGGCACGACGGGCCGATCCTCGCCGTGGCCCTCTCCCCCGACCGCCCGCTCGCGGTCACCGGCGGGGTAGATAAGACCGTCCGCGTGTGGGACACGACGACGGGGAAGGAACTCCGCCGCTTCGACGGGCATACCGCGCCGGTCAGAGGCGTAGCCGTCTCGCCGGACGGCCGCTACGCGGCTTCCGCGAGCCACAAGACCGTCCGCTTGTGGCGGCTGCCTCCGTAGACGGCGCGAGTCGTTTTTTGATTTTTTTCGTCCTTACAGAAAGGTTTGAGTGCGTCGCGCACTTTCATTGGTGTTGCCCTGTCGGGCGGCCGGATGGGCCGGCCCGCTGCAACGTCCTAGATCCCGAGGAGATCGACATGTTCCGTCCCACCAGACTCCTGTTCGCGGCGGTCGCGATCGCGCTGATCGCCCTGCTGCCCGCGCCGGCCGACGCGCAGGGAAAGAGGCCCGCGCCGCCGAAAAAGCCCGCGGTCCAGCAGAGGCACCACTTTATGGTGCAACTCCGCCAGCCGCACTGGCGCCCGATCACCGTCGCCCCGAACCGTCAGGTGGCGCAGCGGATCAAGCTGAGCTTGGTACGCCAGGGGTTCATCGTCCACATGAAGGCCAACCGCTCCGGCCAGGTCGCGATCAAGGCCCGGATGCCGGGCTGGCACACGCGCGCCCACGTCAACAACAGGCCGCAGGCGAACACCCTCGCCAACGTCCTACGGCACCAGGGCTGGCAGGCTCGCGTCATCGGCCGCTGACGGACGGCCCTCCCTCTCAAACGACCAAAGGAGCATGTCATGTCACGTTCATCGCTCGCGATCCTTGCGGCGCTCTCCCTCTTGGCGGGGGCGGCGGAGGTCCGGGCTCAGGGCAAGCTCGACGCGCCGGTCGAA
>JBBROG010000274.1:0-10510 GCA_038229635.1 Gemmatales bacterium
AGGGGTTGCATCCCACAGCCGGGGGTCGCGCAGCGCACCCCCGGAACAACACGCCGGGGGCATATCGCCCTGAGTATTACCGATGAGCCTCCTCACCGCACTCCGGATCGCGCTGGCGGCGCTCGCCACGCACAAGGGGCGCTCGGCGCTGACGAGCCTCGGCATCGTCATCGGCATCGGCGCCGTCATCGGCATGGTGTCGGCCGGCGACGGCGCCCGCCTCAAGCTCGACCGGCAACTCGATAGCGTCGGCAAGAACCTGTTCGTGATCCGCCCCGGCGCTCACCCCGCCGCCGGCTCCATCGCCGACCTCGTCCCCTTCCGCCCCGACGACGCCGCCGCCCTGCGCAAGCGCCTCGGCGAGCGCGTCGTCGGCGTCGCCGACCTGCAACTGACGCAGCGCGTCGCCTCCGCCGGCACGCGCCACTGGCTGACCCTCGTCGCCGGCTGCACGCCCGACATGGAGCCGGTCCGCCAGTGGCACGTCGTCTCCGGCCGCTTCCTCAACGAGCAGGATCTCAAGAAGCAGGCCCTCGTCTGCGCCCTCGGCCAGACCGTCAAGGAGAAGCTCTTCCCCGACGTCGCCGACCCGGTCGGGCGGACGGTGCGCGTCGACCGGCTGCGGCTGACCGTCGTCGGCGTCATGGCCGCCAAGGGGCGCTCGCCCATCGGCGCCGACCAGGACGACCAGCTCTTCCTGCCGCTGACCGCGCTCCAGCACCGCCTCGTCGGCAACGACCACGTCACCGTCATCCTGACGGCGCCCAGGGACGAACGTCAAATCGAGTCCGTCAAGGAGGAAATCTGGCGCGTCCTGCGCGAGCAGCACCGCGTCAAGCCGGGCGCCGAGGACTTTGACGTCAGTACCGTGTCCGAGATGGCGGCGATTGCCGTCGTGCTGACCTCGACGATGCGGCTGCTGATCGCCGTCATCGCCGGCATCTCGCTCGTCGTCGGCGGCATCGGCATCATGAACATCATGCTGGTGTCGGTCACGGAGCGGACCAAGGAGATCGGCGTGCGCATGGCGGTCGGAGCGCGGCCGTCGGACGTGTTGGCGCAGTTCCTGCTTGAGGCGGTGGTGCTGTCGTTTTTGGGCGGGACGATCGGGACGGCGCTGGGCGTCGGCGTGGCGTCGCTGCTGGCCCGCGCCGCCGGCTGGCCGCTGGTCGTGTCGCCGTCCGTGGTCCTGCTCGCCTTCGCCGTCTGCGCCGCCGTCGGCGTCTTCTTCGGCTACTACCCGGCGTGGAAGGCGTCGCGCCTCGACCCCATCGAGGCGCTGCGCTACGAGTGACGCTCGACGGAGAATCGCGATGAAACTCGTCATCCATCCGCCCGTGGACGCCGCGCGCCTCGGCGCGATCGCGGACGCCGCCGGCCCCATGACCGTCGTCAACGCCGCCAGCGACGCCGACGCCCTCGCCGCCGTGGCCGACGCCGACGCCTTCTTCGGCAAGATCACGCCGCCCCTCCTCGCCGCGTCCCGACAACTGCGCTGGGTGCAGTCGCCCACGGCCAGCCTGGAACACTACGTCTTTCCGGCCCTCGTGGACCATCCGTGCGTGCTGACCAACATGCGCGGCCTCTTCTCGGACATGATCGCCGACCAGGTGATGGGCTACGTCCTTTGCTTCGCGCGCAACTTGCATCGCTACATCCGCAATCAAACGCGGGCGCTCTGGGAGCCGGTCGGCGGGGAGGGTGAGCGCGTCAGCTTCGCCGCCGGACCCGGCACCGTGAGCGCCATCGACCGGGCGCACTTGCACCTGGGTGACACGACCCTCGGCGTCGTCGGCCTGGGCGCGATCGGCTCGGAAGTGGCGCGGCGGGCGCTGGCGTTCGGCATGCACGTCGTCGCCGTCGATCCTCTTCGAGACAAGGCGCCGGACGGGGTGGCGGAGTTGTGGCGCCCGGAGCGCTTGCCTGACTTGCTCGGCCAGAGCGACTTCGTGGTGATCGCGGCGCCGCACACGCCGAAGACGGAAAAGCTCTTTCGGCAGGACCAATTTCGGCAAATGAAGCGGAGTGGCTACCTCATCAACATCGGCCGCGGAGCCATCGTTGATTTAAGCGATCTGGTAGACGCGCTTGAGGCGGGGGAGATCGCCGGGGCGGCGCTCGACGTTTACGAGACGGAGCCGCTGCCGGCCGAACACCCGTTGTGGCGCTTCGAGAACGTCATCCTGACGCCGCACGTCGCCGGCTATTCGCTGCGTATCGCGGAGCGCCACCTGGCGGTGGTGCGAGAGAACGTGCGCCGCTTCGTCGGAGGGGAGCCGCTGAAGAACGTGGTGGACAAGGCTCTGTGGTTCTGAGAAAGGCGAGCCGCTTGCGGCTTCGCAGTGAGTGCGAAGCCGCAAGCGGCTCACCCGTGCTTCGGGCCGAGAACCGACCGAATTAATACATCTCGTCCCCGCCGCCGCCGGCGGGCTTCTTCTCGTCCTTGGGGATCTCGGCGACGAGGGCGTCGCTGGTCAGCAGCAGCGTCGCGACGCTGGCGGCGTTCTGCAGCGCGCTGCGCACCACCTTCGTCGGGTCGATGATGCCGTCCTTGACCATGTCGCAGTAGCGGTCGAGGCGGGCGTCGTAGCCGTGGTTCTGGTCCTTGTTCTCCAGCACCTGGTTGGCGACGACGGCGCCGTCCTGGCCCGCGTTCTCCGCGATCTGCATGATCGGCGCCTTGCAGGCGCGGACGACGATGTTGTAACCGACCTCCTCGTCGTGGCTGAGGTCCTTCGGCGCCTTCAGGCCGAGCGAGGCCCGCACCAGCGCGACGCCGCCGCCCGGCAGGATGCCCTCCTGGTTGGCCGCCCGCGTCGCGTGCATCGCGTCCTCGACACGCGCCTTCTTCTCCTTCATCTCGCTCTCGGTCGCGGCGCCGACGTTGATCTTGGCGACGCCGCCCGACAGCTTGGCGATCCGCTCGCTCAGCTTCTCCTTGTCGTAGTCGCTCGTGCTCTTGTCCAGCTCGCGCTGGATCGTCTGCACGCGCGCCTGGATCAGCTTCTTCTGGCCGGCGCCCTCGATGATCGTCGTGTTGTCCTTGTCGATCTTGACCTTCTTGGCGCGGCCGAGGTCGGTCAGCGCCAGCCCCTCGAGCTTGACGCCGAGGTCCTCGAAGACGGCCTTGCCGCCGGTCAGGACGGCGATGTCCTCGAGCATCGCCTTGCGGCGGTCGCCGTAGCCCGGCGCCTTGACGGCGGCGCACTTGAAGGTGCCGCGGATCTTGTTGATGACCAAGGTCGCCAGCGCCTCGCCCTCGACCTCCTCGGCGACGATGAGGATCGGCTTGCCGGCGCGGAAGACGGCCTCCAGCAGAGGGACCAGGTCCTTGCTGCTGGCGATCTTCTTCTCGTAAATGAGGATGTAGGGGTCTTCCAACTCGACTTCCATCTTGGTCGGGTCGGTGACGAAGTAGGGCGACAGGTAGCCGCGGTCGAACTGCATGCCCTCGACGAACTCGTGGCCCGTCTCCATCGTCTTGCCTTCTTCGACGGTGATGACGCCGTCCTTGCCGACCTTGGCCATCGCCTCGGCGATGATCTTGCCGATCTCGCGGTCGTTGTTCGCCGCGATGGTGGCGACGTTCTCGAGGTCCTTCTGCGACTTGACGTCCTTCTTCATGTCGGCGAGCTTGGCGACGATCTCGGCGACGGCGCGCTCCATGCCGCGCTTCATCAGCATCGGGTTGGCGCCGGAGACGACGGCGCGCAGGCCCTCGTTGAAGATGGCCTCGGCGAGGACGGTGGCGGTGGTGGTGCCGTCGCCGGCGACGTCGCTGGTCTTGGAGGCGACCTCCTTGACCATGCGGGCGCCCATGTTCTCGTACTTGTCCTCCAGCTCGATCTCCTTGGCGACGGTGACGCCGTCCTTGGTGACGGTCGGCGAGCCGAAGCTCTTCTGGAGGATGACGTTGCGGCCCTTGGGGCCGAGCGTCACCTTGACGGCGCGGGCCAGCTTGGCGATGCCGCGGCGCATGGCCTCCCGGGCTTCCTGGTCGAACGCGATCTGCTTAGCAGCCATTCTGCCTCCGATGATGATGTCACGGGGTTCGGTGTACGGGAATTGCCGCTCGCGGCTTCGCAATCGCCAAGCCGCGAGCGGCCTTGTCGTCTATTTATCGAGCACGGCGAGGACGTCTTCCTCGCGCATGAGGAGGAGTTCTTCGGCGGAGCTATTTTTCTTGAACTCGTCGCCGGCCCAGGCGGTGAACAGGACGGTATCTCCTACCTTGACTTGCAAGGGGCGGCGCGTGCCGTCCTTGACCAGCTTGCCGGGGCCGACGGCGAGGACTTCGCCCCTCTGCGGCTTGTTCTTGGCGCTGTCCGGCAGCAAGATGCCGCCCGTCGTCTTTCCTTCCGCCGAATGGCGGCGGACGACGAGGCGTTCGCCCAACGGTTTCAGGTTCATCGCACTCTCCCTACGCGGAGCGGCCGAGGCTCGCGGTGTCCAACTGGAGGAACAGTATCCCCGCCGTGGGACAGCAAGTCTCGTGCCTTGAAGTTGATAACCATCTCAAGAGCTATGACGCCAAGAGGTTAGGACATGCAAGCGTCGGACGGCCGCCGCCGCGCTCTGCCAAGTTTGCGCGTCGGCGGCCCTGTCAGCCTGTCGGATTGGCAGTCCGCCGCGTCGCGCGATTTCTTGAGAAGCGCGCGGCGTTCCTTTATGATAGAAGTTGGATCGCCTCCCCAAAGAGTCCCCCCGATGCCGACAATGGAAGCGACGACACCGACGCCCGATCTCGCCGCCAAGCGCGAGCGCCTGCTGGAGGTGCTGCGTGAACTGGGCGACGTCGCGGTGGCGTTCAGCGGCGGTATCGACAGCACGGTCGTAGCGAAGGCGGCGTACCTCGCGCTGGGCCAGCGCGCCGTCGCCGTGACCGCCGACAGCGCCAGCGTGCCGCGCGCCGAAATCGCCGAGGCTCGCCGCCTCGCCGAACTGATCGGCGTCCGCCACGTCGTCGTCTCTACGGCGGAGTTCGCCGACCCGAATTACCTGCGCAACGACGGCGCCCGCTGCTACTTCTGCAAGAGCGAGTTGTACGGCCGCATCGAGACGCTGTTGCCCGAACTGGGCGTGTCGTATATCTGCAGCGGCGCCAACCTCGACGACCGGGGCGACTACCGGCCGGGGTTGAAGGCGGCGGCGGAACATCAGGTGCGCCACCCGCTCCAGGAGGCCGGTTTCACCAAGGCCGACGTCCGCGCCCTGGCGCGGGCGTGGGGCCTGCCGACGTGGGACAAGCCGGCGTCGCCGTGCCTGTCGAGCCGCCTGGCGCCCGGCGTAGCGGTGACGGTCGAGCGCACGGCCCGCGTCGAGGCAGCAGAGGAATACTTGCACGCCCTCGGCTATCGCGAGTGTCGCGTGCGCCTGCACGAGGGCGAGCTGGCGCGCGTCGAGGTGCCGCCGGAGGGGTTGGCCCGCCTCATCGAGCCGGCGACGCGGGCGGCGCTGACGACTCGTTTCCTCGAACTCGGCTTCCGCTACGTGACGCTCGACCTGGAGGGATTCCGCTCGGGCAGCCTCAACGTCCTGGTGAGTCTGGAGACGAAGCAACTGTTCGCCCATCGGTAACAAGCCATGACCCCGCTCCCCGCGAACAAGGCGCTGGACGCCTATTTCCTGGAGGCCCGCGCCCGGCTGCTCGACGTGGCGGCGTTCCTCGACCGCATCGGCCGGGGCCGCGACGCCGCCGCCCTCGCCGCCGACCCGCGCCTGGCGAAGATCCGGCAGGCGCTGGAGGTACTCGGCGACGAGAGCGGCGGGCGGGCGGAACGGATTCAGAAGATCTTTTCGCTCGATTACGACCCGACGTGGGAGCGGCCGACGCCGCGCTGACGGACGGGGAGATTCGCCCGCGCACGGAGGACCGAGCCATGCCGCAGCGTGACGTCGCCGAGTGGACGCGCGAGGACTACGAGCGTGCCGAACGGGAGTACCAGGCGAGCCTGCCGCCGGAGCACTACATGGAACGGATTCCGCACGCCAAGCAGCGCGAGGTCACGGTGGCGAGCTTCGCCCTCCTCCGCGCCAAACGCCCCGACGTTCACCTGTGCAACGAACTCCTGGTCCAGTACCCCGTCAACGCCCACGTCGGCCAGGTCGTGCCCGACAACTTCGTGGCCCTGTCCGACGAGCCGCTCGGCGACCTGGGGAGCTTTAATGTCGTGTTCGAGTCGGCGCGAATGTTCTGGTCGATGGAGTACGTCTCGCCGTCGAACACGCGCAAGGACTACGAGGAGAACTACGTCAAGTACGAGCAGGAGCTGAAGGTCCCGTACTACCTGATCTTCAACCCGGAGACGAAGGACCTGCGCCTCTACCAGCACGACGGGATCACGTACGCGCCGGTGACGCCCAACGCGGACGGGCGCCTGGCGGTGCCCGAGTTGAACGTCGAGGTGGCGGTCCTCGACGGCTGGGCGCGCTACTGGTTCGAGGGCGAGCTGCTGCCGCTGCCGGAGGAACTTCAGGCGGAAATCGACGCGATGAAGGAGCAACTGGCGGAGGCCCGGGAACTCGCCGTGCAGGAGCGACACCGCGCCGAGAAGCAGCAGCGCCGCGCCGAGGAGGAGCGGGCGCGGGCCGAGGACCAGCAGCGCCGCGCCGAGGACCAGCAGCGCCGCGCCGAGGAGGAGCGGGCACGCGCCGAGGAGGAACGAAAGGGGCGTGCGGCGGCGGAGGCGGAAGTGGCGATGCTGCGAGCCCTGCTCGATCGGCTCCAGGGCGGACAACCCCCGGCGTCGGTCGGAGGGGTCTAAGTATTCTCCCTGCGCGAGGCAAGACGGCCATGTGGCTGCCGCCGGCCGTCGCGTCGAGGGGCCATTGTTCCGGAAACGGCGGAAGAAACGGGACTCGTGAGAACGGCTCCCCCGGCTCGGGTTGCGGGATCAAGCACCCCCAGCCCCGGTCGGGACACGGCGGCTGCCCCCGCCCCTCGCGCCGCCCGGCGTCATCCCGAACACGCCCCGCCTGTCGCTTCCTGACACCATCCGGGACCTTTCCCGGCCCCGCCGCGCGCAGGTCCAATAGAGATCGGGCGGCGACGCGGCGGGAGGCCTGTCGCAAATTGAGAATGAGGAATTGAGGATTGAGACGGTACAAGGGAGATCGGGCGGTGGCGCGGCGGGAGGCCCGCGCGCCGCACGGGGGTAGGGTCGGGGGCGGGAAAGGGAAGCGAGTGCCGGGAACGACTCACAGGCGCTCACGACTCACACCCCCACGAAAAGCCCGGAAAACGCAGGGAAAGCGGGCGCGGCGAGGTGTGAGTCGGGGTGTGAGTCGGTGTGAGTCGCCCCCGGCGCCGGCCCGGCGTCAATCGGGTCGAGGGCGCGATACGATAATCCGCATGATCGACACGACTTCCCCCGACCGTGACGCCCTCTTGCCGCGCTTCCGCGCCGCGCTCGACTTCGCCGCCGCGCGGGCGCGGCGCGTCGTCGAGACCTACCCCGGCTACGCGCCGATGTATACCGTCGGCGGCCGCTGGAACCGCGAGGGCGAGCGCTGGACGCACTGGTGCGAAGGCTTCTACCCCGGCATCTACTGGCTGCTCCACAAGCACACCGGCGACCCGCAATGGCGCCAAATCGCCGAGCGCGCCAGCCGACCCCTGGAGCCGCGCCGCTTCGACCGCACCGTCCACGACCTGGGCTTTCTCTTCTTTTCGACGTACCTGCGCTGGTATCACCTGACCGGCGACGAGGCGACGCGCGGCGTGCTGATCGACGCCGGCCGCACCCTGGCCCTGCGCCGGCAGAAGGGCGGCTACCTGGCGTCGTTCGTCGGCCCGCAGTCGTTGTTCATCGACATCATGATGAACGTCGGCCTCGTCCTCTGGGCGGCCCGCGAAACGAACGACGACGCCCTGCGCGCGGTCGCCCTGGAACACGGCCGCGTCACGGCGAAGTACCTCGTCCGCCCCGACGGCGGCACGGCTCACGAAGGGATTTTCGACCCGGAAACGGGCCAATTCCTGCGCCGGACGACGCACCAGGGCTACTCCGGCGACAGCACCTGGACGCGCGGCCTCGCGTGGGCCGTGTACGGCTTCACGGCGCTGCATCGTCTGAGCGGCGCGGGCGAGTTCCTGGCGACGGCGCGCCGCTGCGCCGACTGTTACCTGCGCCGCGCCCCGGCGGACGGCGTGCCCTTGTGGGACTTCGACGTGCCGGCCGACGGCCCGCGTCCCCTCGACAGCTCCGCCGCCGCCATCGCCGCGAGCGGGTTGTGGGACCTCGCCGAACAGGTCGAGGACGCCGGCGCGGCCGACCGCTATCGCGCCGCCGCGCTGACGACCCTTGACACCCTCTGCTCCGACCGCTTCCTGCCGCGGGCGCGGCCCGAATGGGAAGGTATCCTGACGCACGGGGTCTACCACATCCACAAAGGGCTCGGCGTGGATGAGTCGGTGGCGTGGGGCGATCACTTCTTCGTCGAGGCACTGGTGAAGGCCGCCTCCTCGCCGTTTGCGGCTTAGCGTTCGCGCCTCACGACCCGAACGCTGAGCCGCAAGCGGCGAGGCCAGGCTACTTCTTCTTCACCCCGTAGCGCTCCACCATTTCGCGTATGTATTCCTGATAGCGCAAGTCGAGGCGGGGGACGTCCGCGCCGAAGGCTCGGCCGAAGTCGTCCAGCCGCGACGCACTCGCCTTGCGCCCGTAGATCGACGCCAGGTAATTGCGGAACTCCCGCGGCTTCTCCTCAATGAGCATGCGGAACAGCGCCCAACTCTGCGAGTAGGCGAGGACCGCCAGGTTCATGTCGCGCATCCAGTCGTCGTGGTCGATCAGGTCTTGCAGCGGGATCAGTTTGCCCTTCCCCTCGATCTGCACTTGCAACACCTGCAGCCGCTCCGGGTTCATCTCGCCGATGCCCTGCCAGGCGCCGTGCACCGTGGCCTCGCAGTAGGTCGCCAGCCCCTCGGCGAGCCAGAACGGCACCTCTCCCTCGCGGTACAGCAGGCCGCAGTTGAACGACAGCTGGTGCGCCACCTCGTGCATCACCGTGCTGATGTTCGTCTCCGTGCGGTATTCCCCGACCCGGCGGTTGTTCGTCTCGATGAAGCGCAGCCGGTCGAGGTCGCTGCCGATCTTCTTCGCCTCGCTACGGACCATCTTCTTGACGTCGACGTAGTCGCGGTTCGTGCCGTAATCGTAAACGAGGAGGCGGTTGCTCTTGGGGTGGTACAGCCCGGTGATGCCGTTGGGCAGCTTCTCGCCGACGTACGCCTCGAAGCCGGCCTGCGACTCGAAGACGGCGACCATCATCTTCGTCAGCGGCTCGCGGACCGTGAACCCCTTCTTGCGGAAGTGGTCGAAGAACAGGTCGTAGATCAGCTCGCAGTTGTTGAGGCGCAGGGCGGTGAAGTCGTCGTCGGCGTTGCTGTAGGCGACGAAGTGGCGGCTCTCGAAGCGCGCCGAGGGCGACAGCTTGTGGTCGGCGGTCAGCCGGCGCATGTAGCCGCCGAACTCGCTCCCCTCGAAGCGGTCGGCGGCCACGACCTCGAAGCCGCCGGCGACGAGGAAGCAGTCGCGCCGCTTGTCCTTGTCGATCAGCGCCACGCGCAGCGCCTGCCCCGCGAAGGGCGACAGTTCCCAGGCGTACTCGCGCGACTGTCCTTTGTCGGCCGGCAGGACGTTGGCGACCGGCTTTAGGTCGCCGTTGATCCGCACCAGCTTGGGAATGACGCGCTTGCCGGCGGCGAACAGGACGATGTCGAGGTTCTCGTTGGGCAGGCACTTGGCGCCGCGGACGACGTGCGCCTTGCAGCGCAGGTAGCCGCCGCCGGCGGGGACAGTGAACGTGCGGTGCAGCAGAGCGGTCTTACCTTCGGGGCCGTTGTCGCCGCTGCACACGGCGAAATCGAGGCCGGGGCCGTGCCGCCCGGCCGGGGCGATGGCGAAGCCTTCGCCCTCCCAGCCGAACAGCGTGCCGTTGCGGAAGGTAAAATTGTCGGCGGCGCCGGGGGCGGTGGGCGTCGCACAGCACAGAGACAGAGCCAGGGCCAGGTTCATGCGGCAGGGTTCCGTTTGGCGGGGAGCCTCTGCGACAAGTATGGATCACGGAGGGGGAGGAGTCTAACGAGTACTCAGTACTCGGTACTCGGGGGTGCGTGCGCGGATTCCGGGTGTTCGTCCGTCAGCCCCGTTCAGAGATCGTCCCGCTTTTATCCTGCTGTCTCCGCGGGGGTTACACCGGTCTGTCGCGCGAACACCTCCTAGCCCGGCACGAACGGGGAATCGAGGTCGTCTACCACCTGCACGTTGTACAACGGCCGATACCCCTTCTCCTTGTCACGCCCCACCGCCGCCTCCGGGTCCGACAGGCTGACCACGACGTTCGCCGCCGCCTTGCGCTTGGAGGCGCGCTTGCCCCCGTCGCGCCTCGTCCAGGGCGGCCCGGAGCCGCAAGTCGGGCGGGTAAGGGAGATCGCCGGTGCCGTGGTAGCAAGCGCGCAAGGGTCGCAGGTCGAGTCGGGCGACGGCCTGCGCGATGTGCCGCGCGA
>JBBROG010000275.1:0-10504 GCA_038229635.1 Gemmatales bacterium
CTGATTGTATTGTCTTCTCTCTGTCCCTCTCCCCCCCCCCCCCCGGGGGGGGGGGGGGGGGGGGGGGGGGGCGCGCCCCGAGCCTCCTGCGGGTTCGCCCCTCACCCCCAGCCCCTCTCCCCAAAGGGGGGAGGGGAGCGGACGGTGCCGAGGGGAACTCCCATGAGCCGCGTCGAGGAGCAGTATCAGCAGGCGTGCCAGTACCTCGCCGGCGGCGTCTCCGCCTCGACGCGGCTCAACCGCGCCGTCGGCCACCCCATGCTCTTCGACCGCGCCGACGGCTGCCGCGTCTGGGACCTCGACGGCCGCGAATACCTCGACCTCTGTTGCAGCCACGGCGCCACGCTGCTCGGCCACGGCGACGCCCGCGTGCGCCGCGCCGTGGACGCCGTCCTCGCCCGCGGCGCCGCCTGCTCTTACGAGAACGAACTGCACACCGACCTCGCCCGCCTCCTGTGCGAGACGGTGCCTTGCTGCGAACTCGTCCGCTTCACCGGCTCCGGCACCGAGGCGACGATGCACTGCCTGCGCCTCGCCCGCGCCTTCACCGGCCGCCACAAAATCCTCAAATTGGAGGGGAATTTCCACGGCTACCACGACCAGGTGATGTTCGCCATCGGCACGCCGCCCGATTCGCTCGGCCCGGAATCTTCTCCGACCTTATTCCCCGGCTCGACCGGCCTCCCGGCGGGCCTGGAAGCGAACCTCGTCGTCGTGCCTTACAACCGGCCCGACCTGTTGGAAGACGCTTTCCGCCGCCACGCCCACGAACTGGCCGCCGTCATCTGCGAGCCGGTCTACTACAACGCCGGCTGCGTTCTACCGTCGCCGGAATTCCTCGCCGCGCTGCGCCGCCTGACGCACCACCACGGCGTGCTGCTGATCTTCGACGAGGTGCTGAGCGCCTTCCGCATGGCTCCCGGCGGGGCCCAGGAATACCTCGGCGTCACGCCCGACCTGTGTACGCTCGGCAAGGCGGTCGGCGGCGGCTTCCCGCTCAGCGTCTTCGGCGGCCGGCGCGAGATCATGGAACGTCTCATGCCGACGGGCGATTGCCAACACAGCGGCACCTACAACGGCCACCCCGTCGCCGTGGCCGCGAGCCTCGCGGCGGTGACGGCGTACCGCGAGCCCGGCTTCTACGACCACATTAAGGAAATTGCGGAGCGCCTTTACAGCGGACTGCAAGGGATCTTCGAGCGCCACGGCGTCGTCGCCCGCGTGCAGGGGCTCGGGGCACGCTTCGGCGTCTACTTCGGCGTCCGCGAGAAGGTGTCCAACTACCGCGACGCGCTCGGACACCAGAGAGGGCATATGTTACGCTTCATCGCGTCGGCGATCGCGCACGGCGTTTATTTCCACGACTACGGCGGCGCCGCCTGTCACCACGGCTTCTGCGCCGCGATGACTCGGAACGACGCCGACGAGGCGCTCGACCGCCTCGACGGCGCCGTTCGCGAGATGGCGCGTTCGTAAGAACTGCCTCACGCAACATCGAGCTTGGCGAGGTAGTCTTCGTACTCCTTGCGCTGCCCGTGTTCGGCGTCTTGCAGCGCCTTGATCTTCTTCTGGAAGTCCTCGATCTGCGTCTCCTGGTCGTCGAACTTCTTCAGGTAGCGCTTGTACGCTTCGGCCGTCGGCGGCATCTCGCGCAGGTTCGCCCGCAGCCGCGTCTGATCGTCCGTGATGACCTTCAGCTGCGTCTCCTGCTGCTGGATCTCGCGCTGCGTCGCCGACCACTTCCCCTTCAGTTCCATCGCCCGACTCAGCGCCGTCTTCACCGCCTCGCTGACGACCGTCTGGCTGAGGAAGAAGCGGATCGTCTGGTCGTCGAAGTTCGTCAGGTTGACGCTGGAGACGACGTCGCGCTCCTCGACGACCTCGATACTCCCCGACCCGCCGACGGGAACCTTCAACTCGAAACGGTAGACGTCGCGCGCCCGCTCCGCCGGCTTGTCCTTGCTGACGAGGCTGAAGTCGGGGCGGTAGGGGTGTTCGACCAGCACCACGCGGTCTTTCTCGGAGCGATTTTTGACGCTGTAGCGCTTGCCCTCGCGGACCTTATGTGTCTGGTAGACGACGCCCTTGTACGCCTTGACCTTGATGAGGCGCTGCGGCGTGTGCTGGACGACGGGCTCGACCTCGGTGCCGAGGTCGATGGCGTAGCTGATGAGGCGCTCTTCCTTCGGCTGCAAGTCGAGGACGCGGGCGTCGCCGGCGTAGCTGCTCCCCTCGAAGACGGTGATCGGCCCCTGCATCAGGTGCAGTCCCGTCGTGTTCTTGAAGCGGAGCCCGAGGAGCGGGTGCTTGGCCTGCGTGCCCTCGTTGTAGATGGAGACTCGCTCGGCCTCGACGTCCTTCTGCACGATGGGCAGCATCGCCGACTTCTGCCGCGGCAGGCTGACCGGGTGTTCGAGGACGTACTGGAAGAAGTCGCCCAGCGCCCCGCCGGTCGCCGACGACCGCACGCCGCGGGCGAGGTCGAGGTCTTCAAGCGACTCCTTACGCAGCGCCTCGCCGCCCCTGCGGACTTCTCTCAGGCGGTCCATCGCCTCGGCCTTATCCGCTTTCTTGTCGCTCTCGACTTTCTTCCCCATGTCCTTAGCGCGGTCGTCCGAGGCCGGCGGTACTTTCATGGCTTCGCCTTCCGGCCGACCCATCGCCGCGTTGTAGGTCGGCGGCCGCAGCGACGCGAACAGCTCGGGCTCGACCAGCGGGCGCGGGACGTAAAGCGGCTGATAGAGGTCCATGCGGAAGGAGATCGGCCGTCCGCTGACGAGGGCCATGCGGACGTCCTTCCAGTCCTCCTCGCCGGCGTTCTCGACGACCGCCCAGCCTTGCAGCGTCGGCTTGCCGTCCTTCTTGTTGCTCAGCACCAGGCGATAGCTCGTCTTCCAGATCGGGTTCTCGACGACGTAGGCGACGCGGACGTCGCGCTTCCCTTCGCCACTGAACAGGAGGCTGACGGCCTTCTTCTGGGTGTCGTGCGACAGGGCAAGCGTCTCCAGGGCGCGGCGGAATTCGCTGTCGAGGACGGGATTGAGGAAGCGCACGCGCTGGACGTCGCCGAGCTTCACGCTCCGCATGCCCTCGGCGCACCAGAGGTTGAGCATTTCGACATCGAGAATGCCGTCTTTGCCGACCTGCTGCTTCTGATGTTCGACGCCGATGACGGTGCCGGTGATCGTCCCCGGCTGGCCGGCGCTCGACTGTTGCAGGACGACCTCGACCTTCTCGCCGCGCGCCTGGGCGAGGATGGCGCCGAAGCCGGGGTTGCCGGTGAGGTTGACGGCGAAGCTCTCCAATGTCTTCTCGATGGGCGACTGGCTGTCGTAGCTGACGGCGGACACGTTGCCGCCGCCCAGGTCTTGCAGCACCATGCTCTTGAGCAGGTCGTTGATGTCCTGAACGGGGAACGTGAGGTCGACGCGGGCGTTCCCCTCGACGGCGCCCTCGCGCTGAAAGTAGCCGACGCCGCTGCTGTACAGAATCGCCTTCGCGATCGGCAGCTGTGTGGTCGTCGCCGCGGGCTTCAGCGGCTCGGGCTGATTCGGCCCGGCCGGGGACGAAGACGGTTTCAGGGCGAAGAAGGCCCCGAGGGCGAGAGCCCCCAGGGCGGGGACCATCAGCAGCGTGCGTCGCATCGCAAAATCCTCTCGAAAGGAATTGGGCTCGTTCAAGGGCGTCTCAAGGCCGGCGGCAGGTCGTGTGTCCGGGCGAACGGGTCGGCGGTGAGGGCGCCCGCGTCCGTCTCGACGGCGCCGCCGCTCGCTTCGGCGCAGGCCCACGTCAGGGCGTTCCACGCCTGGAGCATGGCCGCGTCGGCGTTACCCCAGGTGACGACGCGAACAAGACCCGCCTCGCGCCGCAGCGTGACCATTCCCTGCGCCGTGCCGACGCGCAGTTCGCGCCAGCCCTCCGGCGGCGCCTCGTCGGGGAAGGCCAACTCGCCGTCGATCATGCGGAGTTGCACGGGAAAGCCGTGTCGCGCCAACAGTTCTCGCAGCGCCTCCCACCCCGGCGCCGCGCCGGCGAACGTCACCACTCGTTCCATGCCCATCGGCGGACCTCCTCAACGTAGTCGTTTCAGCCTCCGGCAAGTTACCTTGCCGCGCCGCCGCCGAACAGTCCCGAGCGGCACCGATCTTGCTCCCTGGTAACGGTCGAGATCGCGGCGCGGCCGCGGCGGACGGCGAGGGCGCACCGACGGAGGCTTACACGATGGCGAACAATCATACGGTCGTGGGCGTGTTCGAGGACCGCGGCAAGGCCGAGGCGGCGATGGATCACTTGCGCCACGCCGGGTTCACGGGCGACGACATCGGCTACGCCGCGCGTGCCGAGTCCGGCACCGCCGACCAGACACCGACGGCGAAGATCGAGAACAAGGCGGAAGGCGGCGCCGTCACCGGGGCCGTCACCGGCGGCACGCTGGGCGCGCTGGCCGGGGCGGCGGCAGTCGGGCTCATCCCCGGCATCGGCCCGGTGATCGCGGGCGGCATGCTCGTCGGCATCCTCGGCGGGGCGGCGGCCGGCGCGGCGGCGGGAGCTTACCTCGGGCCGTTCGTCGGCATGGGCCTGTCGGAGGAGGACGCCCGCTCCTACGAGGGCGAATTTCATGCCGGGCGCACCGTCGTCACGGTCCGCGCCGGCGACCGCCCCGACCGCGCGGCCAAGATTATGCGCGAACACGGAGCGGCGCGCGTCAGCGCGTGAGGCGGCGCGGCTCCTCCGGCATCCCTACAATAGGGAAAACGCACGGAGGAGCCGATGACGCAAGAAGACGCCTTCCTGGAGGCCATCGCCGCCGACCCCGACGACGACGCCCCGCGCCTCATCTACGCCGACTGGCTCGACGAGCAGGGCAACGCGCCGCGCGCGGAGTTCATCCGCGTGCAGTGCGCTCTGGCGCGGATGGACGAGGACGACGAGGCGAAGCCGGACCTGGAGGCGCGAGAGTTCGAACTGCGGCGGGACTTTTGGGACGAGTGGATGGGACCTCTCAAGGATTCAAGATACGGGGAGTTTCGGCGAGGGTTTCCCGAAGACTTTCAGTACTCCGCCGATGAATTTCGACACCGGGCCGAGGAAGTGTTCGCCCGCGCCCCCGTCGTCTCGCTCTGCCTGTACGACGACGGGCCTACGTCATATTACGACCTTTCAAGATCTCCTAAATCGGAGCGGGTCAGAAGCCTCGTCGTGAAGAATCCGTCCCTGGCCGCAGGCGACCTCGATGTTCTGCTCTCCTCCCCCCAATGGGCTCGGCTGGAGTGTCTCCGTCTCCACGGAATCAACGTCGGTACGAACGGCGTTCGCCTCATCGCTGGCTCGGCCCGCATGCCGCGACTCGTCTTCCTCGACTTGAGCAAGGCGGGCCTCGACGCGACGGCCGTCGAAATCCTCGCTTCGTCCGAGCACCTTGCCCGGTTGGAACGGCTTTATCTGTCGGACAACGTACTCGGCGGTGCTGGCGCCGAAGCCCTTGCCGGGGCGCGGCACTTGACGCGCCTCGAACATCTCGACCTCAGTCGTACCGCGCTGACGCCGTCGGGGCTGCGCGCCTTGGCGCGCGCCAAGCACCTGCCGCGACTCGCGGAACTCCGTCTTAACGAAAACTCCTCCGGAAATTCCTTGATTCAGTCCCTTGTCGGGTCACCGCTCGTGGAACGGCTCACGCACCTGTCTCTCCGCGAGACGGCGGTCGGCCCGTCGGCGTTGTACGCCCTCTTGGCGGGGGCGCGGCGCCTCCGTTACCTCGACTTGAGCAAGAACCGACTCGGGGATGTGGGGGCGAAGGTCCTCGCCCAGAAGGCGCCTGCGGACTTGCGATTCCTCGGCCTGGACGAGAACGGTATCGGCACGGAAGGGGCCGAAGCCATCGCCTCTTCCCGACACCTGAGCGAACTCACGGAACTCCGCCTGAACGACAACCGCGTCGGACCGTTTGGCGCGAAAGCGTTGGCGTCCTCGCCGAATTTGAGCCGGCTGCGCGAGTTATGGCTGGGTGATAACGCCCTCGGACCCGACGGCGCGCGAGCGGTCGCCTCGTTTCCTCAACTCGCCCAGCTACGGAAACTTTATTTACATACAAACGACATCGGCGATACGGGCGCCCGCGCCCTGGTCGAGTCCCGGCACCTCAACAGCCTGACGACCCTCTATGTGCCGCACAACCACATCACGGAGGAAGGTATTCGCGCCCTTCGCGCTCGGTTTCGGTACGTTCCGGGACTGTTCGCCTGGACGGCCGAAGACGGACCCCTCCTGTAGAAGCGGCGTCACGCGAGCAACTTCTTCACCACCTCGCCGTGAACGTCGGTCAGGCGGAAGTCGCGCCCCTGGAAGCGGAACGTCAGCCGCGTGTGGTCGAGCCCCAGCAAGTGCAATATCGTCGCTTGCAGGTCGTGGACGTGGACCTTGTCCTCGACGGCGGCGTAGCCCAACTCGTCGGTGGCGCCGACGTCGCCGGGCTTCACGCCGCCGCCGGCCAGCCACATCGTGTAGGCGTCGATGTGGTGGTTGCGGCCCACGTCGCGGCCGCCGACGTCGCGCACCTCGCCCATCGGCGTCCGCCCGAACTCGCCGCCCCAGACGACGAGCGTCGAATCGAGCAACCCCCGCTGTTTCAGGTCGCGGACCAGCGCCATGCACGGCCGGTCGATCTCCTTGCAGACCTTGTCGAGGCTGTCGCGCAGGTTGGCGCCCTGGCCGCCGTGGTGGTCCCAGTCGGTGTGGAACAGCTGCACGAAGCGCACGCCGCGCTCGACCAGGCGCCGCGCCAGCAGGCAGTTGTTGGCGAACGACACCTTGCCCGGCTCGGCGCCGTACAGGTCGAGCGTCTTCTTGCCCTCGCCGGCGAGGTCGATCAGTTCGGGGGCGCTCGTCTGCATCTGGTAGGCCATCTCGTAGGACGAGATGCGCGTCACGATCTCCGGGTCGCCGGTGTCGGCGAGGCGCTCGGCGTTCAGGTCGCGCAGGGCGTCGAGGGCTCCCCTCTGGCGGTCCGCGCTGACGCCCTTCGGGTTGCTCAGGTTGAGGATCGGCTCGCCGGAGGAGCGGAACGGCACGCCCTGGTAGGTCGTCGGCAGGAAACCGCTGCCGTACAGCGGGGCGCCGCCGCGCGGGCCGCGCGGGCCGGACTGCAAGACGACGAAGCCGGGCAAACTCCGCGACTCACTGCCGAGGCCGTAGGTCGCCCAGGCGCCCATCGACGGCCGGCCGGCCTGCGCCGCGCCGGTGTTGACGAAGAACTTCGCCGGCGCGTGGTTGAAGACGTTCGTTTGCATGGAGCGGACGACGGCCAGGTCGTCGATCACCGTCGCCAGGTGCGGCAGGCAGTCGGAGACGAGGCTGCCGCGCTTCCCGGCGCGGGCGAAGGCGCGGCGGGCGCCGAGACATTTCGGGTGTTCCTTGGTGAAGGTGTCCATGAAGGCGAAGCGCTTGCCCTTGATGAACTCGTCGGGCACCGGCTTGCCGTCGTACTGTTGCAGCTTCGGCTTGTGGTCGAACAGCTCGAGCTGACTCGGCCCGCCGGCCATGAAGAGGAAGATGACGGCCTTCGCCTTCGGCGTGAAATGCGGCTGGCGCGGCGCCAGGGGGCTGACGAACTCCGGCGACGCGGCGGACAGGCGGTCGCCGGCCAGCAGCGACGCCAGGGCCACCTTGCCGAGGCCGAGACCGCAGTCGCGGAAGAAGTGGCGCCGCGTCTGCCGAAGGAGGCTCGGAGTGTTCATGGCGGTCACTCTCTCGTAATGAACTCGTCCAAATTGAGCAGCACGCGCGCCACCGTCGTCCACGCCGCCTCGGGCGACGCCCCGAACTCCGCCGCCTCGCGCGCCAGCAGGTCGAGGACGCGCCTCTCCTCGCGCTCCTTCGGCGGCCGCGCCAGGCAGAGGCGGAACGCATAGCGCACCCGCTCGCTCTCCGAACCGGCCTCGCGCAGCACGCGCTTCGCCAGCGCCTCGGCGAACTCGTACTGTCCCCGGTCGTTGAGCAGCGTCAGCGCTTGCAGAGGCGTGTTGGAGCGGTTGCGGTGCGTGCAGGAACAGCTGGCGTCGGGGGCGTCGAACACCGTCAGGCTCGGGTGCGGCGCCGAGCGCCAGAAGTAGGTGTACAGGCCGCGCCGGTAGCGGTCCGGGCCGGCGTCCGCCTTCCAGTTTTTGTCGATCTGCGTCAGGCGGTACATGCCGTCCGGCTGCGGCGGGTGGACGCCCGGGCCGCCGACCTTGGACGACAGCAGCCCGCTCGCCGCCAGCGCCGCGTCGCGGACGAACTCCGCCTCCAGGCGCAGCCGCGCCTGCCGCGCCAGCAGCCGGTTACGGGCGTCGACCGTCGCCAACTCCGGCCGCGCCTTGCTCGCCTGCCGGTAGACGGCACTCGTCACGATCAGGCGGTGCATCGCCTTCAGGCTCCAGCCCTGGCGCACGAACTCCGTCGCCAGCCAGTCGAGCAGTTCGGGGTGCGACGGCGGCGTGCCCTGCGTGCCGAAGTCGTTCTCCGTCTCGACCAGGCCGAGCCCGAAATAGACCTGCCACATCCGGTTGACGGTCACGCGCGCGGTCAGCGGGTTCTTCGGGTCGACGAGCCAGCGCGCCAGGTCGAGACGAGTCGACGCCTTCTCCGGCGAGGGCAGCGCGGCGGGCGTGCCCGGCGTCACCGGCGCGCCCTTGCGGGTGAAGTCGCCGCCCAGCAGGACGTGCGTCGTTCGCGGAGTCTTGCGCTCCTGCATGACCATCGTCGTCGGCAGTTGCGGCTCGTGCTTCTTCAACTCGGCGAGTTGCTTGTCGAGGGTCAGGCGCGTCGTGCCGAGGTGGACGTGCGCCGCGGCGGCCAGCGGCGACGACGCGGTCAGCGCGGCGGCGAAGTGGCGGGCCGTGTCGCTGACGCGGTACGCCTCCATGAGCCGCTCCTTCTGCTCCGGCGTGCGGCCGTTCTCGGGCAGTTCGAGCAGCGCTTGTACGTCGTCGGGGAGGAGTTTACGGAGCGGCGTCGTCAGGTTCTTCTCCCAGCGGTCGAAGCCGGCGGCGCTCGTCGGGTCGAGCGGCTTCAGCCGCTTGCGCACGCCGGCGATTCGCGCCCGGACGCGCTTGCGCAGCGCCACCTGCTCGGGGTCGCCCAACTCCAGCGTCGGCTCGTCGGCGCCGTTGAGGAAGGCGAAGAACTGGTAATACTCGCGCTGCGAAATCGGGTCGAACTTGTGGTCGTGACACTGGCAGCAGCCGACCGTCAGGCCGAGCCAGACGGCGCCGGTCGTGTTCACGCGGTCGATCACCGACTCGACGCGGAACATCTCCACGTCGATGCCGCCCTCCTGGTTGATTGGCGTGTTGCGGTGGAAGCCGGTGGCGACGCGCTGGGCGAGCGTCGCGTTCGGCAGCAGGTCGCCGGCGAGCTGCTCGACGGTGAACTGGTCGAACGGCATGTCGCGGTTGAGGGCGTCGATCACCCAGTCGCGGTACGGCCAGATGGAGCGGGCGGCGTCGATGCTGTAGCCGTTCGAGTCGGCGTAGCGCGCCTGGTCGAGCCACCAGCGGCCCCAGCGCTCGCCGTAGTGCGGCGACGACAGCAGACACTCGACGAGAGCCTCGTAGGCGTTCGGCGCCGAATCGTTGACGAAGCGGTCGACGTCCTCCGGCGCCGGTGGCAGGCCAGTCAGGTCGAGCGACAGTCGGCGGACGAGCGTGGCGCGGTCGGCCTCCGGCGACGGACGAATGCCTTCCTTCTCCAGACGCGCGCGGACGAAGCGGTCGATGGGCGTGCGCACCCCGGAGGCGTCCTTGACGGCGGGCTCGGCGGGGCGCTCGGGCGTCCGGAACGCCCAGTGCTTGCTCTTCGCCGCGAGGGCCGCGACCTCGCCGGGAGGAGCGTTCGCGCCGCCGTCGATCCAGGCGCGGAGAATGGCGACCTCGCGCGTCGTGAGACGCGGCCCCTTCGGCGGCATGGCGGTGACGCCCTCGTCGCCGCGGACGGCCTTGACGAGGAGACTGGCGGACCCCTGGCCGGGGACGACGGCCGGTCCGCTGTTGCCGCCTTTGAGCAGCGCGGCGGCGGTGTCGACGCGTAGGCCGCCGCGCTGCTTGTCCGCGCCGTGGCAGGACGCGCAGTTCTTGGCGAACAGCGGCTTGACGTCGCGCGGGTAGTCGACCGGCTCGGCGCCGGCGTGGACGGCCGGCGCGAGCAGACACAGCGTCACGAGCGGCAGATGTCTCATAGTCGGCGAGTCGCGGTCGGGCGGGTGGGGGACGAAGGGACAATGTCACGATACCCGAAAGTGGCGCGCGGGCAAGAGAATTGTTACCGCGTTCCGGGGGTGCGCGAGTACGCGACCCCCGGCTGTGTTATGCAACCCCTTCGGGGTAGGGCCGGGGGCATTTTACCCCGAAGGGGCAGGGCTTCCAACATGTTCAGTAGTTGTACCGTATTCTTCCCTTGGCGGGTGGCTGAAAACGCCCGTGGTTTTCGGCATGTCCCGCCTCGGCCACGGCGAGGCCCGACTGACAGTGGA
>JBBROG010000276.1:0-10447 GCA_038229635.1 Gemmatales bacterium
CAAGGAGCATCTGGAGCAGCGTCTGGCGCTGGACATGCACCGCGAACAGCAGGCCCCCAGACGCCGGCATACCTTGACGACGCTGCATCAGGCGCGCTCCAAGCCTGAGTCACTGCACTAACTTTGCTAAAGTCTCGATTATCCAGGTTATTGTTCCTCGGTGCCTTTTCCGGCAACCACCTCCAGCCACATCGCTTCGCCATATGGAGTCGCCGATGACCGAGCCCGCCCATCCCGAAGACAACCCTTGGGCGCGCCTCGCCCGCCGCGTCGCCTACGACAACCCGTGGATCACGGTCTTCCACGACGACGTCCGCCGCCCCGACGGCGCGCCCGGCGTCTACGGCGTGGTGCATTACAAGAACGTCGCCGTCGGCGTCGTCGCCCTCGACGACCAGGGCCGCGTCCTCCTCGTCGGACAGTATCGCTACACGCTCGATCTCTATTCCTGGGAAATCCCCGAAGGCGGCGCCGCCCCCGGCGAAGACCCGCTCGACGCCGCCAGGCGCGAGCTGTTGGAGGAGACGGGGTGTAGGGCGGAACGCTGGGAAGAGTTGCTGCGGGCACACCTGTCGAACTCGGTGTCGGACGAGTTGGCGATCTGCTACCTCGCCCAGGAGTTGACGCAGGGGCAGGCCGAGCCGGAAGGGACAGAGCGGTTGCAACTGCGCCGCGTGCCGTTCGAGGAGGCGCTGCGGATGGTCGGGCGCGGGGAGATCACCGACGCGCTGTCGGTCATGGGGTTACAGTGCGTGGCGCTGCGACAACCTCTTGACCGGCCCGCGAAGCCAAGATGAAGGCTTGACTTTCTGGGTAATAAGTCGGACGATTGAGTCGGGAGAAAAAAGGAGGTTTTGAGGATGCCCGATCACGCAGCGCTGCTCGGGGCGAGCAAGTCGGCGTCAACGTTGTTGGTGCTGTTCATTCCCAGCAAAGACCGGAACGACGAGCCGATCAACCAAGGCTATTGGGTCGAGGAAGCCCTGAAGGTTTTAGGCGAGTGCTTCGGCGGGGCCACGGCTTTCCCCCAGGGGCGCGGCGTCTGGCGCGACGAAGTCCAGGGCGGGAAACTCCTTTTTGACGAGCCGGTCGTCATCCAGTGCTACACGGGCGAAGGGGCTCTGGAGCAGCAGGCGGGCCGACTCCGGAGTTTCTTCGTCCGGATGGGGACCGAGGCCCGCCAGGGCGCGGTGGGCTTTGTCATCGACAATGATTATCTCGAAATCGGCTTCCCGGTCGTGGATAAAAAGGGGTGACGAGCAATGGCGAAGAACATTGACGAGGTCGCTCGCGCGCTCGGCGCCGCGGTGGTCGGACAAATTCCTGACGCCGGGGGCGGTGCGTTCGGGGCGGCTCGGCTGGGAAATATGGTTAAGGCGCTGCGGACACGGCTCGAGCCGGCGGACGGCAAACGGCCCGGCCGCCCGACCGACCCGAGCTGGGTGCATCACCCCAAGGTGCCCATGAGTGAGGCGACGATGCAAAGACTGGCCCGCCTCGCCGAGTCGGCGAGTTTGCCGGGCCGTCGGGTCAGCCCGATGCAGATGGCGGCGCAATTGCTCGAAGAAGCCGTGACTCGCTGTGAGCTAGTCCCGTGATTTCGCCCGCGCCGCCTGCGCGATGAGGTCGGCGCACGACTCCTCGCCGAGCAGGCCGGAGTTGAGCAGCAGGTCGTATTGGTAGACGTCGTTCGGCTGGCGGTGGAAGTGCGTCGTCAGGAACTCGGCGCGGCGGGCGTCGCGCAGCCGCACCCGCTCCGCCGCCTCCTCGACGGTCAGCCGCAGCCACTGGCTCATGTAGGCGACGCGGTCGCTCAGGGGCGCCACGACGCGGACGTGTAAGGTCGTCGCGGGCGGCAGAATCGTCCCGGCGCCGCGGCCGATCAGCACCACGTTGCCCTGCGCCCCCAGCGCCAGCACCGTCCGCACGATCTGCACGACCGAAGGGTGCTGGCTGACGTTCTGCTCGCGGAGCAGTTGCTCCAGGCGCCCCTCGACCCACGCCGCGGCGCCCGGCCCAAGTTGCTCGACCAACTCCTGGCGGAGGGCGCCTTCCTGCGACACGTACTCGAGCAGTTCCTGGTCGTAGACCTGCCAGCCGAGCTTGCGGCCGACGCGCCGGCCGATGGTGCTGCCGCGCGCCCCGGCCTCGCGGCTCAGCGCGACCGTCACGCCCGTCGGGATGGCGGCGGGGGCGGGAACGTGGTCGCCCCGGTCGCCGTGGCGCGGCGACTCGCGGGCGTCGGGCTCTGTCGTCATGTCGTCCATGAGAGGACCCTGCCTCGGGCTTATTCGACGGCGACGTACTCCGTGCGGCTGAACAGGAACATGCCGAGCGCGAGCAGCGCGACCGTCAGCCCCAGCAGCACGCACGTCGCGGTCGTGCCGTCGACGGGGAGGAAGACGGTCGGCTTCTCCGGCTGGACGCCGTAACTTTGGGCGGCGTCGTACATCATGCAGCGCGTGTAGAAGCTGATGCTGACGCGCTTCAGGGTGCCGGGCATGTTGCCGAGGATCGTTTCCAGGAAGAACGAATAAACGAGTGCGATAATCGCCGGCCGGCGGAAGTAGGCGCCGATGAGGAGGAACAACGAGGCGAAGGCGAGCGTCGCGCACAGCACCGCCGGGAAGTAGAGGCGCAGCGCCTGCGGGCCGGGCCGCCCCGCCGCCAGGCACAACAGCGCGAAGCCGCCCAGGTTGAGGGCCAGCGCCCACGGCAGCAGGGCGACATACTTCGCCAGGTAGATCGCCGGCCGGGGCAGCGGCCGCGTCAGCAGCCACAGCAAACTGTGACTCTCGCGCTCGCCGCCCAGGGCCTCCGTCGCGAAGCTCAGACTCCACAAGGGCAGGAGGAAACTGACGAAAATGCCGAAGACGAGCCAGGTCGACAGGACGATGAAGTCGGTCTGGTCGAGCAGGGCGCGGAACGACATCAGCACGGCTTCCTGGCCGGCGCTCGTCGGCAGGCCGAGCGCCGCACCGGCTTCCGTCGCCGCCGTCACCCGGTCGAGGATGCTCTCGAAGCTCACCGGCGCCACGCCGCGCCACATGCGCCACTGGTGCATGCCCCAGCGCCCCGTCGCCGTCCGCGCCGCCACCAGCAACACGCTGCCGGCCAACAGGGCGAGGGCGATCCACACCATCTGCCGGAAGCGCATCTGCCGCTGGAGGCTCAGACCGACAAGGTAGAGCCAGGCGCGGAGGTGCGACGGCGTTCGCGTACCGGGGACGGCGTCTTCCGTGCCGAGTGCCTGGCTCATCGCCGCGCCCTCCCGCCGAGCAGGTAGCCGAGGATCGCCTCCGCCGAGTCGTCCAGCGTCTCGACGTGACTGACCTCGTAGCCCTCCTCCAGCACGAGCGTCGTCAACTCCTGGAAGAAGCGGCGCGGGTTGCGCGCCTGCACGATCAGCGTGCCGGCGTCGCGCAACTCCACGCCGACGACGTCCGGCAGCGCCATCAGCGCCCCGGCGAGCGGCCGCGCCCGCTCGGCGTCGACGCGCACCGACAAGGGGTGGTCGTCGAGGAGGTCGCGGATCTGTGTCAGCGTGCCGACCGCCGCGATGCGCCCGCGCGCCATCACCGCGACGTGGTCGGTCAGCTTCTCCAGCTCGTCCAGCTCGTGGCTCGACACCAGCAGGCACTTGCCCCGCTCAGCGAGTTGACGGTACAGGGCGATGAACTCGTTGCGGCCGACGGGGTCGATGCCGCTGAGCGGCTCGTCGAGGATGAGGAGTTTCGGGTCGTGCATGAGCGCCTGCGCCATCTTGATGCGCTGGCGCATGCCCTTGGAGTAGCCGCGCAGGACCCGGTCGGCGCGGCCGGTCATGCGCACCGTGTCGAGCGCCGCCGCGGTCCGCGCCTTGGCCTCGGCGGCGTCGTAGCCGCACAGCCGCGCCATGGTGAAGACGAACTGCTCGCCCGACATCTCCTCGTAGAAGGCGTCGATGTCGGGGCAGTAGCAGACGAGGCGCTTGCCGCGCTCGGTCCATGCGTCGTGGCCGAGGACGCTGACGTCGACGAGGTCGGGTCGCAGCTGTCCCGTCGCCAGACGCAGCAAGGTAGTTTTGCCGGCGCGGTGGGCGCCGACGAGTCCGGTGATGCCGCCGCGCAGCTCCAGCGTCACCTGATTGACGCCGAGTACGGGGCCGTACCACTTCGACACGCGGTCGAAGAGCAGGAGCGGCGGCGTCCCCTCACCCCCGACCCCTCTCCCCAAAGGGGAGAGGGGAGAAGTGATTGCCCCCCTCTCCCCGTTGGGGCGAGGGGTCGGGGGTGAGGGGGAGGGCGTGACGCTCTCGACCGGCCTGCTCGACGTCGTTTCCATTACGGATTCCTTTGGGTTACTTCACGATGTCGAAGGCGCGGACGCGCCGCAACAGGTACGTCAGGCAGACGGCACACAGGATGACGACGACGGCGGCGGCCTCGGCGAAGGCCGGCTGCGGCGACGGGCGGATCTGCTCCAGGTCGATGCCCAGGCACCAGTTGCCGAGCAGGTAGGTGTCGTTCCACAGGTCGATGAGGCGCCAACGGGCGTCGAAGTGGAGGCCGTCGACCAGCAGCGGGGCGACCAAGCGCGGGAAGAGGAACATCGTCGCCCAGGTCATAATCATCGGCACCGTGCGCTTCAGCCAGGTCGCCGTCGCCACCAGTAGGACGCTGAAAGTGACCGTCAGGACCGCCCCGTAGCCGAGGATGCCGAAGAACAGCCGCGCGTGGTCGAGGAAGTAGTCCCACGAGTCGAGCAGGCCGTACTGCACGAACAGGGCGAGGGCGGGCAGCGTCGTCATCATGTTGATGAAGACGGCAACGGCGAGGCACTTGCCGAGGACGTAGTGCCAGCGCGACAGCGGCTTGGCGAGGTAGAACGGCATGCTGCCGTGGCGGACGTCGTTGCCGACCAGCATGGCGCCCGCGAGGGCGAGGACCACCATGACGATGTAGCCCTGATACCAGAGGAAGTTGCGGTACGTCTCGCCGGAGCCGTTGAGTTTCAGGATGTTGCGGAGGACGCCGATCAACACGCGCGGGTCGGCGCTGCCGAAGCCGCCGACGCGGACGTCGGTCTCGGCGGTCTGCGTCTCCGCCCAGGCGAGGAGGTACTGGCCGAAGAAGAACAGCAAAAAGATCATCAGGCCGAGGCCGTAAATGACCCAGAAGGGCCAGAAGCGGAACATCATGCGCAGGCCGACACGGGCGATGGGCCAGACGCTGGCCGACGGCTCCTTGAACTCGCCGCGCCAGGGGCGATAGTTCAGCAGGTGAACGCCCATGCTTCTCCCGTGTCCGCTGCCCTAAACGGGCGCCGGCCCGTTCTCCGCCAAAACGCGGTGGAACAACTCCTCCAAATCCTCGTCGTCCTGGCGCAGCCCGCGCAGCAGGACGCCGTTGTTGTCGGCCAGGGTGAAGAAGGCACGCGACACCCAGCCGGCGGGCACCGCGACGCGCAACTCGCCGCGCCCATTGTCCTGGATGACGCGCACGCCTTCAAGGCGCAAGTCCTCCAGGAAGGCGTTCGGGTCGCCCTGGATTTGTAAGCGGTAGCGGTCCTGCCGCGTCGTGCGCAACTCGGCGACGCCGCCGTGGCGCAGCACCTGGCCGTGGTGCAGGATGACCACTGTGTCGCAGACGCGCTCGACGTCGCCGAGCAGGTGCGTCGACAGCAGCATCGACTTGCCGTGGTCGTTGCCGAGGGCGAGGAGCAGGCGCAGCATCGCCTCGCGCCCGGCCGGGTCGAGGCCGCTGGTCGGCTCGTCGAGCAGCAGCACCGGCGGGTCGTGGACCAGCGCCTGCGCCAGCTTGAGCCGCTGCTTCATGCCGGTCGAGTATTCGTCGAGCTTGCGGTAGCGGGCGTCTTCGAGTTCGAGATAGCTGAGGACTTCGTGGGCGCGGCGTTGGGCCTGGCGGCGCGGCATGCCGTACAGTTCGCCGGCGAGGGCGACGTACTCCGAGCCGCGCAGGCCGGGGACGAGGGCGTCGGTCTCGGGCATGTAGCCGATGGCGCGGCGCAGCAACATGCCGGCGGAGGCGAGGTCGCGCCCCAGGACGCGCCCCGACCCCGACGACGGCGGCACCAGGCCGAGGAGGATCTTCAGGAGCGTCGATTTCCCGGCGCCGTTCGGCCCGAGCAGGCCGACGCGGCCCGGCGCGAGGGTGAGCGTCACGTCGTGGAGCGCGCGGTGCGCGCCGTACCAGCGGGAGACGCGGTCCAGTTCGATGAGGGTCGTCGCCTGCGTCACTCCGCCGCCCGCCTGACCGGCCGAAGCCCACTCGCGCGGGCTCACGCGAGCCCGACCGTTCGTCATTGTAGCACCGGCGGCAAGACGCCGGACCGTTCGGCCGGCGCGGTACGGTCGTCCTTCGGAAATGCGCCGGCTAAGATGACAACGACGCCCGAGCCCCCCTGGACGTTGTCGCGGAAAGGCCGTCCCATGTCCCGTCCCTTCGACATCACCCTCTACGGTCTCGCCATCGCCGAAATCCTACGCGAGGACCGCCTCGCCCCGCTCGACGCCGGCACGCCGAACCGCGCCGCGCGGGCAAAGCTGGACGCCTTCCGAGTGACTCCGCGCCTCGTGCGCGACCCCGACATGGCCCGCGCCTGCCACGCGGCGCTGTGGCTGTACCACGACTTCCTCGACGAGTCACACGCGATCAGTCAGGAGATCGATTCCCCGGCGGGCAGCTATTGGCACGGCCTGATGCACCGTCGCGAGCCGGATTTCGGGAACGCCAAGTACTGGTTCCGGCGCGTCGGAAAGCACCCCGTCTTCGCGCCGCTGCGCGTCGCCGCCGCGGGACTCGCCGAGGCAGAGGGTCACGGCGCGGCCGCGTTCCTGCGCGAGCAGGCGGAATGGGACTCGTTCGCATTCATCGACTTGTGCGAGGCGTCTTTGTCCGAGCGTGTGCCGTGCGCGATGTTGTGTCGGCAGGTGCAGCGGCTTGAGTGGGAATTGCTGTTCGACTGGTGTTACCGACAGGCGGGCGGTTTGGGCCGGACTCAGTGAGGCGGATCGCTGAGCGTGCGCGTTTCACGGGCGCCCCGGCCCGGCGTAACCCGCCTCCGCCCGCAGTGTCGCCACGTCCTCACCCGCCAACTCCGCGGCGTCCGCCGCGACGACCTTCATGCCGTGCCGCCGCGCCAGCTCGCGCGTGACCGCGTTCACTTCACCGACCTCCCCGGCCCGCCCTGCCGACAACAGCCAGCGACAATATCCCAGCCGCGTCAGCGCCCGCTCGTAGGGCAGTCCGCCACGGTCGTACTCCTCGATCAGCCGCGCGTAAACGTCTCCCACGTCCGCGCCGCCCCGGCCCGTCGCGCGCAGGTAGTCGGCCCGCATGCGCTCGCGGGCGAGGTCGGCCCAGCGGTGGCCGCCGGCGTGCGACGGGCGGTACAGGAAGCTGTGCATGTCCACGTCGCCGAGGCGGCCGGCGCGCAGCAGACACTCGAAGACGTGCGCCCACTCGTAGACGTCCACCGGGACCAGAGAGCGCGCCAGGGCGACGGCCTCCTCGGTGCGGCCGGCAAGACAAAGGGCGTGGGCGCGGTAGGCACCCCAGAGCATGCGCCACGGGTGCGCCGCCTGCTCGCGCTCCAGGAGCGGTCCCAGGCGGCCGAGGGCAATGAGAGCGTCGCCGCGCAGCGCGGCGTCCGCCTCGCGGTAGATCGGCAGTGCCTCCTCGAAACGGCCGAGCAGTTCCAGGTCGATGGCCAGGTCGCGGTAGCGGGCGAAGCGGGGCCAGAGCGGCGGTTGGCGCCAGTCCCCGCCGGGGAAGAAGCGCAGAAGCAGGTCGCGGTCGAGCGCCGGGGCGAGGAAGCGGTAGCGCGGCTTGTCAAGGGCGGCGTAGGCGGCGTCGGCCTCGGCCCACAGGCCCGCGTCGCAGGTGGCGTGGAACAGTTCGATCTCCTCGCGCGCCTCGTCCAGCGACGCCGGGCGGCGCCGGTCGGGGCGGCCGTGCAGGAAGCCGGCCCGCGCCCGCGCGCTCTGGCGCCGCCCGCCCGCGCCGAGGTTGTGCTCGAAGGCGCGCCGCACCAGCGGGTGCGCGTCGATGACGTCGCCGCCGGCCCCCACGCCGACGCGCTCCAGCAGGCGAAGATGAACGAGATCCTGAATACAGTCCGCGAGCCATCCCGCCGGGCGTCCGGTGAACGGCGCGTAAGGCCGGCGCCAGGTGTCGTGCAGCAGGACGCGCACCGGGACGCTGGCGAGGTAGTCGAGGAGGCGTCCTTCCGCCGGCGGGTCGCGGAAGGCGGTGGCGAGTGCCAGGACGTCCTGGGCTTCCGCCGGAAGTGCTGCCGCGTAAGCCGCCAGGACACGCGCCACCTTGGACTCCTCGTCGCTCGCCCCCTCGGCGCGCGGCGGGTCGGGCAAGTCGCGGTATCGTTCCGCGCGGCCGCCCTGGAAGCGCGCCAAGTAGGTGGCGAGCAACTCGACCGCCTTGGCGTGGCGGCCGCAGGCGGCGGCCGCGGCGTCGAGGTCGTCCGGGGTGCCCGTCGTGCCGAAACTGGTGAGCAACGCGCGGGCGCTGGCAGTGTCGAGGCCACTCAAGGCGACGACGCGGGCGAGGCGGCGCCGCTCCAACTCGGGCAGCGGGAAGCGTGTCGTGAGGACGACGGCTCCCGGCAGCGGCGCGGACGCCAACTCTTCCAGCAGACGACTCAGCTCCGGGTGGACGAAGCGGCCGAACCAGGGGCCGGCTTCGTACTGAGCCACCTCGGCACCGTCGAGGACAAGGACCCAGCGCCGGCGCCGCAGGAGCGGCAGCAGGTGGTCGACGCAGTAGGTCGCGGAGACGTCGGCGGCGTGCGGCAGGCCGACGACATGGGCATATAACTCGCGCAGGCACAGGTCGGCGTCTTTGCCGCGATAAAAACTCCAAAGGAAGACGCCGTCGGCGGCACGCTCGCCGGAGACGAACCGGCCGAGCCAGTGTTGCACGACGGCGGTCTTGCCCTGCCCGCCGGGGCCGACGAACGCCACGACGCTCGGCCCGCCGGGCTCCAGCGCGGCGTCGAGCAGCGCCAGTTCGTCGTCTCGGCCGAAGAAGTGTTCGGGAAGAGAGGTGGCGTGGTGAATGTACAGGCGGCTCAACGGAGAACCCTTTCGGAGGTGAGACGACCGCCGATTCCTCAGTATCCGGGTCGCGCATCCGATGCACGATTCGTCTCAGGAGGGGATCAGTCCTTGGCCTCCTTCGGCGGCGGCCGGCGGCGTGTGCCGGGCTTCGATCAACCGCTTGACCTCGTCCTCGCCGAGGGTCCGCAGCACCTCGTCGAGGAGGTCCTTGGGGTCGAAGCACTCGATGATATCTCGCCGGGCCGACGTGACGTAGGCGAGCCATTTCTTCATGACTTCCTTCTCGTGGGCGTCGATCTGCTCGGGGGTCATGCTGTCGCTCACAAGGATCTCCCCTCACTCCTTGGGTTCCTTCGGCGGCGACGGCTCGGCCGCGGCCGGCGGCGTGTACTCGGCCTCGATCAACCGTTTGACCTCGTCCTTGCCAAGGGTCCGCAGAACCTCCGCGAGGAGGTCCTTCGGGTCGCAGGACGCGATGAAATCCCGCCGGGACGACGCGGAGTAGGCCAGCCATTTCTTCAGGACTTCCTTCTCGTGGGCGTCGATCTGCTCGAGGGTCATGCCTTGGGACATAAGGACCTCCATAAAGGGGATCTCGTGCAGGTGCGTCAGCACGTCCAGCTGACGCGGGTAGTGCCGGTAGTGGCCGACGACGAACTCCGCCAGCGCCCGCTCCTGCTTGCCGGTGGCGACCATGTGCAAGGGCAGCGTCTCCGGCGTGAACGGCACCGCCTGCAAGTCGACGACGCAGGTCGGGAAGCCGTCGAGCGTCCCGCGCGTCACGCCGGGGCCGACCGCCCGCGCCCCGGTCAACTCCGCCTTGCCCGGCCGCGACACGTTCTCCGCCACCTGCGACGCCATCAGCCACAGCGTCAGGTCGTCGCGCCGGGCCAGCCCCTCGCGGCGGACGTAGCGGAGGCCGTAGATCTCCAACTGCTCCAGGGCCGCCTGGTCGGCGGTGTCGGTGGGACTCTTGAATTCTACCAGGGTCGTCGGGCCGAGGAAGTCCAGCGGGTACGGCAGGGGGGCGGCCGGGTCGCGGCGGATGAGCAGCAGGTCGGCCTCCAGCGGCAGGTCGCCGAGCGGCAGGTTCTCGCGGACGTCGAGCCGGTCGGCGTAACTCAGCCGCAGCATCTCCGCCAGGAACGGGTGCCAGTACAAAGCCATCGACGGCCCCTCACGGATTGAGTCCCTTCGGCGGCGGCAGCTTTTCGCGCGGGGCCTCCAACTCGGCGAAGAGGGCCTTGAAGTCGTCGCGGCCGCGCAGGGCGTCGAGGTCGGCGTCCTTCTTCATGTGGGCGACGTTGCGGAAGCCCATCGCGACGGCCTTCCGCAGCAGTTCGACCGCACGCCGGGCCTGACGCTCTTTCC
>JBBROG010000277.1:0-10407 GCA_038229635.1 Gemmatales bacterium
GAGCAGCGTCTGGCGCTGGACATGCACCGCGAACAGCAGGCCCCCAGACGCCGGCATACCTTGACGACGCTGCATCAGGCGCGCTCCAAGCCTGAGTCACTGCACTAACTTTGCTAAAGTCTCGAAAAAGCAGCGAAAAGGGGACACTGCGGGGTGTGAGTCGGGGTGTGAGTCGGCGTGAGTCGCTCCCGGCCCCGAGGCCGCCGCCATCGACCGGCTCAGGTCGATGAGCCAGACAAGGAACACGGCGGGCAGGTAGCTCTTCGAGCGCAGATTCCGGCCAACAAGGCGTCACCGGCGCCGGTCAGAGAGACGACGTGGCGCACGGGGGGCGGGTCAAAATGAAGGCGGTCACCGCCCGCGGTGTCCACGTCTTACCCGGCGGCGCCGCGCGTCACGAGCACGTTCTTGCTCCTCACGTGGCGGCACCAGGCTCCCGAGGCCGTCTCACGCCACGAAAGGGGGAATACCTTGTCCGCCTCGCGCTCGTTGACGGCGAATAACTCGAAGGCCCAGGGGCCGAGGTCCTCTCGGTACGCCTCGAGCACCCGCCCGGCTTTCGGCTCCGAGACCCCCGCGAGGAACAGGGGTTTTGCCAGCGCCTTCGCCACCCGGGCCACCAGCCTTACTTGCTCGTGCGTCAGGTTACACTCGGCGACGACCAGACACGACTCCTCGACGGCCGGGCGGAGTTGCGCCTCGTCGAGGGGCACTTTGTCGACGAGGGTCGAGGTCACCGCGCCCGCCAGTTCGCCCGCGCAGCGGTAGCCGACGAAGGCCGGGTCGGCCGATTTCACCCCCGCGCGCAAGAGGAA
The DNA here is from genome assembly GCA_038229635.1 of Gemmatales bacterium. GTDB lineage: Bacteria > Planctomycetota > Planctomycetia > Gemmatales > Gemmataceae > DATFNV01. The sequence continues at coordinate 816 of JBBROG010000277.1, forward strand.
CCTCGTGTTGACGCCCAGGGAATGACACTGCCGCTCGACGAAGTCGGAGGCCACGGACCACGGGGGCAGGTAGGTGTACAAGGCGGTCGGCACCTGCCGCCGCGCCAGGTTCGCGGCGACGTTGTACCCGCAGCCGCCCACCCAGATCGTGACGTCCCCGATCTTGTCGAGGACGTCGCTCCCGGCCGGGTCGTAATCGCAGTAGACGTCGAGGTGGGCGGAACCGACGACGAGGACCGTGCGGTCCCGGGAACGCACGCCCCGGCCCGGTTGGGGGAGTTCCTCCGACGCGCGGAGGAAGCCCTCCAGTTTCGCCCTCAGCTCCCGCGCGGCCTCCGTCCACGTGCCGTGTTCATCTAAGAGCCTCCCCAGGCCGAGTTGGGTCTCGATGCGGCGCACCGCCGCCCGCGCCTTGGCGTCTTCGGGGCGGCTCATGAAGCGCCCCAGCGTGTTCAGCGTGCCGCGCGCCAGCTCCGTCGTCCACGTGATCATTTCCCGAAGACCCCCCTGACGTTGCCAAACGTCGAGCGGTGGGTGGAGACCGGCCGGAGGCCGGCGCGCGCGCACAGCGCGACCAGGTCGGCTTCGGAATAAAGGCACACCGGTTCGCGAATGTGATGTTTGTCCGCCTGGCCCCGTTCCAGTGCGGCGTACCGGGCCTCGACCGGGCGGGCCGCGTGCGGGTAGCCGACCCCGAGTTCGGAGCCGATCCCCGAGGCGGACAGAAACGCCCGGCCTTCCGGCGGCATCTTGCCCGCGACGAGCGCCAGAACCCGACACGCGACGTCGAAGGGGAGGTAATGGAGGAAGCGCTGCGAGTAGAGGATGTCGAAGCGCCCCGGCAGGTCGGCTTCCTCCAAAGTCACGACATCCTTCTGGCGGTAGTGAACCGGGCGCGGGAGGCGCAGGACGCCGTTGAACAGCTCGACCGGCGCGGAGAGGTCGAGGAGGTCGAACATCCAAACGCCGACCCCGAGACAGCCGAGGCGAAACCCTTGGGCCCCGTAACCGCACCCGAGATTGACGGCGGTGCCGCCCCCCGCGGCGCGCTCCAGCGCGAAGCGCAGGCACTCGCGGTCGAGGTCGTCGATCCGCTGCGAAGCGATGTCGGCCCCGTGGGAGCCCGTCGTCGGCTCGAGTTGATCCCCCATGATGCTCAGGGCCATAGGCGTTCCCTCCTTGTCGGAACGGCGGCGAAGCCGCCGCGCGGTCTCAGGCGCGCGGCACGCCCGTAAACGTCTCACACCCGCGTCGGCAAACCAACCTTCAGGGATCCGAATCAGCGGTCGGCCCGCGCGGTTCTTCCGCCGTCTCACTCTCAGGCCGGGCGTGGGTGGGGAGGAGCCGGCAGCCGTTGTGAGGGGACGACCGTTCGGCGGTCGGCCCGGCGGCTGACGAGCCTCGGTTGTACGCGACCCGCGCCAGGATGGGTAAGGTCGCGCATCCGAAGGGATTGCGCGGATTGGCGAATGAATGCCGGGCCTGCCGATTGTGGCGGGAATGGCAACTTTGCCGATTATGCCTGGGTTTGGGGGCGGCCCTTCGGGAGGGCCGGAGTGGGTTGCCGGCCGGGAACGGGCCGGTAGTTCGCCAGGGGCCGAGGAAGCACCCTGGCCACAACCTGCCGAAATCGCGAAGTGGTCGGCCGTGAACCCCGCGACCTCCGTTCCGCGGGGCTTCCGGCGCGATCGATGGGCAGGTGCCCGACCGCCCGGTCGCGTACACCGGCAGCGTCGTACCGCCCGTATCCGGCCCGCCTCTTCTGCGCGTTCTCCGGCGACGGTTTCGGCCCGAATGCCCTACACCTTATGCACTGCCCTGGGTGTACGTATCCCGGCCCGTACACCGGCGCGTACTCGGTGAACGGAGGAGAGGGCGCGTACTGGCGTGTTCTTCTGCTTCGACCACCGCGACCGGTTCCTTGGATTAACGCCTACGTCCACCAACTCGTTGAACGCGACGTCCGCGCCCGCAAAGGCGCGGGCCTCACCGGGCCGCCCCCAATCCTTACGACGGGGCGGGTGCCGGTCATGAATCGCCGGCCAGCGGCGCAGTTCCTTGCCACCATCCACGTCCCAAACTCGGATGGTCTCGTCCCCGCCGGCCGCGACCGGCGCCTTGTCGTCCGGGAAAAGCGCCGCCGCGCTGACGGCGCCCCCGTGGCCGGCCAGGATGCCCAGCGCCCGGCCCGTGGCCACGTCCCAGAGCCGCGGCGTGGCGTCCGTCGGGCGAGAGGACGACCCCCACCGCTCCGCGATGCCCCGCCGTCGCCGCCACCTCTTTCCCGGTCGCGGGGTCCCAGAGCCGGATCGGCGTGTCGGCGCCGGACGAGGCGAGGGCCTTGCCGTCCGCCGCGAAGGCCAACGCCGTAACCTGGCGCGGGTCGGCAACCCACCGGCGCAGCTCCTTGCCGGTCGCGAGGTCCCAGAGGTAAATCGCGTCCTGCACCCCGCCGGCGAGGGTCGTCCCGTCGGGGGCGAGCGCCAGCGCCCCGTGGAACGGCGCCCGGCCTCCGGCCGCCTTGTGCAGGACGTGGACCTCCTTCCCGGTCGTCACGTCGGTGACGGGGACCGTGTATTCGCCCCGCGCCCCGCCCGCGTCGCGGTTGACCCAGGCCACGAGCCGGCCGTCGCGCGACAGGGCGAACATGCGGTCGTCGCCGAAGCGGCCCAAGGAGTGTAGCCGTTTCCCCGACCCCAGGTCCCAGACGTACAGCGGCTCGTTCTCGTCGCCGGAGATCAGTTTCTTCCCGTCGGGGGTGAAGCGCACGACGCTCGACGCTGAGGCAGGCGGTATGGGCCCGCCACGCTGGCTCCCGGTTCCACCCGAGGTCTTGCCCGTGGTATACTGGGCGCGTGCCGAGAAGACTCGTGCCGCAGGAGGCCTTGATGACCCTTACCATTCAGCTCCCCCCGGACCTCGAAAAAGCCCTTCAGGACTGCGCCGCCGGAACTGGCCTTGGCGTCGAGGCTCTCGTGCTCGACTCGCTCCGAGTCACCCTCGGTCGTCAAGCACACCCCCAACAGAGGCCCGGCCCGGTCGGTGATTTTCCGGAGGGTTTCGAGGAATCGTCCGAACGCCTGGAGCCGCCCGGCTACTCCTCGGTCCCTCTCAAGACGGTCGCGGTCGTGGAGACGCGGTTTCTCCCCGGCCGAGTGCTGCCGCCGCTTCCTTACGACCTCGAACCGGACGAGGCGACGGAATGACGCCTTACTGGATTCGCGCGGAGGGTGCCGTCCTGTCGCAAGGGGACTTTCTCCCCGCGTGCCGTGTGCCCCGTTTCCCGCCGGAGTACGGGTCGGCCAACACCGGGGTGGTCGAGATCGACACGGCTGACCTTGTGATCGTTACGCAGAGCTGCGACCTGGCCAACCTCAAGGCGGGGTTTGTAGCGCTTTGCCCCATCCACTCGGTCAGCCGCTTCGAGGAGGTGAACTCGACCTTCAAGAAGAAGGGGCAGTGGGAGCAGGTGCGCAAGGGCCGGGTCGAGGGCCTCCACCTCCTGGCCTCGCCGGAGGAACCCGCCAACAACCGGCTGGCCCTGGTCGTAGACTTTCGGCAGATCCACAGCCTGCCATTCGCGTACCTCGCACGGCACGCCGAGTCGCTCGGCCCGCGGTGGCGTTTGCAGTCGCCGTTCCTTGAGCACTTCTCGCAGGCCTTCGCCCGGTTCTTCATGCGGGTCGGACTTCCTTCCGCGATACCCGCCTACGAGTAGGCCTGTGCTCCGCCGACGAACCGTAGCCGCCGCTTGAGGAAAAATGAAAAGGTGGACAGGCCATGACGCAGACATCGGCGCGGGGGAGTGGGTAACGCGGATGACGGAGCGCGAGGACAACGCCACGATTGCTGTGGGCGGGTTGGCCGCCAAGGTCGGGGCCATCGAGCGGAACGAAAGAAGTCCGGAGCTGATGGCGCTTGGCAAGCTCATCGAGCTGAGGCGGCGTGAAAAGGGGCTCACCGTCGAAGCGCTCCTGCGCCTGGCCCGTGTGACCGAGGCCGCGCTCGTCGACCTGGAGCGGGGGCTTCGGATGCCGAATACGCGGGACGTGATTAGCCTCCTGGCGACGGCCATCGACCTTCCCTGCGAGAGATTGCTCGCGGTCGCCGGCCTGCACGGCACTCCCTCCCCGAAACGGAATTCGGCGGCCCTGCGGTTTGCGTCCCGGGCTCGCCCGGTCGAGGGACTTTCACCTGCCGAGCAGGCCGCACTTGGGGAGTTTCTCAAGGTGCTGGCGGTGGACTGATGCGCGGGTAATAAGGGTGGCGGGGGCGAATCTTTGCCGACCTCCGCCGCCGCCGGCCCGTTGGTACGCCTCCGGTGAACCACGTAGGTCAGGGAGTTGTGCCCGTCTCTTCAAACGCTTGGCACGGAGGTAGCGCGGAGTCGCCCCCGAGGGTGGCATCATGGCGACCAGTATTACTCGGGACATCATCGAGTCTTCCCTGAACTGCCGGTATAAGGCCCATCTCAAGCTCGTCGGAGAGCAGGGCACCCTGTCCGAGTACGAACTCCTGCTCGCCAAGAAGCGAGACGAAGGGAGGCGCCGGGCCATTGCCGCGATCCTCGCCTGCCACCCTTCGGAAGAGGTCAAGAGGGACGTGGTCCTCACCCCGGACACCCTGAAACAGGGCGCCGTATTCATCCTCGGCGCCACTCTGGAGGATGGCGATCTCGTCCTGGCCTTCGACGGCCTGAAGCGTGCGCCGGGAGCCTCGAACATTGGGGACTTCCATTACGTGCCCGTGTTGTTCTCCCAGAGCCGGCAGGTGCGCAAGCAGCAGCGGGCCTTGCTGGACGTGTACGGGCTACTTCTTTCATGCCTCCAGGGAAGGGCTCCCGGCCGTGGCATCATCTGGCACGGCCGGGAGCCTCGGGAGACGCGCGTGCGCCTCAGCCCTGACCCGCGCCAGGCCGAGCGCTTGCTGGACGAACTCCGGCAACTGCGGGCCGGGGAAGCGTCGCCTCGGCTGGTCTTGAACAGGCACTGCTCGGAGTGCGAGTTCCGCCGGCAGTGCCGTGCCGCGGCGGTGGAGAAGGACGATCTGAGTCTCCTCGGCGGGCTCTCCCCCAAAGAGGTCGCGAGGCTAATCAGTCGGGGCATCTTCACCGTCACCCAGTACTCGTACACGTTCCGCCCCGGGCGGATGAAGCGGGCCGCGGAGGGGGCGGGGAAAAAGCACGACCACGCGCTGCAGGCGTTGGCCGTCCGCGAGGGCACCGTTTACGTTGCCCGGAGGCCCGAGTTGCCCGACGGCAGAGCTAGGCTCTACCTGGACGTGGAAGGGCTGCCGGATGAGGACCGGTACTACCTGATCGGCCTGACCATCGCGGAAGGCGGCACGCGACGCCGGCTGTCCTTCTGGGCGGACGGGCAGGCCGACGAGGCTTCCGTCTGGGCGTCCTTTCTGCAGGCGCTGGGGGCCGTGGAGGACTTCGTCCTATTCCACTATGGAAGCTACGAGTCGCGCTTCTTCGACCGGATGGAGGCCCGCCACGGCGGCGACACGCAAGTGCTCGCCAGGGTCAGGTCTCGGAGTGTCAACGTGTTGTCGCTGATCTACGCCCACGTCTACTTCCCAGTCTACTTCAACGATCTGAAGAGCGTGGCCGGCTGCCTGGGTTTTAGGTGGTCGGCCTCGGATGCCTCCGGGCTGAAGTCTATTGCCTGGCGGTGCGCCTGGGAGGCGACCGGGGACGAGTCCCTCAAGCAAAAGCTGCTCACCTACAACGAAGAGGATTGTTCGGCCCTGGAGAGCGTTGTGGAGATGCTCCGGTCCCTCGGCTGCGAACGCCCACCTTCGGCCGACGGCCCGGGGCCGCGTGTTGCCGACGTGGCGGGACTTGATCGCCAGTACCGCCACAGGTACGGCACCCCGCGGTTCGCCCTGCCCGAGTTCGCCCGCATCACGAAGTGTGCCTACTTCGATTACCAGCGGGACAAGGTGATCTGCCGCACCAGCCCGGGCGTGAGGAAGATCGTCCGGTCCAAGAAGCGGCCGAAGCGGCGGCTCTGGAAGGTCAACCAAGAGGTCGAGTGTGGGACCCCGGTTGTCTGCCCTCACTGCGGCTCAAGGGGCTTTGACCAGCACTCCCGCTACCAGAAACTCGTCATCGACCTGAAGCCGTTCCGCGGCGGGATGAAGCGATGGGTGACGAGGTACAAGGTCAGGCGGTATCGCTGCCGCAAGTGCTGGAAAACCCTGCTGCCCGACGACTACCTGGCCGTCTCTTCCCACAAGTATGGTTGGGTGCTGTGCAGCTGGGTCGCGTACGCCACCGTCTCGCTACGGCTCACGTACGACGCCTTGGGCGAAGCCCTCGACGACCTGTTCGGCATCCCGATGCCGTCTGGCTCTCTGTCGAAAGTGCGGCAACGGGTCGTGGACCACTACCAGGGCACGTATGAGTCGCTGTTGTCTGCTCTGCGGAGCGGCCGGCTGGTACATGCCGACGAGACCAAGGTGAAGATCAAGGGGCTGAGCAGCGACGGCTACGTGTGGGTCTTCGCCACGCCAGAAACCGTCGTCTATGTGTACGCCCCCACCCGGGACGGGGATACGGCACGAGAGACGCTCGCGGGGTTCGAGGGCGTCCTCGTATCGGACTTCTACGCGGCCTACGACTCCCTGGACTGCCCGCAGCAAAAGTGCCTCATTCACCTAATCCGCGACTTCAACGATGACCTATTGCACCACCCGTTCGACGAGGAGTTGAAGCGGCAAGCCGCCCGGTTCACCGGACTCCTTCAGGCAGTGGTGGAGACGATCGATCGGTACGGCCTGAAGAGGTACTACCTCCACAAGCACAAGAGGGAGGTGGACCGCTACTACGCCGCGGAGTCCCGGGCAAGTTACGAGTCAGAGTTGGCCAGGCACTATCAGCACCGCCTGATGAAATGCCGGGACAAGCTTTTTACCTTCCTCGACTACGACGGCGTCCCGTGGAACAACAACAACGCCGAGAACGCGATCAAGCGGTTCGTGTCCCGGCGCAAGACGATGGGCACCCCCTTTACAGAATCCGGCATCCGCGACTACCTGCTGCTACTGAGCATCTGCCAGACTCTCCGCTACCGCCACGCGAGCTTCTGGCAGTTCCTGCTCTCGGGGGAGACTGACATCGAGTCGTTCACGGCAGGACGCCGCTGACGACCTGTCTAGCTCATGGGAGCAGTGCGGTGGCTGCTCTGTCTGTACCAGAGTGCGAAGCCGTCGCGGTCCCAGTAGAGGATCTTGAGTCGGTCGGCCCTCTTGTTGTGGAAGACGAACAGGTGGCCCGACAGCGGGTCGCCGAGAACCTCCGAGCGGACTAAGGCGGCCAGCCCGTCGAAGCCCCGGCGTAAATCGGTCGGTATCGTGGCACACCAGATCTTGACCGACGGCGGCAGAGTCAGCACGGCGCGACCCCCAGCAGGCCGAGCAGCTGCCGCAGCCAATCCAGGTCGGTATCCGGGGACAACCGTAGGACCAGGCCGGAAGGGAGGAGCAATTCGACCGGGGCGCCAGCGGATGGGGTGACGAGTCGGACGGGGACGAGGCGGGGCGTGTCGGAGGTGGGCGGAGCGGGGTCGTGCTGCAAGCGGCATCGCCAGGCGTAGAAGGACGCGGCGGAGATGCCCTCGTGGTCACAAAAGGCGGGGACGGACAGGCCGCTGCGGCGGAAGCGTTCGAGGCGCTGCTGCCAGCGCTGGCAGGTGGCGGGGTCGGGCGGGCGGCCGGGTCGGGACGAGGACGAGGGCATGGCGGCTCCTCACGAGAAGAGGGACGAGCCACCAGCATACTCGACCTGTCAAGGACGTGATTCGCCGGACGCGTACGCCCGTTGTCGTGCGGCTACTCGTGAAACAATCTCAGGAGGCCTTGTGGCTGCTCCAGCAGTACGGCCCCACGCACGGCCTGCACACGCTCGATTCCCTCCCGTTGGCCGTCGCGTTGGATTTGCGGAGTCGAGGAATGCTCGATTCCTTGGTAACGGCGGACCGCGTGCTCCTGACGGTGGCGCGGCTGGAGGGGCTCACGGTCCTTGACCCCGAGAACCCATAAGGATGGCAAGACCGCCGTGTGCGGCTTGAGGGGCCGCGGGAGTGGCGACACGATGACAACCGATCAAGGGCCTCTCGAACCTCGGCGTCCGTCTCGGTGCCAGGCCACGTGCCCTCGACGACGTCGAGGGGGGCTTTTTCGAGGCAAGAGAAGAGGCCCGTGGTGCAAGTCGGGCCAAAGAACCGCAGGAAAAACCTACCGCCAGCATTCCCCGCACGAGCCGCACGTGACCTTCCCGGGGCCGTCCGCGTCGGCCGGGCAGACCAGGGGGAGGGGCACGCGCGGGTTCGGCGTCTTCCGCAGCCGGCGCGGCCTGAAGACGAGGTCCGCCGCGTCGGGCACCTCCTCGTCCGCCTCGGTCTCGAGCCAGGCCACGCGCACGCCGTCGGGGACCGCGGGAGGCGGCCCCGTGTCGCGGTCGGCGCTGTACCAGAGGCGAACGTTCGGCAGTGACGCGAACACCTCCAGCGGCCCCCGGATCGCCTCGACCCGCCAGGAGCGGGTGTAGGCGAAGAACCTGACCCCCGGGCACGCCCGCGCCACGCCGACCCACTTGCCGACGTAGGCCGGCGCGAAGAAGTCGCCGGCGACGTGGACGCGAAGGGTGCGGACGTTCCGGGCCGCGATCTCGCGGGCCATCCGCCAGGCGAAGTCCTCGCGCCGGGCGGCGGCGAGGTTCCGCCGCAGCGCCGCCTTCACGGCGGGAAAGCGAAAGCGACTTTGGCGGGCGTAACACTCTCTGGCGCAGCAGGGCGTCATGCCGGGGCAGGTGCGGGCGGCCGGGATGCTGAAGGCCCACACGAGTCCGCCGAGTTTGTCGTTTCCCTCGACGAGGAGGTGGGACGTCCGGCCTCGGAGCTTCCTGGTCGGCCGGGCCAGAAGCTTCTCGGGATCCTCGCCGCACTGGTGGAACATGGCAAAGTACCTCCGAAATGGGACAAGGCCGGCCGGAGGTATCCGGCCGGCCCGGGCGACGGGTCAGGGTTGAGACGCCTCTCTCTTTCGCTTTGCGACGGGTGGCGCTATCCCGAGAGGGACGCGCGTGCGCCGGTGTCGCCCCTCGGAGGGCAACGAGGGACGCGGGTAGCCGGCGTCGTAACTGCCTGGGGAAGGAAGAAACCTGGAGAACCTTCTCCGTTCATGCACCACGGGTTCCGGCGCGGCCCCCGCGCGCGGGGGCGGCTACGGAACCGACGGCGAGGTGGGGAAACGGTCGCGTTCTACCGGAGCAGACAAGGAAATGAACAGCGGGGGTCTGGAATCTTGTTTTACACGGGGCCGGCAAGTTACGCAAATCCGGCGGGAGGAGGGGATCTTTCGGCGGCGGCTGGAGCCGAGGCGCCACGGCGCGGCTGTTTCAGGGCGAGCGCGGCTGACGGGTGAGGAGGCCGGGCGACGCGCAGAGTTAAGGCGAGGGGCGAGTTGAGAATTACCCGTGGACGGGCTTTCCAGCGGCCCGCCGAATCGTAGTGTGTCCTCTCATCGCCCGCGAGGTCATGCACCATGGACACCAAGCCCTTCGACGACGTGATCCGCTCGGCCGCCC
>JBBROG010000278.1:0-10393 GCA_038229635.1 Gemmatales bacterium
ACGCAGCGCAGCGGAGTAAGCGGTCCTCCCAGCGGGTAGGGCCGCTTACTCCGCTGCGCTGCGTGCGCGGCTCGGACGAACACGGCAAACCTCAGCGCCGCGCCAGGTACTCGTCGGAGCCGAGGATGCACCAGCCGACCTCGGCGAACGACACACCCGCCTGGAGCCGCGACACCCAGAACGAGAGGCCGGCCGGGTCGGCGGCGCGGCCGAGGAAGAGCCGGAAGTAGTCGTTCACCAGCTTCTGGTTGCACTCCGTCGAAGTCAGGGTCGCTTTCGCCACCGCCGCGCGGCCGGCGCTCGCCACTTGCCCCACCCAGAACACCTTGCCGGCGTCGTCCGCCGCCCGGCCGAGGATGTCGGTGTACAGCGCGCTCACGAAGCTCGCCGCGTCGGGGTGCTTCGCCGTGTACTCCGGCGAGGTGACGAACGCCGTGATGGCGTCGGCCTCGCTGAGGCCGTTCAGCAGGGCGTTGACGTAGCCGGCGCGCCCAGCCGGGTCGGCGTTGCGGCCGAGGAACTGGTGGTAGAAGTTATCGACCTGGATGCCGCGGTGTTCCGGCGACGTCCAGACGCTCCGGGCCAGATCCTTCGGCGACAGGCCCGCTTGCAACTGAGCCACGCGGGCGCTCACTTCGCTCGCCGAGGCGGTCCGCTGGAGCAAGTCGGTGTAGAGCCGGCTGACGAAGGGCGCCAGATCCGGCGCGGGCGCGGCGTTCAGGGGGACGGTGCTGGCAAGCAGCTGCGCCTTGCTGATGACCGGCGCCGCCACCTCGCCGAAGTTCTGGCTGAGGACGAGGCCGCCGGCCGGCACGCTGATCGCCAGCGCGTTCGGCGTGCTGCTGCCGAAGCCGGCCGGCTGCGTCTCGACGAGCTGGTAGTTGCCCGGCGTCACGCCGTTGAACTTGAAGGTGCCGTCGGCCGCCGTCGTGGTCGTGGCGACCGTGGCGCCGCTGCTGTTCTTGAGCGTCAGCGTCACGCCGCCAAGGCCCGCCTCGCCGGCGTCGCGCGTGCCGTTGCCGTTGGCGTCGAGGAAGACGACGCCCGAGACGGTCGAGGTCGGCGGGGGCGTCACTTCGCCGAAGGTGTAGCCGATGGCGGCGGTGCCGGCCGGCAGGGCGATGCCGCTGACGACGTCGCCGGCGAACGTGCCGCCCGCGTTGCCGGCGGTGTTCTTGCCGCTGTTGAGGCCGGCGGGTTGCGTCTCCGTCAGGGTGTACGTCCCCTGAAGCAGGGCGCCGAAGGAGTAAGTGCCGTCGGCGGCGGTCGTCGTCGCCTTGTTGACGGCCTGGCTGTTGGCGTCGGTGCCGGTGAGCGTCAGCGTCACGCCGGCGACGCCGGGCTCGCCGGTGTCTTGCGCGCCGTTGTTGTTGTCGTCGCGGAACACCTTGCCCGCGAGGCTGCTCGCCGTCTCGCCGAAGTTCTGATTCGTCAGGCCGGCGGCGGTCAGCGTGACGTTGAGCGTGTTCGGCGTGCTGCTGCCGAAGCCGACCGGCTGCGTCTCGACGATGGAGTAGTTCGCGGGCGGCACGTTGAGGAATGTGTAGCTGCCGTCGGCGGCGGTCGTCGCCGTCGCGCCCGTGTTGCCGGCGGTGTCCTTCAGAGTCATCGCGACGCCGGCGAGGCCCGGCTCGGCCGCGTCCTTGGTCCCGTTGCCGTTGCTGTCGAGGAAGACGAAGCCGGTGATGCTCGGGTTCTGCGGCACTTCGGCGAAGAGGTAGCCGGCGCCGGCGGTGCCCGCGGGCAGGGTAATGGCGCTGACGACGTCGCCGGTCAGCGTGCCGCCCGCGCTGCCGGCGGTGTTCTTGCCGCTGTTGAGGCCGCCGGGCTGCGTCTCCGTCAGGGTGTACGTCCCCTGGAGCAGATTGGCGAAGAAGAAACTGCCGTCATTGGCGGTCGCCGTCGTCTTGTTGACCGTCTGGTTGTTGGCGTCGGTGCCGGTGAGCGTCAGCGTCACGCCGACGAGGCCGAGTTCGCCGGCGTCGGGTGTGCCGTTGTTGTTGTTGTCGAGGAAGACCGCGCCCGCGAGACTGCTCGCCTTCTGGCCGAAATTCTGGTTGGGCAGGCCGGCGGCCGGGACGGTGGCGTTGAGCGTGAGTGGCGTGTCGGCCGCGTAGCCGGTCGGCTGCGTCTCGACGAGGCTGTACGTCCCTGGGGCGACGTTGTTGAAGGTGTAGGAGCCGTCGGGGCTGGTGGCGACTGTGCCGACCGTCGTGCCGCCGCTGTTCTTCAGCGTCACGGTCACGCCGGGGATGCCCGGCTCGCCGGTGTCGCGCGTCTGGTTGGCGTTGCCGTCGATGAAGACGAAGCCCGAGACCGTCGTCGTCCCCGCGACCACCTGCTCGCCGAAGGTGTAGCCGGTGGCGACGGTGCCTGCGGGGAGGGGGATGGCGGAGACGGTGTCGGTGCCGCCCGCCGTGGCCGACGTGCCGCCGGCGCTGCCGACCGTCACCTTGCCGTTGGTGAAACCCGACGGCAGCGGCTCGCTGATGGTGTACGTCCCCTGAAGGAGACCCGTGAAGGAGAAGCTGCCGTCGGCGGCGGTCGTGGTCGTCTTGGTGACGGCCTGGCTGTTGGCGTCCGTCCCCGTGAGGTTCAGCGTGGCGCTGCCGATGCCGGGCTCGGTGCCGTTTTGGGTGCCGTCGTTGTTGTCGTCGCGGAACACCTTGCCCGCCAGACTGCTTGTCGTCTCGCCGAAGTTCTGGTTGGGGACGACTCCGGCCGGGACGGCGCCGTTCAGCGTGTTTGGCGTGCTGCTGCCGTAGCCCGTCGGCTGCGTCTCGACGAGTTGGTAGTTGCCCGGCGTCAGGTTGTTGAAGGAGTAGGTGCCGTCGGCCGCCGTCGTGGTCGTGGCGACAGTGGCGCCGTTGCTGTCCTTGAGCGTCAGCGTGACGCCGCCGAGGCCGGACTCGCCGGCGTCGCGCGCCTGGTTGGCGTTGGCGTCGATGAAGACGACGCCGGACACGCTTCCGGTCGTCGCCAACTCGCCGAAGGTGTAGCCGGTGGCGGCGGTGCCGGCGGGCAGGGCGACGCCGCTGACGACGTCGCCGGCGAAGGTGCCGCCCGCGCTGCCGGCGGTGTTCTTGCCCGTGCTGAAGCCGGTCGGCTGCGTCTCCGTCAGGGTGTACGTCCCTTGAAGAAGACCCGTGAAGGAGTAAGAGCCGTCGGCGGCGCTGGTCGCCGTCTTGTTGACGGCCTGGCTCTTGGCGTCGGTGCCGGTGAGTGTCAGCGTCACGCTGCCGATGCCGGGCTCGCCGGTGTCCTGGGTGCCGTTGTTGTTGTCGTCCCGGAACACCTTGCCCGCGAGACTACTTGTCGTCTCCCCGAAGTTCTGATTCGTCAGGCCGGCGGACGGGACGACGACGGCCAGCGTGTTCGGCGTGCTGCTGCCGAAGCCGGCCGGCTGCGTCTCGACGATCGTGTAGGCGGCGGGCGTGACGCTGTTGAAGGCGTAGGAGCCGTCGGCGCCAGTGGTCGCGGTCCCGACCGTAGCGCCCCCACCGTCCTTCAGCGTCACGGTCACGCCCAAAATGCCCGGCTCGCCGGTGTCGCGCGCCTGGTTGGCGTTGTTGTCGATGAAGACGAAGCCCGAGACGGCGGTAGTCCCCGTGACCGCCTGCTCGCCGAAGGTGTAGCCGGCGGCGGCGGTGCCGGCGGGCAGGGTGATGCCGCTGACGACGTCGCCGGCGAACGTGCCGCCCGCGCTGCCGGCGGTGTTCTTGCCCGTGCTGAAGCCGGCCGGCTGCGTCTCCGTCAGGGTGTACGTCCCTTGAAGAAGACCCGTGAAGGAGAAGGTGCCGTCGGCGGCGCTGGTCGCCGTCTTGCTGACGGCCTGGCTGTTGGCGTCGGTGCCGGTGAGTGTCAGCGTCACGCTGCCGATGCCGGGCTCGGTGCCGTTCTGGGTGCCGTCGTTGTTGTCGTCGCGGAACACCTTGCCCGCGAGACTACTTGTCGTCTCGCCGAAGTTCTGGTTCGGCAGGCCCGCCAGCGGCACGGTGACGTTGAACGTGTTCGGCGTGCTGCTGCCGTAGCCGGCCGGCTGCGTCTCGGCGAGCGCGTAAGTGCCGGGCAAAAGGGCGCTGAAGAGGTACGAGCCGTCCGGCCCGGTCGTCGTGCTGGCCAGGACGTTGCCGTTGCCGTCGCGAACGGTCAGAGTCACGCTCGGCAGGCCGTTCTCGCCGGTTTCGCGCGTGCCGTTGGCGTTGGCGTCGACGTAGACGACGCCGGACAGCGTCGTGCCGCGCTCGCCGAAGTTGTAGCCGGTGCCGGCGAAGCCGGTGCCGAGCGGGATGGCGCTGACGACGTCGTTGCTCAGCGTACCGCCGGCGCTGCCGAGGGCGTCGGAGCCGTCGTTGTAGTTGGCCGGCTGCGTCTCGGTGAGCGTGTAGACGCCCTGCACCAGGCCGGCGAACAGGTATGAGCCGTCGAGGCCGGTCGTCGTCGTTTTGCTGACCGTCTGGTTGTTGGCGTCGGTGCCGGCGAGCGTGACCGTCACGCCGGCGATGCCCGGCTCGGCCGGACCCTGCACGCCGTCGTTGTTGTCGTCGCGGTAGACCTTGCCGGCGAGGCTCGCCGTCGTCTCGCCGAAGTTCTGGTTCGGCAGCCCGGTCGTCGGCAGGTTGACCGGCAGCGAATTCGGCGTGCTGCTGCCGTAGCCCACCGGCTGCGTCTCGGCGACCGTGTACGGACCCGCCGCCAGGTTCATAAAGCTGTACGAGCCGTCGGCGGCGGTGGCGGTGCTGGCGAGGACGATGCCGTTCGGGTCGCGCAGCGTCAGCGTCACGTTTGCCAGGCCCGTCTCACCCGCGTCCTTGACGCCGTTGACGTTACTATCGACATAAACGAGGCCCGAAAGCGTCGTGCCGCGCTCGCCGAAGGTGTAGCCGGTGCCGTCGACGGCGGAGCCGAGCGCGATGTTCGCGAACGTGTCGTTGCCCGCCGTGCCGCCGGCGTTGCCGAGGGTGTCCTTGCCGTCGGCGTACTGCGCCGGCTGCGTCTCCGTCAGGGTGTAAGTGCCCTGCGGCAGCGTCGCGAACAAGAACGAGCCGTCGAGGCCGGTCGTCGTCGCGCGGCTGACGGGCTGGTTGTTGGCGTCGGTGCCGCTGAGAGAGACCGTCACGCCGACGAGGCCCGGCTCGGCGGTGTCCTGGGTGCCGTTGTCGTTGTCGTCGCGGAACACCTTGCCGGCGAGGCTGCCGCCGGTCTCGCCGAAGTTCTGGTTCGTCGCGCCGGCGAGCGGGACGGTTACGCCGAGCGTGTTCGGCGTGCTGCTGCCGTAGGCCGGCGGTTGCGTCTCGACGACGCTGTAGGCGCCGGCCGCGAGGTTCGTGAAGGAGTAGCTGCCGTCGGCGGCGGTCGTCGTCGTGGCGACCGTGGCCGCATCGCTCTTGAGCGTGAGCGTCACGCCCGAAAGGCCGGATTCGCCCGCGTCGAGGACGGCGTTCTTGTTGGCGTCGACGTAGACGACGCCGGACAGCGTCGTGCCGCGCTCGCCGAAGTTGTAGCCGGTCGCCTGGGCCGACGCCGCGAGAGCGATGGCGCTGACGACGTCGTTGCCGAGCGTGCCGCCCGAACTGCCGACCGCGTCCTTGCCGTCGTTGTACGCCGCCGGCTGCGTCTCCGTGACGGTGTACGTCCCCTGCGCGAGGCCGTCGAAGAGGTACGTTCCGTCCGCCGCCGTAGTCGTCGAAAGGTTGACATTGCCGCCGGCGGCGGGCGTGCTGGTGAGGGAGACCGTCACGCCGCCGAGGCCCGGCTCGCCGGCGTCCTTGAGGCCGTTATTGTTGTCGTCGCGGTAGACGGTGCCGCCGATACTGCCTGCGGTTTCGCCGAAATTCTGGTTCGGCAGGCCGGCGAGCGTGACGGTGACGGCGAGCGTGTTCGGCGTGCTGCTGCCGAAGCCGGCCGGCTGCGTCTCGACGACGCTGTAGTTCGCGGCCTGGAGGTTGTCGAAGCGGTAGCTGCCGTCGGCGGCGGTCGTCGTGGTGCCGAGGGTGGTGCCGCTGCCGTCCTTGAGCGTCAGCGTCACGCCCGCGAGGCCGGCTTCGCCGCCATCGAGGGCGCCGTTGCGGTTGGCGTCGACGTAGACGGTGCCGGACAGGAACGTGCCGCGCTCGCCGAAGGTGTAGCCGGCCGCCTGCACGCCGGCATTGAGGACGATGACGCTGATGACGTCGTTGCCGAGGTTGCCGCCGGAGCTGCCGACGGTGTCCTTGCCGTCGCTGTACTGCGGCGGCTGCGTCTCCGTGACGGTGTAGGTGCCGGCGAGCAGGCCGGTGAAAATATAACTGCCGTCGGCGGCGGTGGCGAGTTGGAGATTCACCGGCTGGCTGTTGACGTCGGTGCCGGTCAGCGCGACGATGACGCTGCCGAGGCCGGGCTCGCCGGTGTCTTGCGTGCCGTTGTCGTTGTCGTCGCGGAACACCTTGCCGGCGAGCGACGCGGTCGCCTGGGGGTTGAAGCCGGCGTCGAGCGTCTGGTCGCTCTGGCCCGGCACGCCGGCGGTCACGGCGATGACGGCGAGGTTGCCCGACGTCGTCGCCTTGGAGTTGACCGTGGCGTCGGTGCCCTGGTTGGCCGGGCTGAGCGTGGTGCCGGCGAGCGCCGCCTGCGTCTTGTCGATGCGGACCTGATACTTGCCGCCGGGGACGACGCCGCCGACGACGTCGGAGCCGTCGAACAGGTAGACGCCGCCGCCGGCCGTGGTCGTGGTGAAGGTCTTGTCGTCGGCGTTGCCGAAGACGCCGTCGGGGCCGGCGTAGAGGAGCGTCACCGCCACGCCGTTGATGCCGGGCTCGTTGGCGTCCTGAATGCCGTTGTTATTGGCGTCGGACCAGACGCGGTTGCCGATCTGAATAGGGGCGGGGTCGGTAAAGACGGTCAGGTCGCCGATGCCGTTCGCCTTGGCGAAGGCGGCGGCGTCGGTGTCGTTGTAGAGTTCGTAGCCCTTGTCGAAGCCGCCCGTGGTGTTGTTCAGGAAGCGGACGCCGCCGCGGTTGTAGGCGGCCAGGACGAAGGCCGGGTCGAAGGCGCTGACGATCACGTCGGGCCGTCCGGGCAACTGGAGGACGCTGCCGAGGCTCAATTCGTCGTGGTCGTTGCCCGTCGGCGTCTTGGAGTTCGCCGGGTCCGCCGCGGGGAGGTTGTCGCCCGAGTAGAACTCGCCGCTGCCGGTGACGGGGTTGCCCTGGTTCGCCGGGTTGTTGACGAGGGGGACGCCGTTGACGGTGCCCGGCCCCTGGCCGGTGTTCTGCGGCGCGGCGCCTTCGCCGTTGGGGCCGCGGCCGTTGCTCTCCAGCACCCAGCCCGACGTCAAGTCGCCGGGGGTCCGGATGAACGCCCGCAGCGTGTCGCCGGTGGAGTTGCCGGAACTGGACGTGCCCGGCTCGACCGGCTGATTTGGACCCGACTGGTCGCCGAAGCGGTCGCGGAGGCCAAGGACCAGGTTGCCGTCCGCGTCGAAGGCGATGCCAGTGAGCATTGGCTGCGGGAAGGCCGTCACGCGCTGGTTGACGATCAACATCCCGGTCGCCGCGTAGGTGGCTACCCACGGGTTCCACGCCGCCGGGAAGACCGCCTGCGCCTGGGTGCGGCCGCGCGGGTAGTTCAGGGCCATCTGGAAGACCGGCGCCGTGCTGAACGTCAGCGTCGTCGGGTCGACGGTGTAGACGTAAGCGAGCAGGTCGCTGGCCCTCTGCGTAGTCTCCGCCGAGTTGACGACGCCGACGTAGACCTTCCCCTTGTAATACTGGACGGCGAAGGGGCGCAGGTCGGCGCCGTTCGTGCCGGTGGCGCCGGGGGCGTTGATCGGGATCGACACGCTCTTGACCGTCGCCGTGTTGACCGGCCCCGCCGTGGGAATGGCGTACAGGCGGCGGTCGGCCAGGTTCATCACGTAGACGGTGGCGCCGTCGGGCGAGACGTCGAGCCCGCCGAGCGCCGTCTTGCCGACGGCGGCGAAGCTCTGGTCGAAGTTGTCGTCGGCGTAGTTGCCGGTGTTGTGCGGGTTCGTGCCGGCGGTGCCGCCGCCGAAGAGGGCGTTCAAGTCGGCGAGGACGCTGACGGCGCCGGTGTCGCGGTTGACGGCGTACACCGCGCCGGTGCCGTTCGGGCCGAAGCCGGAGTGCTTCTTCATGTACGACGCCGCGTACAGCGTCCGGTTGGCGGCGTCGTAGCCGAGGCCCCAGACGGTGCCGACGGCGCTCGCCGGCACCGCGAGGGCGTGCGCCGGCGCGACGCCGTAAGAGTTGGCGTCGTTGGCGGCGTTCGACCCGGCGTTGAACGGGAAGCTGATGATGACCGGGTGGTCCTTGTTCGGCCCGCTGATCTGGTCGCCGAGGACGTAGCAGGTAGCGACGAGGTCGGGGTTGTCCTGGACGTAGTCCTGCGGGACCACCAGGCCGAGGTTGACGCCGGCCGAGTTGCCGTCGGGGACGAACTGCGTCGGCCCGCCGCCGCTGGCGCCCTGCGGCGCGGGCAGGAAGCCGCCGGGCAGGGTGAACTGCAAGCGATACGGGCCGGTGCCGGCGGCGGCGAGGCTGTAGGTGCCGTTGGCGGCGGACGTGGCGCTGCCGCGCACGGCGCCGGCGGCGTCGACGGCGGTCACGGTGACGTTGCCGATGCCGCGGTCGATGGCCAGGCCGGTCGTGCCGAAGCCGCCGGTGTTGTTGATCGTCGCCGTCTGGTCGAAGACGCCGTTGGCGTCGTAGTCCTGGAAGACGGTGCCGGTGATCGTGCCGCTGAGGAGACAGCGGTCTTCGAGGGCGTCGAAGGTCAGCGGCCGGTTCGGCAGGCGCTTGAGGCCGGCGCGGGGCTGCCTCTTGTCGCGGCGGGGGAAGGCGTTCTCGCTCATGATTCATCGTCCACGAATCGGGGGGCTTACGCCCCCCGCTCGCCGGGGCGCCGGCGCGTTATTCCCAGGAGGCTGGCGCCCCCTTGCCTCTCTCTTCATCCCTGATGGGGAAGCCTAAGTTAGCCCAAGCCCGTGCCGTTGTCAAACTTTTCCCAAACTATTTTGCCGCCTCAATTTACCATTCGCGATCCTTTGCCGCTCGCGGCTTCGCACTTGCGCCACCGTGGTGCGAAGCCGCAAGCGGCAAAGGATCGCCGTTTCCGCCGCGCCGCCCGGCCCATACCTTAATCGGAGTCGTCGCCCGCACCCCGTGACCTCTGAGGAGTTGCCGCCATGAAGCGTTCACTGTTGCTGGGGCTGGCCGTCGCCCTGATCGGCTCGGCCGCCGCGCGGGCCGCCAACCCGGTCGTCATCATGGAGACGTCGATGGGCACGATCAAGATCGAGCTGTTCGAGGACAAGGCCCCGATCACGGTCAAGAACTTCCTCGCCTACGTCGACGACAAGTTCTACGACAACACGATCTTCCACCGCGTCATGGGCAAGGAGAACTCGAGCCGCGACTTCATGATCCAGGGCGGCGGCATGGAGGCGGGCTTCAAGGAGAAGAAGACGAAGGACCAGATCAAGAACGAGGCGTCGAACGGCGTGACGAACAAGCGCGGCACGCTCGCCATGGCGCGCACCAACGACCCGGACAGCGCCACGGCGCAGTTCTTCATCAACGTCACCGACAACGACTTCCTCAACCACAGCGAGCGGTCGGCCGGCTACGCCGTCTTCGGCAAGGTGACCGACGGCATGGACGTCGTCGACAAAATCAAGAAAGTGGAGACGAGCGGCGACCGGGGGCGGCCCCTCGCGAACGCCCCGACGAAGGACGTCGTCATCAAGTCGGTGCGCCGCGGCGACGCCAAGTAACCCCCATGCTCACCGTTTCGCGCCCGCGTTCCGTCCGGCGGGCGCGAAGCGGCAGGCCGAGAGAACCTTCCATGAGTCAGAGCAACACCGTCGTCCTCGACACCTCGCTCGGCAGCCTCACCGTCGCGTTGTACGCTGACAAGGCGCCGCTGACGGTCCAGAACTTCCTCGACTACGTCGACGCCGGGTTCTACGACAACACGGTCTTCCACCGCGTCATCCCGACCTTCATGGTCCAGGGCGGCGGCTTCGAGCCGGGGATGAAGCAGAAGACGACGCGCGGCCAGATCAAGAACGAGTCGGCGAACGGCCTGTTGAACAAGCGCGGCACGCTGGCGATGGCGCGCACGTCGGCCCCGGACAGCGCCTCGGCGCAGTTCTTCATCAACGTGACCGACAACGACTTCCTCGACCGCGCCAATTCGCGCGACGGCGTCGGCTACTGCGTCTTCGGCGAAGTGACGGACGGGCTGGACGTGGTCGACAAAATCAAGGCGGTCAAGACGGGGACGAAGGGCGGGCACTCGGACGTGCCGGTGGCCGACATCGTGATCCGCACCGCGCGGCGCGCCTAGCCGCTTGCGGCTTCGCACCCGCGCGGTGTCGCGCGGGTGCGAAGCC
>JBBROG010000279.1:0-10352 GCA_038229635.1 Gemmatales bacterium
CCCGTGGTTTTCGGCATGTCCCGCCTCGGCCACGGCGAGGCCCGACTGACAGTGGACGTTAGTTCACATGATCTGTTGCCGCAAAGCCTTTGATACCTTGGGTTTACAACCATGTTGGAAGCCCTGCCCCGAAGGGGTTGAATATCCCAGCCGGGGGTCGCGCAGCGCACCCCCGGACTACTCGGCGCTCGCCGCCCCTTCCGGCCCCTCCTTCGCCGTCAGTTTCTTCTGGAGCGTATTGCGGTTGATCCCCAGCCGCGCCGCCGCCTTGACGATGACGCCGTCGGATATTTGCATCACCTGCGCCAGCAACTCCTTCTCGACGCCGCGCACGACGCGGTCGTACAAGGTGCCGTCCTCGGCGGGCACCGCCTGGACGCCGACGCGCACCACCTGCTGGATCAAGGCGTCGAGGTCGTTCGGCCGGCCGCGCAGCGGGCGCCAGCGCTTCAGGGCGCGGTCCGGCGACGCCAGCACCTCCGCCGTCAACGGCTTGCCCGCCGCCAGCACCACCGCCCGCTCCATGCAGTTCTCCAACTCGCGCACGTTGCCCGGCCAGTCGTGCGCCAGCAGGAGTTTCTCCAGGGCGGGCGTCAACTCCGGCGGGTCGCGGTCGTTTTCCTCGCTATAGCGCGCCAGGAAGTGCCGGGCCAGCGCCGGAATGTCCTCGCGGCGCTCGCGCAGCGGCGGCAGGTAGATCGGCACGACGTTGAGGCGGTAGTACAGGTCGTCGCGAAAGCGCCCCGCCGCGATCTCGTCTTCGAGGAACTGGTTCGTCGCCCCGAGGACGCGCGTGTCGACGCGAATGGTGCGGCTCTCGCCGACGCGCTCGAACTCGTGTTCCTGCAAGACGCGCAGCAGCTTCACTTGCAGCTTCGGGCTCATGCTGGAGATTTCGTCGAGGAAGATCGTGCCGGTGTGCGCCGCCTCGAAACGGCCGGTCTTGTTGTCGATGGCGCCGGTGAACGCCCCCTTGACGTGGCCGAACAGCTCGCTCTCCAACAGGCTCTCGCTGAGGGCGCCGCAATTGACGCGCACATACGGGCCGTCGTTGCGCGGGCTGAGTTGATGAATGGCGCGGGCGATGACTTCCTTGCCGGTGCCGGTCTCGCCGACGAGTAGCACGCTGGCGCTCGCCGGAGCCACAAGGCGGGTGAGGCGGTAGACCTCACGCATCGCCGGACTGGCGCCGACGATGCCCGGCAGGGGGTCGTCCCAGGCCCCTGCCGCTCTCTTCTCTTCCGTCGCCATGCCTACACCTGGTGCTCGCCTGCGCGCAATCGAGGCGGCGTTGCCCCTTGTCCAGGTATTGATAGGACGGAAGGCGTCCGGATTCCAGCGTCGCGCGCCCGTCGCGACGCAAAGATGCCGCGTTTCGAGGCACGCTGCCGAGGTTTCACGCACGCGACGCAGTCCCTGCGACGTCCCCGCTCAATCGACATACGGGTCGGCGCTCAGATCCTTGAGGATCTCCTGCCGCTGCTTCTCGTAGACCAGCAAGTCGACGCGCTGGCGGTAGTGGCGGCTCTCCATGCGCCGCTGTGCCTTCAGAAAGAGCGGCGCGTAGGACTGCCAATCGACGGTGCCGCCGCGCTGCCCTTCTTCCTTGAGTTCCTCCTGGCGGTCCGGGCCGAGGCCCTCTAGCAGCTCGTCCTCCAGTGACAGGAAGAACTGAGCGCTGCCGGGGTCGCCCTGGCGACCGGAGCGGCCGACGAGCTGGCGGTCGATGCGCATCGCCTCGTGGCGCTCCGTGCCGAGGACGTGCAGGCCGCCCGCCTCGGCGACGCCCTTGCCGAGCTTGATGTCGGTGCCGCGGCCGGCCATGTTCGTCGCGATCGTCACCCGGCCCGGCTCGCCAGCGTGCTCGACGATCTTCGCCTCCATGTCGTGCAGCTTCGCGTTCAACACCGTGTGGTCGACGCCCAGCGCCTTCAGCTTCGCGCTCAGCTTCTCCGACTTCTCGACCGAGCGCGTGCCGACCAGCACGGGGCGGCCGAGCCCCTGCAGGCGGCGGATCTCCTCGGCGACGGCGTCGAACTTCGCCTCCTCCGTCGGGAAGACGCGGTCCGGCCATGTGTCGCGGATGCACGGCCGGTTCGTCGGCACGCACACCACCCAGATTTTGTAGACGCGGCGCAACTCGTACCAGTTCTGCGCCGCCGTGCCGGTCATGCCGCCGAGTTTGTCGTAGAGGCGGAAGTAACTCTGGAAGGTGATCTGCGCCGCGTGGTCGGCGGCCATCGAGACCTGCACTTTTTCCTTCGCCTCGACGGCTTGGTGCAGTCCCTCCCTCCAGTGGCGGTCCGGCATCTTGCGGCCGGTGAACTCGTCGATGATGACGACTTTGCCCTTCTCGATCATGTAGTGCTGGTCGAGGCGGAAGCGGTAGTGCGATTGCAGGGCGCGTTCGACGTGCTCGAACAGCTTGTCCATCGCGTGCGAGTGCGGGCCGGTCGGCGGGTTCGACCAGCGGCATAGGCCGCGCCCCTCGTCGGTCAACTCGATCTTCTGCTTCTTCTCGTCGAAGGTGAAGTGCTTGTCGCGCTCCATCGCCTTGGCGAGGCGGTCGGCCCAATCGTAGACGACCGCTTCCTCGGGCGTCGCCGGCCGCGTCTGGCCGGCGATGATGAGCGGGGTGCGCGCCTCGTCGACGAAGATGTTGTCGGCCTCATCGACGAGGGCGAAGTTATGCTTGCGCTGCACCTTCGGGTCCGTCGGCACCGCGGCGCCAGTGGCCGACCAGGCGGACCAGAACGGCACGTCGCGCCCCTGGGCGCCGGCGATCTTCAGGCGGTCGCGGAGGAAGTCGAAGCCGAACTCGCTGGCGGTGCCGTAGGTGACGTCGCTGCGGTACGCCTTGTGGCGCTCCGCGTCGGGCATCTGCATTTGCAGGCAGCCGATGGTCAGGCCGAGGGCGTGGTACACCGGACTCATCCACTCGCAGTCGCGCTTGGCCAGGTAGTCGTTGACGGTCGTGACGTGGACGCCCTTGCCGGTAAGCGCGTTGAGGAAGGCCGGCAGCAAGGCGGTCAGCGTCTTGCCCTCGCCGGTCGCCAACTCGGCCAGTCCGCCCTGGTGGATGACGACGCCGGCGGCGAGCTGGACGTCGAACGGCCGCATCTTGAGCAGGCGGCGCGTGGCGACGCAGCCGAGGCCGAACGCCTCGGGCAGCAGCGCGTCGAGCGACTCGCCGCCGCGCGCCCGGCCGCGCATCTGCGCCCCCTTCGCGCGCATCTCCTCGTCGGTGATGCGGTCGAACGTCTCTTCCCAGTGGCGGACCTGGCCGACGCGCAGGGCGCCGCGCGCCAGGCGCCGCTGCCAGGGGAGGCCGAACCATGCCCTGGACTGGTTCGACGGGCGCGCCCCCAGGCGCTTGCTTGGGGCGGGGCGCGACGGCTCTTCGATGGGCGCGGTCGCCATGGTCGGCTCGGCTAGTGCGGTGTCCAAGGAATCTACCTCGTGCGCTGAGGCCCGCTCCGCCAGGGCGGGCTTTATACCGGGGTTAGCTTACCTCACCAGCATAGCAGAAGGCGGCGCACGCTCGATAGGAACTTTTCGCGGCCGCGCGCTAAAAAGCGCGCGAGCCTTCACCGGCTCATGTCGAGGATCGTGACGTTCGGCCACAGTTGCCGCACCTTGCGCGTCAGGAAGCCGCGCACCTCGCCGAAGGTGCGCATCGTCAGCACGCGCTCGGCGACCTCCCGCGCCACCGCGACGGTCGTGCGCCGCACCATCTCCTTGATCGACGGCACGAACGCCGGGCTCATGCTGAAGCGGCGCAGTCCCATGCCCAACAGCGGCAGCACGCAGCGCGGCCGGCCGGCCATCTCGCCGCACAGCGTCACCGGCGTGCCGCGCGCGTCGCACGCCTTGATGATGGTGTTCAGGAGGCGCAGCAGGGCCGGGTTGAACGGCTCGCACAGGTGGGCCACCTTCGGGTTGTCACGGTCGGCCGCCATCAAATACTGGATCAGGTCGTTCGAGCCGATGCTCACGAAGTCGACCTCGTCGAGCAGCGATTCGATCATCAGCGCCGCCGCCGGCACCTCGATCATGACGCCTACCGGAATCTGCTCGCCGAACGGCACGCCCTCGCGGGCCAGCGCCAGCCGCGTCCGCCGCACCATGCGCTTCAGCCGCAGAACCTCTTCGAGGGTGCTGATCATCGGGAAGAGGAGGCTGACGTCGCCGTAGAGCCCGGCCCGCAGGATGGCGCGGAGTTGCGTCTGAAAGAACTCCGGATAGGCGGAACTGAGGCGGATGCTGCGCCAGCCCATGAACGGGTTCGACTCGCGCTGCTGTCCCAGGTAAGGGACGTTCTTGTCGCCGCCGAGGTCGAGAGTGCGGATGGTGACGCCGCGGCCCGGCGCCGCCTCAATGACCGCGCGGTAGGCCGCTAGCTGCTCCTCCTCGTCGGGTACGGTCGGGTGCGTCAGGAACAGGTATTCGGTGCGGTACAGCCCGACGCCGGCGGCGCCGACGCCCGCCGCCGTCACGGAGTCGGCGGGGCTGTTGACGTTGGCGAGCAGGTCGACGTGCGCTCCGTCCGGCGAGACCGCCGCCAGGTCGCGGTTCTCGACGAGGCGGTCGCGCAGGTTGACGTACTCGCGCTGGAGCTTGCGGTAGGCGGCTTCGACTTCCGGGCCGGGGTTGAGGTAGACGTGCCCCTCGCGGCCGTCGAGCGCCACTAAATCGCCGGTGTGGACCTCGCGCAGGATGCCGCGCAGCCCCGAGACCGCCGGGATGCCGAGCGAGCGGGCCAGGATGGCGGCGTGCCCGGTGGCCCCGCCGGTCTCGGTGATGATGCCCGCCACGCTCATGCGGTGGAACGTGAGCGCCTGCGAGGGCAAAATCTCCGGGGCCACGATGATGACCGACTCGCCGGCCTTGACGCACTCCGGCGTCGTCTGCAAGGCGAGCTGGGCGACGATGCGGCCGGCGACGTCGCGCAGGTCGGTCATGCGCTCGCGCAGATACTCGTCTTCGATCTTGGCGAAGAGCTGGGTGTACTCTTCGAGCGCCTCGTGCAGCGCGGTGGAGGCGTCGATGTGGCGGTGCAGGATCCGCGACTTGACCTTGCCGACGAAGGCCGGGTCGCGCAGCAGGAGGCGGTGGGCGCGGAAGATGGCCGCCTCGCCCTCGCCGAGCTGTTGGGAGACGCGCAAGACGATGGCGTCGAGTTCCTCGGCGGCGGCGGCGCAGGCGCGGTCGAAGCGGCTGATCTCGCCGGTGAGGGCCGCTTCGTCCAGCATCAGGGGCTCGCGGCGCGCCAGCACCTCGTCCACGCAGTAGGCGCGGGCGACGGCGACGCCGGGCGACACGGGCACGCCTTTTTTCATGTCTCGCCTCGTCCGACCTCCGTGAGAACGCCCGGGAAGCAGCTGTTTTGTAGCACAGACGGCCCGGCCCTTCAAGGAAGGGGGCCGTTCGGCCGTCCCCGTCCTAGGATGAGTGCCGGCGCAAGTCCCGGCGCGCCGCGCGTCCGGCGATTGCTCTGGACGGCCCGCCGTCGCTCTGGTAAATGCGGGCCGGCGGCGGCGCCTTCCGAACCGGCGCCGCGCGCCCGCCCGGACACTCACAGGAGGCTAGCCATGAGGAACTTACTCGCCCTGCTCGCCACGGCCACCCTCGTCTTCGTCGGCCTCGGCTGGTATCTGGGCTGGTATCAGATTTCCAGCGTGCCCGCCGAGACGCCCGGCCACCGCAGCGTTACCATCGACATCAACGCCAAGAAGATCGGCGCCGACTTCAAGACGGGGAGCGACAAGCTCCAGCACGTGATCGACGACGCCGCCAAAGAGGACCCGCACGCCGGCAAGGAGGTTCCGCCGGTCAACAAGGCGTCGCGCTGACGCCTCCGCAAGCGGGTCGGCGCCCGCGTGAGGCCGCGCGAGCGCCGACTTACCGCCCAGGTGAGACAACGAGGGTCCGTGAAGGCGATTGAGAGGCGCGGGAAGGGCCATACTTGGAGTCGTCGCAAGTGCTTGCTCTGAGAGCGTTTGAGCGTGAAAGAGAGCTGTTGGGAGCGGAGAGGGCGGGATTCGAACCCGCGGTAGGGTTTGACCCCCACGCCGCTTTAGCAAAGCGGTGCTATCGGCCACTCAGCCACCTCTCCGGATTTCGCAAGCCCTTGCCGATTTTGAGCTTGCGTCGGAGCCTTTTTCGGCCCCTCCTACAGTGCGCCCCCTGAATGTAACCGGGCATGTAATCGCTTCCGGCTGCTTCTCCTCTGAATGTACCGCGCCGGTTTCCGGCGGGCAAGGCCGTGGAGGGTTGCCCGCAGAGTTTTTGCCCCGGAACAGACGCCTTTGGTCCGCTCCCCAAAAACTGGTCCCGGTGGTAGGAGAGTCTCTGAAGCCCGGCGGACCTCTGTTCGACGGGGCGGCGCTACTTCGGCACCGCCCCGATCAGGATCGCCGCGCCGCCCGGCTGTTTGACCCGGACGTGTTTCTTGCCGCCGACGGGCGCCGCCCTCCTCCTTTCACGACCCGACCCGGGTGCGCCGGTGGCTGGGCCCACACCACGAGCAGGCTCCCCCCCAGCAGCAGGCCCGAGACGACCGCGCTGAGCAACAGCGCCAGGCGCAGGGCCTCCCCGACCCGCGCCTCATCCTTGCCGAGCGGGCGGACGATCATGAGCACCCCGCGCACATCCCCCACCTGCCAGTCCTTGCGCGGCGACTGCGGGTGGGTGTTGTGGCACTCGACGCAGGTGCGCTGCATGACGCGCGCCTGGGCGTAGCGCACGACGCGCTGCCCGTCGATCTCGGTGAACTCATGGACCGTCTCCTGCCCCTTGCTCTGGCGCAGGCGCACTAGCGCCGCGCGCTCGAACTCATCCCGCGGGCCGCCGTCGGTTCGCCAGGGAAAAGGGTAGTCGCTGTACTGGCGCACCTTGACGCCGGTCTTACTCGTCCGGGCCAACTGCTCGCCGACGTCGTGCAGGAACGTTGCCGGGATGCTGAGCGGCACGGTATTCGGCGTGGGCGGGACCGTCTTGTTAACCGGAAACTTCGCTTGCTCGACCCGAGTGACGATCCGGCTGTACTCGTTGTTCGCCTCTTCCTGCAGCTCGGCCTGCTGCGCGGCGCTCTCCAGGGCGTTGGAGCGGACCAGCCGGGCGGACAGCAGCGCCAGGGCGACCAGGGCCGCCGCCGGGGCGAGCAGGCCGGCGGCCAGGAGCCCCGCCGGCACCGGGTGGCGGCGCAGCCAGCGCCCCGCTTTCTCCGCCGGCAGGACGGGTCGCGCCCGGATGGGCTCGTCGCGGAGGAAGCGCTGGACGTCCTCCGCCAACTCCAGGGCGCTGTCGTAGCGCTTGTGGGGTTCCTTCCGAAGGCATTTGAGGCAGATGATTTCCAGATCCCGCGGCACGTTGGGCCGGAGACTGGCCACGGACACCGGCTCGTTGTGGAGCACTTGCAGGACGGTCGCCAGCGGCGTCCCCCCCGTGAAGGGGGGCCGGCCGGTCAGAAGTTCATAAAGGATGGCCCCCAGGGCATAGACGTCCGCGGCCGGGCCGACCGGCTGGCGGGGGACCATCGCCTGTTCGGGGGCCATGTAATTGGGCGTGCCCAGTACCTCCCCCGTAACCGTCGCGCCGCGAAGGTCCGGCGCCTCCCCGTCGCCGCCGGCGCACTTGGCCAGGCCGAAGTCGGTGATTTTCGGGACGAGGGGCGCTTGCGGTTTCGCGCCGGGCGCCGGGCCGCAGGCGCCCAGGAGGACGTTCGCCGGCTTGAGATCGCGGTGAATCACGCCGCCGGCATGAGCGGCATGGACGGCCCGCGCCAGGGTCTCGACCATCTGTGCCGCCGGGCGCACCGGCTGGGGCGTGCCTTGGAGGTACTGGGCCAGGCTGCCGCCGGCCACGAACTCGAGGACAAGGTAAGGCCGGCCCGCGGCCTCGCCGACGCCGTAAATCTGGACAATGTTGGGATGCTGCAAGCGCGCGATCGTCACGGCCTCGGCGCGAAAGCGGGCCAAGGTCTTCGGATCGGCCTGGATCCCGGTCAGAATCATCTTCAGCGCCACGGTGCGAGGGAGGTCGAGTTGCCGGGCCTTGTAGACGACGCCCATGCCGCCGCGTCCCAGCTCCCCCAGGATTTCGTAGCCCGGCACGGCCGGCCATTCGCCCCCCGCGGTCATCCGCGGGTCCGCGGCGGGGGGCGGCGAATGGCCGGCCGGCCTTGCCGCCGGCCTCGGGTCGGCGGGCGCCAACCACAAGGGCATTCGCTTCAAGCGTCCCATCATCCCTTCTTCGGCCCGGGAGCCGCGGGGCGGATGCTCGGCGCGGCGCCACATCTCCGTGTCGGGAGTCAAGGCCTCCTCCAGCTTCCGTGCCAGGTCTTCGCGGGCCTCAAGGGTTAGCATCCGCTCCCGGACCTGGCTGTCGCCCGCGGCGGGCCGGGCGTGGCGGCGGTCCTCGAAATCCCTCCAGGCATGGTGCGCGACCGTCTTGAGCCAGCCGCGGAAGCTGCGCGACGGGTCGTAGGCGAACGCGCGAAGCTTCCGGGTGAGCTTCACCAGAATGTCCTGCGTCACGTCCTCGGCGTCGGCGTCCTGCAACTTCCACTGCCGGCACCACCGGTAGATGTGCCGCCCGTAGCGCTCGACGAACTCGTCCCAGCCGGCCTGGTCGGACGGGTCCCGCCGCAGCTGGGTTAGTAAGGTGACGCGCGTCGTGGGGAGCATGGCATCCGCCATAGGTATTACTCTGCGGGGGCAAAACTCTAACGACCATTCTAGCGCGAGCCGCGGCCGCGACAAGCCGCACGCGCGGGCGGAGGACTTGCCAGGTCTCTACCAGAGTTAATCCCCGCGGCCCCGAGAATCGGCCGACAATCTACGAGGCCCGGCGCTAGATGAGGCGGACAACGCCCGTAGTAACTTGTAGACGTGGTTCGGGAACCAAGCGTCTTGGGACTCGACCGTGCCGTGTTGGTGTAACGTGTTCACCGAGGAGGCAATCATGCCCTTGATTCAGGTCCGAGTGATCGAAGGCGTCTTCACGGAGGCGCAAAAGCGCGAGATCGTCCACAAGCTCACGGACGCGATGGTTTCCGTCGAAGGGGAAAACATGCGCCCGGTGACCTGGGTGATCGTCGAGGAAGTCAAGAGCGGGGACTGGGGGATCGGCGGCAAGCCGCTGACCACGGCCGATGTGAAGGCACTTGCCGCCGGCAAGTCCACGCGGTAATGCGGTCCCGCGCCGAACCCGGCGCCGCACCGGACATCCTTTCTCCTTGGAGGCGTGCTATGCGCGGACTGTGCATCGTTGCGTTGACCATCAGTCTTGGCGGGGTTTTCTCCGCCCGCGCCGCGGAACAGGGTAAGGCTCCGAGCCCGCTGCCCGCGAAGGTTGTCGCCGCCTGGACCCAGGCCGGTGCCACGGACGGCTGGATGACGCTGGACAGGGTTGGCGAGTTTTCCCTCGAAGAAGAGGGCAAAGAAGGGGAAGTGCCGGCCTTCGGGTTCCGCGCGTGGAAGGCAGGGGTGATCGGCAAGCTGCCCGTACCCGACCGCGGATTCGGTCTCTCGCTCCACCTGACGAAAGTGACAAGCGCGGGCCTGAAAGAGTTGGCCGGGCTCAAGCCTTTGCAGGCACTCGACCTCTTTGGTACGCCGGTAACGGATCTCAAGGATCTGGCCGGGCTCAAGTCTCTGCGGTGGCTCAACCTCGAAAACACGCGCGTCACGGACGCGGGGCTGAAGGGGCTGGCCGGGCTCACGTCTCTCCAGACGTTGAACCTGAGCGGCACGAATGTGACAGAAGTCAAGGAACTGGTCGGGCTGACGTCTCTGCGGACGCTGGAAATCGAGCGCACGGGGATGACGGACGCGGGGCTGAAGGGGTTGGCCGCACTGAAGTCGCTGCGGACGTTGGCCGTCGGCACGACCCAAGTGACGGACAAGGGCCTCAAGGAGTTGGCCAGGCTCAAGTCACTGCGGACGTTGGACCTCCGCTTCGCGAAGGTGACGAATGGGGGGCTCAAGGAACTGGCGGGTCTCACGTCGTTGCGGTCGCTGTTTCTCATCAAAACGGACATAACCGACGCAGGGCTCAAGGAGTTGGCCGGGCTCGAGTCTCTGCGAAAACTGGATCTCGAGGCGACGGACGTGACGGACGCGGGGCTGAAGGCGCTCGTCGCGCTGAAATCTCTGCGGACGTTAAACCTCACCGAAACGCGCGTGACGAACGCCGGCGTTGCCGAATTGCGGAAGAAGCTACCCAAGCTCAAAATCAGCTGCAACTACTAAGAGTCTGTCCCGGAAGCCCCTCGCTCCCGTACTCGGGGGAGAGGGGTTGGGGGTGAGGGGTCTGCTTTTCGCTAGGAAATCCCCCTCACCCCCAACCCC
>JBBROG010000280.1:0-10343 GCA_038229635.1 Gemmatales bacterium
CCATTGTGGAATGGCAGTCGGGTGGAACTTTTCGGACTGAAGACCCTGCTCCGATATTCGGAAGCTATCAGGTGTAGAGCGCCGTGTCAACAAAGAAATCTCAACTTTATTCAAGAATCCGAGAATACCGGAGCGCGAGTTACCCGTGCCGGGCGCCGTCGTTGAGACGGTCGGCTGTCCGGAGGCGATCGAGGCGATCGAGCTCCTCGTCGGCCTTGGCGAGCCGTTGGTCGGCCGCTCCCCACGGTGACGGGCGGAAAAGCAACAGGGGCGGCGAGCCCGAAGCTCGTCGCCCCTGCGAGGAGGCACCGCCGGAAAAAGGGATCTCAACGGACCCTCAAGGTATGCTTCAATCGACCGGCTGGGCCTTGCGGATCGTCGTCGCCGGCACCGAGCCCGCCACGATGACCTTGCCGCCGTCACTGACGTTCAGGCCGTCGGTCGTGTCGGCGGGGCGGTTGCTGAAGGCCGAGCCGGCCGTGCGCGCCTGCGAGTGCCGCGGGTCGCCGTGGGCCTCGCGATTCACCGGCGCCCGCCAGCCGTTGCCGGTCGTGTTCCGAAAGGTATCGCGGGCGGTGCGGCGATTGCCGTCGTGCAGGAGTTGCTGCCCGGAGTAGCTGTACGACTGGTCCAGGGCCATGAAGGAGTTGGCCAGGTCGATTATCTCGGACAGCGTCCCCTGGCGGAGGGCGACTAGGGCCGGGACGAGGCCGATGACCAGGACGGTCAGGTAGATCACCAGTTCGACCGTGATGATGGCCCCGAGGTCGTCGTCCCATAGCCGGGCGAACAGGGCGGGCGTCGTGGAAGGGGTCCGGTTCATGGTCGGTTCCTCAACCTCTCGAGGGCGGGCGGCGTTATCCGCCGGCTCGTCCCTCGTGCGAGTCTCCGACGGGTTGTTGTTTCACGGCGTCTCAAGAAACAGAACGCCTCTCCCCTTCTCATGATCAAAACCGCTCGCCCCCCGCCACTCATTTGCGGGAACTCGGTCGCGGATCGCGTACCTTGTTCACCTGTTCGTGAACGGCGGCGACGATCAGGTCCTCGACCTTCGGACCCCACACCGCCGGCAGCCCGTAGTAAACCATCGCCCCGCCGCCTTCGTAGCCGCCTTCCTTGAGCACGCGCAGCGACGGGATGTACGCCATGACGTCGTTGGCGTAACCCGCCACCCAGGTGTTGCCGCGGCCGAGTTCCTTCTTCAGCCGCAGCGCGTAGTCGACGACCACCTCGCCGCCGAGCGCCACCAACGTCAGCTCCGAGCCGACCCGCCACGCCTGCACCGGATAGGGGTAAATGCCGCGGAGCGACCCGTTCTTCTCCAACTCCGCCAGCAGCAGTTTCGCGCGGGCGGCGACGAACTTGTCGGGGCTCTGCGACTCCTTCAGGATTTTGTCGCGCGACGGCAGGTCGGCGAAGGGAAGCGCGACCTCCGCGTAAGCCGTGGCGAGGGGGCCGCGCACCGGATTCATGGGCGCCGACACGACCGCCTCGACGGCGCCCGCGAGGAGACGGCCGTACTTCTCGGAGAGCGCGACCTGGCGGCGCGGCAGCGGATTCTGGTCGGCGCCGCAGCCGGCCCAAAACAGGGCGACGGCGCCGGGGTACGTCTTCTCCAGGGCGAGCTGCGCGAAGCCGGGGTAGTCGCCGGACCACTTGTAATAGTCCATCACGGTCGCATGGCAGGCGTAGCCGAACAGGACGGCGCGGACCTTCCCCGCCTTGTCGCGCACGGACAGCACGGGGACGTCGTGGTCGACCGGACCCCGCAAACGGCCGAGGTCGCGCAGCGCCGGGACGTCGGCCTCCTTGTTCGTGCGGCGGTTGACGGCGAAGCTCGCGCGGCCGTTGCCCCAGGCGAGGTCGGCGGGCGCGAGGTCGGCCACGGCGGCGCCGACGAGATCGACGAGTTTCTTACGAAGATTATCCGCGTACTCCGCGACGAGCTTTTGTTGGTCGGCGTCGAGGAAGTACATGGCGCCGAGGTTGCCGCCGACGACCGGCCCGCAGTGCGTGTGCGACACGGCGAGAAGGACGGCGTCGCGCGGCAGCCCGTGCTTCGTGGCGACGTCGGCACACACCGCGGACGAGAGGTCGCGGGCGATGCCGACGAGGTCGAGGGTAACGACGGCGGCGCGCTGGCCGCGCGGGTCTTCGAGGACGAGCGCCTTGGCCCAGAGGTCGTGCTCGGTCCCCTCCGCGGGCCGGGTGCGGCTGCCGTAGCCGGACATCCACAGGAACTTGTCGGGCGTGATCTTCACCCTGGCGGAGCCGGCCTTCCACGTCCCGGCGTCGTCGGCGTCGGCCGCGCCGCCGGCCAGCAGCGCGGCACACAGCGCGGAGAGTACGCGAGCGCTCATGGTGTTCACTCCGGTTACTTGATCGAGTTCAAATACGCCAGCAGGTCCGCCATCGCCGGCACGTCGATCTGCTTCTCCAACCCCTCGGGCATGAAGGAGAGTCCGGTACTGCGCAACTCCGCGATGTTGACGCGCAGGACCGTCTCGCTCGTGCCGTCGGCGCGGCGGATGGTGAGGCCGTTCGCCGTCTCCGCGGTAATCATGCCGGTGACGGCTCGCCCGCCGTCGGTCTCCAGGAAGTAGCTGAGGTAGCGCGGCTGTACCTCGCGGTTGGGGTCGAGGATGTTCAGGAGGACGGATTCCAGTCCCCGGTCGCGGATGGCGGCCAGGTCGGCGCCGACGGTCTCGCCGACGCCTTCGAGTCGGTGGCACGACGCACAGACGTTCTTGAAAAGTGCCTTGCCCCTGGCGGCGTCGCCCTTCAGCGTCAGCGCCTTCTGGTAGGCGGCGACGACGTCGGCGCGCTTCGTCAGTTTCGCGCCCGCGAACAGCTTGGCGGCGCGCGCGCGGACCGCCGGGTCGGCCGAGCCTTGCAGCAGTTGGACGCGCGCCGGGTCGACGTCGCCGGGGCGGACGGCGCCCTTCTCCACGGCGTCGAGGAAGGCGCCGACCCACGCCGGCCTCGCGAAAAGCGTCTCGGCGGCGGTGGCGCGCATCCGCGGACTCAGCCCCGGCCAATTGTCGAGGATCAGGGCGGGAACCCTCTTGTCGTCGAAGCGGGCGAGCGTCTCCAGCGCCGCCGTCTGCACCGCCTGCGGCTGACGCGGCGTCACGGCCTGGGCGAAGAGGTCGCGCACCCCGGCGAACGGCGCCAGGCCGAGCGTGCGCAGGGCGTCGGCGCGCTCGGCGGGGGGACGCTTCTCGTCGGCGGCGCCGGCGCGGGCGTCGCGCAGCAAATCGGCGAGGAGCGCGGCCGCCTTACTCCCCGCGGCGCCGCCGAGGCGCTCGCGCCCCGCCGCCGGTTGCCTGCTGACGAGGCCGCGCACCAATTCCCGGGCGAGTCCCTTCTCCCCCGCGGGCAAGTCGTCCAGCGCCTTGACGACCGCCGCCACGTCGCTCGCCCGGTTGGCGGCGCCGATCTGCGTCGCCAGCGCCGTCAGCAGGGCGCGGCCGTTCGCGCCGCTTCGGAACGCGCCGTCCGCGAGGAGGAGGCGGAAGACCTCGCCCGCCCGGTCGTTCGTGGAGCTGAGGACGGCGAGGCGCACCCATGAGTCGGCGCCGTCGCGGACCGCCAAACGCGCCAGGGCGCGGCTCGGCGCCTCGCCGCCAACCGAGCCGAGCGTGAAGGCGAGCTGATAGCGGACGCGCGGGTCGGCGTCGTCGGTCATGCGGTCGAGGCGCGCGCGGATTTCCGGCGCGCTTTCAAGACGTTCCGCCAGGCGCACGGCCTGCTCGCGGACGCGCGCGTCGGAGTCGCCGAGCGCCCTCACGACGAGCGCCGGCTCCAGCGCCTTCAGTCCGTCGAGGGCGTAAAGCGCGTGCGTGCGGCCGAGCGGCGACGGGGATTCGTTCGCCATCTTCCGCAGCGGCGCCGCGGCGGCGCGGTCCTGCCTCTGGTAGAGCAAGCGCGAGGCGGTGTCGCGGTGCCAGCCGTTGGGGTGTTCCAATAGCGCGACCAACTCCGCCGTCGTCGCCTTGCTCAGCGACGGTTTCCGCCGCTTCGCCGCTTCCCGACTCTTCGCGCTCTCATGCACGATGCGGTAGATGCGGCCGCGGTCGACGCCGCTGGAGACGTCAAGGTGTTTGAGGATCTGCGGCGGCAGAAAGGCGGCGCCCTCGATCAGCTCGCGGTACATGTCGATGACGTACAGGCAGCCGTCGGGGCCGTGGGCGAACTGCACCGGGCGGAACCAGTTGTCCGTGGAGGCGAGGAACTCGGCGCCCTCGTCGGCGCGGCGGGCGACGAGGCCGACGCCCCGCGCCTCGACGCCGGCGCGGTAGACGAGATTGTTGGCCACCTCGCCGACGAAGAGGTTGCCCCTGTACTCCTCCGGCCAGGCGTCGCCGCGGTAGGCGGTGATCCCCGTGGCGCCGGTGAAGAAGCCGGACGGCTGCCCGCCCTCGTCGGAGCCGGGGACGAGGCCCTGCGAGCGCAACCGCGTGCGCAGGACGCGCCACGGCTCGTTGGGGCTGAGACGAAACAGCTTGGTGTACTTGCCTTCCGGCGCGATGTCGACGGCGGCGGCGGGGGCCTGGACGTAGGGGTTGCGGGCGAGGTAGCGGCCGTCGTACATCAAAGTATGCACGGGATTGCTGTTGTCGCAGACGAAGGTCCGGCCCCAGTCGTCGAAGCTCATGCCGTGCTGCCCGCCGCCCGACGTCAGCTCGAAGGCGTGCGAGCGCGGGTCGAACAGGAAGCCCTGGCCGCGGACGTTGGCGGGCTTGTCGGCCTTGTCCTCGGCGCGGCGAACTTCGCCGCCCGCGAGGTTGGTCGCGACGTGGACGCGGTTGTCGAAGCCCCAGCGGAAGGAGTTCATCATCGCCTCGCCGGCGGCGTCGCGCGCGAAGCCGGTGAAGACGGTCGTGCGCAGGCCGTCCTTGCAGTAGAGAATGTTCGGCACGGCGCCGACGAAGACGCCGCCGCCCCAGCAGGCGAGGGCGACCGGCGAGTCGAGATGATCGACGTAAACGGCCGCCTTATCGTAGACGCCGTCGCCGTCGGTGTCTTCGAGCATCTTGACGCGCCCGTGTCCCTTGAAATTGGGGTTGGCGTACTGGTTGTACTCGGGGTACTCGACGACGAAGAGGCGGCCGTCCTCGTCGAATTCGAGGGCGACCGGCGAGCGGATGAGCGGCTCGCTGGCGACGAGTTCCATGCGGAAGCCGGGGCGGAGCTTAAAGGTCTTCAGGGCCTCGGCCGTCTCCTTCGGCGCGACGCGCGGCAAGTCGGCGGCGTAATCGTTTTTAAGAGCGGGCTTGGGGTTGTCTTTCACTTGCGCGGCGCCGACGGCGGGAAGGACCAGGGCGGCGAAGAGAAGAGAGCGGGGAAGGGACATGGGTTGTCTCGGGTAGGCGGACGACGTTCGCTTCGGCGTCACGGCCGCCACTCGACCGTCGCCGACTGGCCGATGTTCTCCTCGACCTCGACGCGCAGCACCTGCGGCGTGAAGCCGTGGTGCTTCTTCAGTTCTTCGAGCAGGCGGCGGGCGACGTAGCGGGCGAGCAGCTCGGCCGTCGTGTTCTCGATGGGCAAGAGAACGCAGTCCTCGCGCGGGAAGACCCAGTGCCGGTCGAGGTAGCGCACGCCGACGCTGCGCGGCCCTTCCTCGACGAGGATGTGCGGGTTGCGCGTCGCCAGCATCATGCGGTGGTCCAGCTCGTCGGTGATCGCCTTGGTGCGCTGCTTCAGGGCGATGAAATCGAAGACGTAGTGGTTCTCGTCCAGGTCGCCCTCGACCTCGACGGCGGTGCGGTAGTTGTGGCCGTGCAGGCGCTCGCACTTGTCGCCTTCGTAGCTGATGAAGTGCCCGGAGCAGAACACCAGGTGGTCCTTCGTCACGCGGACCTTGAAGCGCTCGGCCATGTTCTCTGCTCCGCCGCGTCCGGTTGAGGGGCGTCGACCCCCGCCATTCTACGAAGTGGAGGCGGGCTCCCCCGTCAGTCGATGATCTTGTTGAGCGGGTATTCGACGATGCCGCGCGCCCCGGCCGCCTTGAGCTGCGGCACGAGGTGGCGCACCACGCTCTCGTCGAGGATCGTGTTGACGTCCACCCATTGCGGGTCGGACAGCGCGGAAATGGTCGGCGTCTGGAGAGCCGGCAGGATTTTCAGGATGCTCGGCAGGTCGTCCTTGCGCACGTTCATCATCAGGCCGACTTTTCCCTCCGCCGCCATCGCCCCGCGCAGCATCAGGATCAGGTCGTCCATTTTACGCCGCTTCCAGGCGTCGGCGGCCGCTTTTTCGTTGGCGATGAAGCGCGTCGTGCTCTGCAACAATTCGGCGACAATGCGCAGGTTGTTCGCCCGCAGCGACGAGCCGGTTTCGGTCACTTCCACGATGGCGTCGGCGAACTTCGGCGGCTTGACCTCGGTGGCGCCCCAGCTGAACTCGACGTGCGCCTCGACGCCGTGCGCCGCCAGCCACTTGCGCGTCAGGTTCACGACCTCGGTCGCGATCCGCTTGCCTTGCAGATCCTTCACGCCCTGGATCGGCGAGTCGTTCGGCACCGCCAGCACCCAGCGCACCGGGCGGCGGCTCACCTTGCTGAAGACCAGCTCGGCCAGCTCGACGACCCGGGCGCCGCTCTCCACGATCCAGTCGTGGCCGGTGAGGCCGCAGTCGAGCGAGCCGTCCTCGACGTAGCGGGCCATCTCCTGGGCGCGGATGAGCGTGCAGTGAATCTCCGGGTCGTCGATGGCCGGGTAGTAGCTGCGGCTGGCGTAGGTGATCTTGTAGCCGGCCTTGCGGAACAGCTCGCCGGTCGCCTCCTGGAGGCTGCCCGCCGGAATGCCGAGTTTGAGGATCGGTTCACTCATTTCTTGTAGACCGCCTTCGGGTCGAAGACGCGCTCGCCGACGACCGTCAGCCGGCCGCCCTCGACTTTGCGGAAGAAGCAGCTCGAGTAGCCCTCGTGGCAGGCGGCGCCGCCGACCTGCTTCACCTTGAGGAGGACCGTGTCGGCGTCGCAGTCGACGAAGACTTCGCGGACCTCTTGCACGTTGCCGCTCTCCTCGCCCTTGCGCCAGAGCCGGTCGCGGCTGCGGCTGAAGTAGCAGGCGCGGCCGGTGCGCAGGGTCTCCTCGAACGCCTCGCGGTTCATCCAGGCGAGCATCAGCACCTGGCCGGTGTCGGCGTCCTGGGCGACGGCGGGGATCAGGCCGCCGGACTTGTCGAAGTCGAGCATGGGAACTCAGTATTGAATGAGGCTGTAGACCGCGTGAGGCGCCAGCACCGCGCGGCCGCCGAGGAACGCCAACTCCACGAGGAACGCGCAGCCGACGACCACGCCGCCGCCCATCTCGATGAGTTGGCAACCCGCCTTCATCGTGCCGCCGGTCGCCAGCAAGTCGTCCACGAGCAGGACGCGTGCCCCCTTGGCGATGCCGTCGGTGTGCATATGCAGTTCGGCACTGCCGTACTCGAGGTCGTACTTGTGCGAGAACGTGTGGAACGGCAGCTTGCCCGGCTTGCGCAGCGGGACGAGCGGCTTGCGCAGGCCCAGCGCCAGCGGCGCCGCGAGGAGGAAGCCCCGCGCCTCGGCCGCGGCGACGGCGTCGACGTTGAGGCCGCGCCCGTACTCCGTCAGCCGTTCGACCGCCTCCCGGAATGCCTCTGGCGCGGCCAGGAGCGGGGTGATGTCCTTGAAGAGGATGCCCGGCTTCGGAAAATCAGGGATGTCGCGGATGTACTGCGCCAGATCCATGCGGAACGTCCTCTCGCGGGTCGTGAGGTCAGCTTATCGCCCCGAGGAAGGGGAGGCAACCATGCCCCGGACCGTTCGCGGAGGGGGAGAGGACGAAGGGATAGCCGTCGGGCCGACCCAGCCCGCGGTTGAGGTTGTTGAGCAGGTACGTCAACGGGAACTCCGCGTGTTCCCCCTAACCTTGACGCCCCTGGTAGCCCGCTATAGCCTAGCGGGTGGACGCAAAACCGGCTTTCGCGGCAACTCCCATGACGCCGAACATTACGCGCGAACTGCTCGACGCCTACCTCGATGACGCCCTCAACGACGCGGAGACGGCGCGGGTCGAGCAGGCCCTCCGCGACTCGGACCCGCTGCGCCGCCGCCTCCGCGCGCTGATGCAGGAGCGCGACCGCGGCGACCACTCCATCGGCGCCGTCTGGCGCCGCGAACACCTCAGCTGCCCCACGCGCGAGCAGCTCGGCAGCTACCTGCTCGAAGTCCTCGACGAGGCCCAACAGGACTACATCCGCTTCCACCTGGAAACCGTCGGCTGCGCCTCCTGCGTGGCCAACAAGACCGACCTCGAGGCGAGCCTGCGCGAGCCCGCCCCCAAGGCCCAGCAGCGCCGCCGCCGCTACTTCGAGTCGAGCGCCGGCTACCTCGACGCCTGTCGCAAACCCCGCCCCTCGTGAACGCCGGCGTCGCCCCGGAACGAGAAGACCTATGACCCCGTTTCATCTCACCGGCCAGGCGCTGTGGGACCGGATGGAGCGAGCCGTGGAAAAGATCCAGCAGCGGTTGGAGCGGACGGCGGCGGCCCTGGAGGAGGCGGGCATCCCCTACGCCATCATCGGCGGCAACGCGGTGCGCGCCTGGGTGGCTCAGGCGGACGAGGCCGCGGTCCGCACCACTCGGGACGTGGACATCCTGCTGCGGCGGTCGGACTGGCCGGCCGCGGTCGCCGCCCTGGAGGCGGCGGGGTTCAAGTACCGGCACGTGCGCGGGATCGACATGTTCCTCGACGGCCCCGGCGCCAAGGCGCGCGACGCCGTCCACGTGATTTTCGCCGGGGAGAAGGTCCGACCGGACGACCCGGTGCCGGCGCC
The DNA here is from genome assembly GCA_038229635.1 of Gemmatales bacterium. Lineage (GTDB taxonomy): Bacteria > Planctomycetota > Planctomycetia > Gemmatales > Gemmataceae > DATFNV01. Next base: position 8,812 of record JBBROG010000280.1, read on the forward strand.
CGACGTGTCCGAGGCGGAAGAGATCGACCGCCACCGCACGCTGCGCCTCGACGCGCTGGTGCGGATGAAGCTGACGGCTTATCGCGACAAGGACCGGATGCACCTGCGTGACATGATCGACGTCGAACTGGTGGACGCCTCCTGGTGCGATCGGGTGCCGCCCGAGTTGGCTCCGCGGCTGAAGGAACTTCTCGACAATCCGGAGGGATAATTCCATCGCTCCATCCCGCCCCCAACCCCGCTGGCAAGCGTGGAACGTGGGGATAGTCAAGACAAAATGCCTTCACAGTCCCTGACACCTTTTCCGGCCGCCGACCGACTCCCGACGCCTTCGCGCCTTTTCTCCCGTCATTGCCGGGTGCCGGTGATCTTGTGAAACCTGCCGTTCGGGTCGGTGAACTCGCCGGTAAATCCGGACAATTCTTCGTCGAATGTAAACTCAATACCAGTATCTTTATCGTGATTATTCCTATCGTAGTGGACCCGCATCGTGCGCGGACCGACGACCCAGTAATTCCACCTCCAGGAATGAAATGTTCCGTCGGCGTTGAACCGAAATGTTTCGCCGGGCGGATAGAGATTATCGTGATAATACCATGTGTGACTCAAGAGGACTTGCGTGAGCTTGGCGATCCCGGCCGCCTCCTTCTCGGCTCCGTCGTCGGCCGGCGCGGGCTTCGGCTCGACCGGCGGGGCCTGGTCCAGCTTGGCCGTTAAGATGCGGCGCCTCCCGTCCTCGATCTCGACTTCCTCGCCGTGGACCCTGAAGCCGTCTTTCTTCACCTCCACCTTGCGCCTACCCGACTTGACGCGGACCTCGGCCCTCTTGCCGCCGTCGCCCCAGGTCACCGTCACCTTCTCGCCGTCCACGAACACGTCCGCGTTGGGCTCATTGACCTCGACGACGAGGGTGGTCCCGTCCTTGTTCTTCAGGTGGATCACGACGCCGAGGATGACCAGCCCCAGCAGTACCGCCACGCCGACACCGACCCCAATCGGCCACCAGTTCCTCATCGCCGTTTTCGCGGCCGAGGGACGGGGCGTTCGGTGGGTCGCTTGCTTGAGCCCCTCGGCGAGGACCGAACTCCGCTCCATCTGCGTCTCCTGACGAGCCGACGGCGCGGGCCTTACGGACGGCCACTCGGCCCCCACCGGCTTCGCACGCGAGAGACTGAACGGAGCCAGCGCCGCCGCCGCTTCCTTCGGCACCTGGTAGCGATCCGCCGGCGCCTTCGCCAGCATCTTCGCCACCACCGCCGACAACTCTCTCGGGACATCGGGGCGTACCTCGCACAGCGGCGGCGCCTCCTTCTCGATGTGGGCCAACAGCAGCTTCATGACAGTATCCTCCTTGAACGGCGGCCGGCCCGCCAGCAGCATGTACAGCGTGCAGCCCAGGCTGTAGATGTCGGCGCGGATGTCCGCCGTCCGCGCGTCGGTCGCCTGCTCCGGCGCCACGTAGTCCGGCGTCCCCATGAAGGCGTCCGCCTGCGTCAGGCCGCCCTCCTTCGACCGCTCCCGCGCCACCTTCG
>JBBROG010000281.1:0-10216 GCA_038229635.1 Gemmatales bacterium
AATCCAAAGCGGCGTCAGGCCGCCGCACTCCAAAGACGCGCCGCTCAATCCAAAGCGGCGTCAGGCCGCCGCACTCCAAAAGGGGCTGGCTACGCCGCCACATACGGCAGCACATACGGCCCCTTCGGGATGACGGCGACGCGCGCCCGCGGCCCGTATTCCTTGAGGCAGTCGGCGACCGCCCGCTCGACCGACGCCGCCGGCTCGACGTGGCACTTCCGCAGCGTCTCCGCCGACAGCCCGTCGCTGACCACCTTCACCTTGCACTTCGCGACGACCTTCGCCAACTCCTCCAACTGCCACTGGTCCATCACGAAGTAGTCCTTCCCCAAAATGCGCTCCTTGAACACCTTCAAGTCCGGATTGTCGGCGATGAGGTGCTGGAACTCCGGGCTGCCGACGCCCTCGCTGAGGCTCGCCGCCAGGACGATCGTGCCGCCGCGCTTGACGATCGGCAGCGCCCCCGTCAGCCCCTTCACCGCCTGGTAGAACGTCGTGTCGAGCGGGTAGCCGGCGCAGCTGGTGACGACGACGTCGCATGGCTCGGACACCGATACCTTGACGACGTTCTCGACGAAGCGAACGCCTTCGTGCCAGGCGTCGATCATGTGCCCGGCGCCGACCCAGAGGACGTTCCGCCCGCCGTCGAGGCAGACGTTGACGATGAAGTCGCAGCCGGCCATTTGGGCGATGCGCGTGTTCTCCTCGTGGACGGGGTTGCCGTCGAGGAAGCCGCAGTCGGCTTTGGGGTGTTCGAGGAATTTCGGCCCGTGCCAGACCTTCACCGTCTCCAGGGCGGCGATGCCGGGGCAGATGACCTTGCGGCCGCCGCTGTAGCCGGCCATCAGGTGCGGCTCGATGAGGCCGGTCGTGATCTTCAGGTCGGCGCGGACGTAGCGGCTATCGAGGTAGACCGGGACGCCGTTCGGCGTGGTGCCGAGGTAATCGTGTTCTTCGAGAACCTTCCCGTGGTGATTCTCGATCCGGTAATGCTTCATAATCTCCGGGCCGACCATCTCCTCCAGTTCGGCGCCCTCGTTGGGCCGGTGCAGGCCGGTGGCGACGAGGATGAGAATGTCCCCGCGGGCAAGGCCCTGCTCTTCGAGGGTGCGGAGGATCGGCGGCAGGAGGAGGCGGTTGGGCACGGGACGGGTGACGTCGCAGATGAGGACGCAGGCGTTCTTGCAGCCGCGCGCGACCTCGGCGAGAGGCGGCGTGCCGATGGGGTGCGCCAGCGCGGCGGCGACGGCGCCGGCGGGGTCGGCGAGGGGGGCCGTCGGCCGGATGGCGAGCGGGCCGACGACGCGCTCGTCGGGCAGTTCGACGGGCAGTCCGGTGCGGCCGTAGTCGAGGGTCACGCGCATAGGGTCACGGGGTCCGAATTCGCCGCTTGCGGCTTCGCAAGTGCGAAGCCGCGAGCGGCTCAGGCGGGGGGTCAACTTGTCAAACGCCGGGGAAGATTATACTATCACTTTTTAGTCCCCCGGGAACGGGGCTTGACCCACTGGCCACGAATCACCGACCACTGCCATGTCCATTGACAAGAGCTTGCGCAGGAAGAACACGCTCGCCCGCGCCCGCAACGTGCTGAAGCGTGCGGAGCGTATCAAGGTGCTACAGGACGACGAGCGCTGGCCGGACGGCCGCAGTCCCTACGGCCTGCCGAAGGTGCGCGTGCTGAAGATCGCGAAGAAGGCGAAGAAGAAGGACGAGGAGAAGCCGGCGGAGGGCGCCGCCGAGGCCGTCGCCGCCGCCCCGACCGACAAGAAGAAGTAACGGCGTCCTCGCGGGGACGAACGCGAAGCGGCCGGGCGACATCGCCCGGCCGCTTCGCGTTGGGGAACGTCAACGAATCAGGGCCGCGGCTGGGTCGCGGGCGGCAGCGGCGCCACCGGCGGAGCCGGCGGAACCGGGGGCGTCGGGGCTGCCGGAGCCACCGGGGCGACGAGCGAGAACCGGACCGCGGGGGGCGGGGGACGGAGCGGGGCTGCCGCCGGGGTTGGGAGCGGGGCGGCGGCGCCCGGACGGGCCGGCTCGCCGGGGAACAGCGACGCCGGCGGACTCGGAGCGCGCGGCGCCGGCGGGGGCGGCACCGCGCCGGGACGGTTCCTGGTGGAGCGCATCATCTGCAGCTCGCGCATCATCTCGGCGAGCTTCTTTTCCATCTCGGCGAGCTTCTTGTCCGCCTCGTCGGTCGCGGTGCGTACGCGGCCGGTCACGGTCACCGACCGTGGGGGCGCTTCCGCCGGGACCGTCTGGATCCTGAGCGTTCCCTCGGTCGCGCCCTTCTCCGCGGCGCCTTCCTGGCCGACGACAATGACGCGGATCTGGCGGCCGTCCGGCAGCTTGATCGTCTTGCCGGGGGTGGCCACGATCTGCTGCACATTGTCGCCGTCGCGGATCTCGATGCGGATCGCGTGCGCCCGCGTCTTCTCCTTCTCCTCCTTCGCGCCGGCGGCGGCCACCTTGCCGCGCAGCGCCGCCCCCGCCGCCGTCGCCCTGGCTCGCTCCGCCGCCATCTGCGCGAACGCCTTCAACCTCGCCTCGACCGCGGACAGTTCGGCGCGCTTCTTCTCCACCTCCGCGCGCATCTTTTCCAGGTCTTGCTTGAGCCGCGCCGCGTCGTCCCCATCGGCGAGCCGGAAATTGATACGCCGCTCGCCCGAGGCGGCCTCCTTCTCGTCCGCCAATTCGATCCCGTTGAGGACATCGATGATCTCGTTGACGACGATGACCTTCTTCTCCTCCGCCGCCTTCTTCTCGCCGTCGGCCGTCTTGAGGCGGATCACCCGCTTCTCTTCCTGCGGCTCCTGGCCCCAGATGGGCACGACGGGGAGCAGGAAGGCGCCCAGGCCGAGGACGCCGAGCAGGCCGCCCCAACTCAGGGACCGGGGAGCCGAGCCTTGCATAATCATGGTCACTCTCCTTCGCAGATCGTCGCCGGTGCCGAAACCGCTCGCCAACGCCGGCAGCGGGGCCCGCGACTCGGATAAGAAATCGACCGTTTCGACCAACGTCAGGGCGTAGCACTTCGCCGCGCCCGGCAGCGCCCAGAGCACCCAGGCGTCGCAACACTGCTCCTCCGCCTCGCGCAGCTCGCGCCGCGCCCACCAGACGACCGGGTGCCACCAGTACAGCGCCGTCGTCAGGGCCTCGAACAGGCGCACGCGGTGGTCGCGCCGGCGCAGGTGGGCCAGCTCATGGGCAAGCAGCGCCTGCCTGCCGTCGTCGTCGAGGCGGGCGAGCAACTCCCGCGGGAGCAGCAGCCGCGCCGACGCGCCCAGCGACCACACCATCGGCGCGACGCGGCCGGGCAGCAGCAGGACGGCGGGGCTCGACGCCAGGCCAAGGCGCTTGGCCAGCCGGTCCGTCTCCGCCTGGAGCCACGCCGGCGCCTTCCGGCCGTAGCGGAGCAGTCGGGCGAAGCGCCGCCCGCGCACGGCGGTCAGCGCCAGCCACGCGGCCGCGCCGGCGAGCCACGCCAAGGCGACCGGCCCGCGCCAGGCGAGCGGTGCGGCCGCGACGGCCGGCGCGGGCGGCTCGGCGACGACGGTCAGCGGCTCTTCCGCGTCGGGCGCGACGGGGACGAGGACGGCCTCCGGCGGGTCGTCGAGCGTCGCGCCGGACACGTCCTCGTCGGGGGCGGTCACGACGATCGTCTCCGGCTCCGCCGCCGGCGGCGCGACGGGCCAGGGGACGGGGACGTCGACGAGCGGCGGCGTCAGGAGCTTGAGCAGCACGAGCAGCCACAAGGCGTGGCTCACGGCGGGCCGGCGGCAGGCGCGGCCGACGGCGACGGCGAGAACCGCCAGGACGGCGGCGGCGAGGGCGTTGCTCAGCGCGGCGTTCAACAGACTATCCACGACCCCCTCCTTTCAATGGCGGCCGCCCTTGTCCTTGTTCTGCCGGTCGAGGTCCTCGATGAGGTGGCGCAGGTCCAGGCGCTCGCGCGGGCTGAGGCGCCGGCCCTTGACGAGGTGCGTCAGCAGCGGCGTCAGCGAGCCGCCGCAGAGTTGCTCGGCCACGGCCTGGAGGCGGCGGCCGATCAGCTCGTCGCGGCCGACCCGCGCCGCGAACGTGTGCGCCGGCGGGCGGCGGTCGCGGGCCACGAACGCCTTCTCCTCGAGGCGGTCGAGCAGCTTCTGGACGGTGGCGTAGTGCGCCGCCCCGCCGTCCGGATAAAGGACGTCGGTGATTTGCCGGATGGTCGACGGGCCTTGCTCCCAGAGCAGGTGCAGGACCGCCAGTTCCGTCTCGGTCACGTCTTGGGGAGTGCGAGCCATAACGACCCTCCGCGTCAGACTGGATGTCTGAGGGTCGATGGTAAGACAATCTGCCTGACCTGTCATGGGGGGCGCGAAGAGATTCTGGCGGTTGGCCTTTTAGCCCCCTTCGCGGGGCTAAAAAACAAACGACCGGACTCGCGCACCTCCGGCCGCTACACGACTTCCAGGGCGAGTACGGAGACGTCGTCCTGAAGGGGGGAGTCGCCGCGCCAGCGCCGCACCGCGTCGAGCAGCAGGGACACGCTCTCCTGGAGCGGGGCGGGGCGGCCGCGCTCCAGCGCCGTCTCCAGGCGGCCGAGGCCGAACGGCACGCCGCCGGGGTCGGCGGCCTCGGTGACGCCGTCGGAGTAGAGGTAGACGCGGTCGCCCGGCCGCAGGCGCACCGAGCTTTCCTCGTAACCGGCGCCGAGCCCGATGGGCAGCCCCCGGCCTTTGAGGGTCGCCGGGGCCGCGCCGCTCCCGAGGAGGACGGCGCCGGGGTGGCCGGCGGAGACGTAACACAGCTCGCCCGTCTTCACGTTGAACGTCGCGTAGAGGAGGGTGAAGAACTGCCCCTTGGCGTCGTCCCAGGGGAAGCGCTCATTGAGGAGTTCGGCGACCTTGGCGGGAGAAACCGGCCGGCCGTCGCCTTCGCGGACGAGGATGGAGTTCGGACCCCCCGTCGGGGATAGCGCGTGCGCCGCCGCCACCGACAGGAGGGCGGCGGCCACCCCGTGGCCGCTGACGTCGAGGACGTAGAGCCCGAGGTGGTCCGCGTCGAGCCGGAAGACGTTCAGGCAGTCGCCGGCCAATTCCTCGCACGGGCGGAAGGCCCAGGCGAAGCGCACCCCCGCCACGTCGGGCGTCCCCCGCGGCAGGAACGCCTCCTGGATGCGCGCGGCCGCCTCCAGGTCGCGCTTGCGGCGGTCGTGCGCCACTTGCAGCCGCGCGTTGGCGACCTCCAGCTCGGCGTTACGCCGGGTCAGGTGCTCCTCCAGGGCCATGACTTGGCGGACGGAACGCTTGAGGGACAGGTGGGTCCGCACCCGCGCCAGGAGAACGGCGACGTCGAACGGCTTGGTGACGTAGTCGCTGGCGCCCAACTCCAGGGCACGGACGACGTCCTCACTGACGTCGTGCGCCGTCGCCATGATGACCGGCAGGTCGAGCGCGGAATGCCGTTCGCGGAGGGTGCGCAGCACCTGAAAACCGTCGAGGCCCGGCATGGAGACGTCGAGCAAGACCAAATCGAAGGCCCGCCCGGCGATGAGGCTCAGGGCCCGCTCGCCGTCCTCGGCGGTCGTCACCTCATAGCCTTGGGCGTCCAGAATGCGACGCATCGCCTCGCGGTTACTCGCTCCGTCCTCGACGACCAGAAGGGAGAAAGGTTCCTCCGCCACGTCGCGTCCTCCGGACCTTGCCACTTGGGATTCCCCCGGAAGGCCGGGGGAAGTCGTGACATGCAAATATCGAACCGAGGCAGGCCCTCAGGGCTCGGCGAAGCCGCCGGCGGCGCGCAACCGCCGCGCCAGCAGCCGATGGAAGTGATACCCCGCCGCCTCGCGCTTGACGCTGAAGCGGCCCGTGTCATACGAACGGCTCTTCAGGCCGCGCTGCACTTCCTCGCAGACGCCGACGTCCTCCAACTGGATCTGGTGCGCTACCTCGAGACTCTTGGCGACGAACGCTTGCGCCGCGGCTCCTTCGGTGTCGGTGAAGTAGAAGTCGAAGACGACGCGGCAGGCGTCCGGCCCGAGCGGCAGCACGAGGTTCGTGTCCAGGACGCCGCGGTAGGCGTTGAGCATCAGGTTCGGGAACACCCACCCGTAGTACGCCCGGTCGCCGCCGCGCACCGCGTCGACCGCCGCGTCGCCGCTCGCCGTCAGCGGACTCGATTGCAAGCTCGACTGCCCGAAGACCTCGGTGCGATACTGCGCGTAATCGAGTACGCCGGCGAGGCCGGGGTGGACCGTGTTGATGTGATAGCCCCCATCGAGATAGTTATCGACGAAGATTTTCCAGTTGCACGCCAGGCGGTACTCGCGGCGGCCGGCGAAGCGGAGCGCGTCCAGGCCGAGCCCGGCGCACCGTTCGGGGAGCGGGCGGAGGACGTCGGCGAGCGGCCCCGGCGCGCGCCCGAGGTGGACCCACACGAGCGGCCCCCAGACGTCGACGGCGACCGGCGGCAGGCCGTTGTCCTCCTTGCGGAAGTCGGCGACGCCGTCGAACTCCGGCGTGCCGCGCAGGCGCCCGGCGAGGTCATACGTCCAGCCGTGGTAGCGGCAGCGCAACCGCGTGGCCCACCCTTCCGCCTCGGGAACGACGCAGGCGGCGCGGTGACGGCAGACGTTGAAGAAGGCGCGCAGCACACCGTCGTCGCCGCGCACGACGACGACCGGCTCGCCGGCGACGTCGGCGGTGAAGAACTGCCCCTTCTCGGCGACTTGAGCGGCGCGGCCGACGGCCTGCCAGGTGTCGCCGAAAACGGAGCGACATTCGGCGGCGTGAATCTCGGGGTCGGAGTACCAGAAACCGGGGAGGGTGCGGGACTGCTCCAGGGGCAACGTCTCGTCGAACAGACGCAGTTTCTCGCGCAGGCTGGCGGACATGCGGGGCTCCTTTCCTGTGCGGCCGAACGCCGTCATCCTATCAGTTGTCCGGGGGTGCGCTGCGCGACCCCCGAAATCCCTTGACGCGCCCCCCCGTTGAGGTAAGGTGGATAGATCGTAGGGTCGCTCCCGGGTGAAAACCTTCAGAGTCGAGAAAATCACAAGTGATGATCCGCGCTATCCTTTCGCGTCTCTTCCGTATCTCAATCTATTCCTCTCCCAAAATTGCCCCGGCGTTCCGACCCCGGGTCGATAGGTTGGAGAAACGCGAGCTGCTCGCCGGCCAGGTGCTGCTGCCCGGCACGACGACGCGCACGCCGAGCCAACAGTTCGTCGCCCAGTGCTACGAGGACGTGTTGCAGCGCCCGGCCGACGCGCCGGGGCTGGCGTTCTGGTCCGGCTTGGTCGACCGCGGCGTGCCCCACGAGCAAATCGCCCTGGCCCTGGAGAAGAGCCCGGAAGGCGCCGGCCGCACCGTGCGCGACCTCTACGGCGACCTCCTCGGCCGCGACGCCGACCCACGGGGGCTCAGCGCCTTCACGGATTTTGTCGCGCGGGGAGGAACGGTCGAACGGGCAAAGGCGCTGATCCTCGGCTCGCCGGAGTATTTCCAGGCGCGCGGCGGCGCGACGAATTCCGGCTTCCTGGCCGCGCTGTTCGCCGACGTCTTGCGCCGGCCCATCGATCCTTCGGCGTCCGCCTCCTACGGGGCTCGGCTGAGCCGGGGAGAGGACCGGACGCGGATCGCGGCGGAGGTGATCGCGAGCCCGGAAGGGCGCGAGCGCGTCGTGAAGGACATGTACGTCGAGATGCTGCGCCGCGACGCCGAGCCGGGCGGCCTGGCCTTCCACGCCGACGAGCTCGCGGGCGCGGGGACGGCGCAGACCGTCCTGGCGAACATCCTCGGGTCGGCGGAGTGCTCGCAGCGGCCGACGCTGCACCCCGGCAACGTGATCACTGACTGGAACAGCGTCCTCCTCGACGCCATCCGCGCCGACAAGACGCCGCCGCCGAAGGCGTCGCGCGCCCTGGCGATGGTGCAAGTCGCGATGGCCGACGCCGTCTACGCCCTGAGCGGCCTGGGCACGTTCTACCACGCCACGCCGGCCGTGCCGTCGGGGGCTTCGCGCGAGGCGGCGGCGGCCGCGGCGGCTCAGCGCGTCCTGGCGAGCCTGTTCCCGGCGCAGGCGGCGGCCTTCGACGCCGCCCTCGCCCACTCCCTGGCCCTCGTCCCCGGCGGGCAGGCGCAGGACCGCGGCGCGGCGTTCGGCCGCGCCGTCGGCGACGGCATCCTCGCTCTGCGCGCCAACGACGGCTCCGCGACGGCGGTCCCCTACACGCCGGGCACCGGCCCCGGCGTTTGGCAGCCGACGGCGCCGGCGAACGCGGCCGCCCTGCTGCCGCAGTGGCCGAACGTGACGCCCTTCGTCATGACGAGTGGCTCGCAGTTCCGGCCGGCGGCTCCCCCGGTGCTGACGAGTCAGCAGTACACCGACGCCTTCAACGAGGTGAAAGCGCTCGGCTCCGCGACTAACTCGACGCGGACGGCGGACCAGACGCTGATCGCCGCCTTCTGGGCCGACGGCGCCGGCACCTTCACGCCGCCGGGGCACTGGAATCAAGTCGCGCAGGACGCGGCGGCGCAGCGCGGCGGCACGCTCACCGAAGACGCGCGACTGCTGGCGACTCTGGATGTCGCCGAGGCGGACGCCGCCATCGTCTCCTGGGACGCGAAGTTCACCGACAATTTCTGGCGCCCCGTCACGGCCATCCGCGCCGCCGACACCGACGGGAACCCGGACACCGCGCCCGACGCCGCCTGGGCGCCGCTGCTGGTGACGCCGCCGTTCCCCGGCTACATCTCGGGGCACAGCACCTTCAGCGGCGCCGCCGACGTGGTCCTGACGAACTTCTTCGGGAGTGTGCCGTTCACGACGCGCTCCGACGACTCGACGAACATCATCCGCTCGTTCCCGAATTTCAGCGAGGCGGCGAACGAGGCCGGCCAGAGCCGCATCTACGGCGGCATCCACTTCCAGTTCGACAATCAGGCCGGGTTGGCGTCGGGGCGCGGCCTCGGACAGCTCGTCGCCGGCAAGTACCTGAGTTGACGGCGGGTCAGAAGTGATCCTCGCGAGGACGGTAGCGGGGGCGGGCGCTCACTCCGCGATGAATTCTTGATAACGCTCCGGTGCGTACCGAGAGGCGAGCAGACCCGTGGCAGCCTCCGTGTCGATGGCCCGCACCAGCACGCCTTCCTGTCCGTAGGGTAAATACGCCAGGCACTCACCTGACGGGGCGATGAGACTGGTCGCCGATTCTTGATAGCGCAACGCATAGTTGACACTGGCGAAATAGATCGTGTTCTCCAGACCGCGACACATCATCGCCTTCTCGTAATAGGGGCCGGCGGCCGCCCCCCATTGCGTCATGGGAACCCCTGCTTTATCACTCCCCGTGTGGTGGGGATGAAAGACGATTTTGGCGCCCCGCACCGCCGCCCACCGCACCGACTCGGGATAGCGCCAGCCCTCATGGCAAATCGCCACGCCGAACTTCACCCCGTTGATCTCGAAGAGTTGCCGGGTCTTCCCCGGCACGTAGAACGGATCTTCGGACGGGGCGACTTGGTTCTTGGTTTGGCAGCCCTGAATTTGGCCCCGGGCGTCAATGACGACGGCGACGTTTTGCCGGCCCGCCTCCGTGAGCCTTTCCGTCCCGAGGATCGTGGCCGCCGCATACGTTCGCGCCCACTGCGCCACGGCCCGGAGTACCCGTTCCTGCCGCGTCTGATCGAAGGGCAATACTTCAAAATCCTGTCCCCGCAAACCCGGCAGATAGGCTTCCGGGAAACACACGATCTCCGCGCCCCGGGCCGAAGCTTCGGACAGGAGCTGCTTGATCTTGTCTAATCCTTCATCAAGGGATGAGGCGATACAAGGCGACGCCAGGGCAATGATCATGGATGACCTCCCTCGAGAAGCCCCCGCACGGAGGGGAGCCAAGGAAATTCCCGCCAGGGCTTGACTCGACGACGTCGCGATTCTCCCGCGCCGCCCCCCGAAGTCAAGCAAAACCCGGCCACTTCGGCCCGGCATTCCTGCCGGGCCGGGGGGACGCGCGGTGCCGTTCCCCGCCCTCTCGAATCCCGAGCTATGGTTGGCAAGGAGCGTCGCGCCCGCAAGGTGGGGGATGGGGGGATCGTGGTGCCACAGTTACGCCTCGTGAAAGGAGGGCCGGAAGCCTCCGGACACGGCGGAGAAGTCTTCGCCGTCGCCTTCACGCCCGACGGCTCGCTGGTCCTCTCGGGCGGCTGGGACGGCCACCTCCGCCTCTGGGAGG
>JBBROG010000282.1:0-10197 GCA_038229635.1 Gemmatales bacterium
AACACGCAACCCGGAGACAACGGCCGGGAACGTGTGAATTTTTTGGAACCCGCGGAGCGGGTGACGGAGGCGTGATGAGCCACGTTTCCGTCACCCGCTCCGCGGGTTCAATACAGGAACACGTCGCCGGATGGATTCCCCGGGTTGCGCGAGTACGCTCCACCCGGGGCTACAATCCGTCACCCGCTACGCGGGTTCAAGACACCAACACGTCCCCGGCCGCATTCTTCGCCGACCTCAGCGCCCGCGTCTCACAGTTTCGGGACGGCGACGCGGTCGCCGCCCGTCATCGCCGACTGGTGGGCGCAGATGCCGACCATCGTCCAGTTGGCCGACGTCGGCGCGTCGGGGAACGCCGGCTGCTTGCCGAGGCACGCCATCAGGAAGTTGTGCGCCAGGTGCGGGTGGCTGCCGCCGTGGCCGCCGCCCTGCACGAAGCTCAGGTGCGTCGCGTCGTGGATCGCCCCGGTGAACTTGCGGATCGGGTCGGGCAACCGCCCCGCGTAGTCCGGCACCTTGATGCGCCGCGGGATGTCGCCCTCCGGCAGACCCTTCGTGTGCAGCACCGGCTCCTCGCCCTCGACCTGCTGCCACTCGAAGCTCACGCGACTGCCCGTCACGTCGAAGCTCTCGCGGTACTGTCGCGCCGTGTCGAACAGGCTGCGCGTCACCTCGGCGACGACGTCGGAATTGGCGATCTTGAACGTCGCCGTCTCGAGCGCGAACGGGCTGTTGTAGCGCTTGATGAGGTCGTCGCGGATGCGGCCGGAGCCGTGGCAGACGACGCTCTCGGCCAGCGCCGGCTTGCCCGGTTCGCTGAGGATGGCGAGGCACGGGCTGACGCAGTGCGTGGCGTACCACATCGGCGGCAGGCCGGGCCAGTAGTCGGGCCAGCCGTCCATGTCCTGCTGGTGGCTGCCGCGCAGGAACTGGATCTTGCCGAGGACGCCGCCGTCGTACAGCTGCTTGGCGAACAGGTACTCGCGCGCGTAGACGACGGTCTCCATCATCATGTAGACCTTGCCGGCGGCCCGCTGAGCCGCGACGAGCGCCTTACACTCCTCGACGGAGACGCCCATCGGCACGGTGCAGGCGACGTGCTTGCCGGCCTTCAGTGCCGCGAGACTCTGCGGGGCGTGGTCGGGGATCGGCGAGTTGATGTGGACCGCGTCGATGTTCGGATCCTTGAGCAGATCGTTGTAGTCGGTGTAGCGCGTCTTGATGCCGAACTTGTCGCCGCAGGCGTCGAGTTCCGCCTTGTTGCGACGGCAGACGGCGGCCATCTCGGCGTCGGGGTGCGCCTGGTAGATGGGGATGAACTCGGCCCCGAAGCCGAGGCCGACGATGGCGACGCGGATCTTCTTGCCGGACATGCGTGTTCCTCGTGCGCGTGGAGGTTGAAGTGAGCGCAGGATAGTCGGGCGCCGGGCCGATGACAAGCCCCGAGGCCGGACGTTGCTTCGCCGCGCCGCCGGTCCCTACAATACGGAGTCCGACCGCCGCGTCCCCGAGAGTGCCCGCCGATGCCGCTGATCGAGGCCGTCAACCTGACGAAGACGTATCGCGTCGCCCAGAAGAAGGAAGGCGTCCTCGGCGCCCTCCGCGGCCTCGTCCGCCGCGAGTACAAGGAGGTGCGCGCGGTCGAGGACGTCAGCTTCACCATCGAGCCCGGCGAGATGGTCGCCTTCCTCGGCCCCAACGGCGCCGGCAAGACGACCACGCTCAAGATGCTCTCCGGCCTCATCTACCCGACGCGCGGCACGGCCCGCGCCCTCGGCCACGTCCCCTGGGACCGCGAGGACGTCTTCCGCCGCCGCTTCGCCCTCGTTATGGGCCAGAAGAACCAACTCTGGTGGGACCTCCCCGCCGCCGACAGCTTTCAGCTCCATAAAGAGATTTATTCCCTCCCCGAAGACGAGTTTCGCCGCACCGTCGGCGAGTTGACCGAGATGTTCGACGTCGGGAAGCTCACGAGCCAGCCGGTCCGCGAGTTGTCCCTGGGCGAGCGCATGAAGATGGAGCTGATCGCCGCCCTGCTGCACCGGCCGCAGTTGTTGCTCCTCGACGAGCCGACGATCGGCCTCGACGTGGTGGCACAGGTGACGATCCAGAAGTGCCTGAAGGAGTACAACGCCGACCGCGGCGTGACGATGCTCCTGACCAGCCACTACATGCGCGACGTCGAGGCGCTGTGCCGCCGCGTGCTGGTCATCACGCACGGGCACCTGGTCTACGACGGCGCCCTGGCGGGCATCACCGAGCAGTTCGGCAGTACGAAGGTCGTCAAGCTCCAGTTCCCCGGCGAGGCGCCGCCGGACGGCCTCGAGGAGTTCGGCGAGGTGACCGAGCGGGCCGGCCCGTCGGTGAGCCTGAACGTCGAGCGGTCGCGCGTCGCCGAGGTGCTGGAAGCGATCCTGCGGCGTTACACCGTCCTCGACATGAGCGTGCAGGACCCGCCGCTCGACCGGATGATCGCCCGCGTCTTTGAACAGGGACGAGCCGCTCATGAACTCGCTACCGGCCCCGCCGCCTGAGGCACGGCGGCCCTCGCCGCTGCGCAAGTACCTGAAGATCTTCCGCGTCTCGCTAACGGAGCGCCTCGTCTACCGCGCCGACTTCTTCCTGGCGACGGTCCTGCGCTTCCTGCCGATGGTGACGACGATCCTGCTCTGGTCGGCGATCTACGACGGGGCGGACAGTCCGGAGATCGGCGGCTTCGAGCGCCGCCAGATGATCGCCTACTTGTTGCTGGTCCACATCAGCCGCATGTTCTCCAGTATGCCGGGGCTGGCGTTCAGCATCGCCCGCGACATCCGCGACGGCTCGCTGAAGAAATACCTCCTTCAGCCGCTCGACATGATCGCTTACCTGGTGTCGTACCGCGCCGCCCACAAGGCGGCGTACATCGCCACGACGGCGCTCCCCTACGCCCTGCTCTTCTTCCTCTGCCGCGAATACTTCGACGGCTTCCCCGACGCCCTGACGCTGGCGGCTTACGTCGCGTCGCTGTTGCTGGGCTTCCTGGTCGGCTTCTTCTTCGAGGCGGCGCTGGGCCTGGCCGGCTTCTGGTTCCTGGAAGTGACGTCACTCTTGTACATCGTCAATACCGTCAACTTCTTCGTCTCGGGGCAAATGCTGCCGCTGGACGTCCTCGGCGAGCCGTGGGCGGGCCTGCTGAAGGCGCTGCCGTTCAAGTACATGGCGTATTTCCCGGCGGTGGTGTTCCTCGGCAAGGTCCGGGGCTGGGACCTGGTCCTGGGGCTGCTCGCCGAGGCGGCGTGGGCGGCGCTGTTCATCGTGGCGTCGCGCCTGCTCTATCGCTCCGGGCTGCGCCGCTACAGCGCCTATGGGGGCTGACGCATGACCCGCTACCTGAGGATGATGGGCGCCCTGGCGCGCTACGGCCTGGCGCGCGAGTTGGCGTTCCCGAACAACGTCCTCGCCAAGGTGACGGTCGAGGTACTCTGGCTCGGCCTGCTGATGGCCTTCTACCGCACCATCTTCGGCCACACGCGCGTCATCGCCGAGTGGACGGAGTCGGAATACCTCTTTTTCGTCGGCTGCTACTTCGCCCTCGCCGGGCTGATCGAGACGTTTTTCCTGAGCAACTGCAACGAGTTCGCCGACCTGATCCGCAGCGGCGACCTCGACTTTCTGCTGCTGAAGCCGATCGACGAGCAGTTCCTGGTGACGTGCCGCAGTATCGACTGGTCGACGGCGCCGAACGTCCTGTTCGGCGCGGGCGTGATGGCGTTCGCGCTCGTCGAGGGAAGTTGGGCGTTCGACGCGGGCCGCGTCGGGCTGTTCGCGCTGACGTTCGTGTGCGGCCTGGGGATGGCGTACAGCTTCCTGGTGATCCTGACCGCGACGTCGGTGTGGCTGATCCGCAACCAGAGCTTGTTCGAGATGTGGTGGCTGGTGAGCAGCCTGATGCGCTACCCGCGGGAGATCTTCAACGGGCCGCTGGCGTCGCCGCTCGGGTGGTTCTTGACGTTCGTCATCCCGGTGATGCTCGTCATCAGCGTGCCGGCGAGCGTCATGGTGAAGGCGCTCGACCCGGCCGTGGTCGCCTTCACGGCCGGCGCGACCGTCGTGCTATTGGTGGCGAGTCGCAAGTTCTTCCGGCTGTCGCTGCGGCGCTACCGCAGCGCGAGTTCGTGACGCGGCCCTCGTGCGGGGGCAAGCAAGGTGTCGTTCGTCGGAGCCGCGCACGGAGCGTACTCGCGGAGTAAGCGGCCGAAGCCGTCGCGAAGGCCGCTTACTCCGCTGCGCTGCGTGCGCGGCTCGGACGATACGAACAAGCGGGGAGGGAGCGCATGACCTCGTCGGCCGGGAACACTTTCATTTCGCCGCGCCGATAGGCGTCGATGCGCCGCCGGATTTCCGTCGCCCACTCGGGCGACAACTCCCCCCGGTCGTCTTGATCCAGGCTGCGGATCAGCCTCTCCGCCAGGTCCACGCGGCTCTCGCGGGGCATCGACAAAGCCTCCTCGAAGAGGTTTTCGAGACTCGTAGGCATGATTCCTCTCCTGTCGGCCACTCGGCCGCCTGACCGTGCCGCGGAACGAGGCTCACTGCGGCTTCTTGTCGAACACGAACTCGACCCAGCCGATCATCATCTCTTCCCACGTCTGGTCGCCCCAGCGGACTTCCTTCGTGGAATCGGGATTATTAAGATTCTTCTCCGAGTTGTCGAAGTGGGCGACGCAGTGGACTTTGCTCCCCTTCGGCATGGCGTAGGGCTTGACGAGGCGGTACGACGCCTGCCAGTTGAAGTCGAAGCGCGGCACCGACAGCAGCACCTCCGTCTTGCCGTCGGGGAAAACGGCCTCGTACCGGAAGCTCTTGCCGCGCAGGTGCATGTGCGGCATGAAGCCGAGGATATGGCCGTCCTCCTTGAAGAGGAATTGCGACTCGATTTTGTAGTCGTCCGCCCCCGCCGGGATGCGGATCTTCGGGTTGGAGATGCCCAGCGTGATCGCCGCCCGCTCCGGCGGCTCCTTGGCGAAGACCAGGCCGACCGACGAGCGGTCCTTCCGCGCCTTGCCGTCGGGCGTGTAGTGCATCTGGAAGACGAGCTGCGACCCGCGCGGAATCTTCTTGGCGTAGCCCGGCGGCAGGACGAGCGCCGTGTCGCCCGGCGCCACGCCGACCAGTACGCGGCCCGGCCTGCCGGGGACGAACGTCTCCCCCGGAGGGACGATGTAGACGATGATGTGATGCACGACCTCGGCGGCGCCCGGCTTCGCCTCGGCCCGCGTCACCCATTTGTCCTCGCCGAAGTCGGTCGTCTCGGTGAAATACTGGTACGGCACGCCTCCCTTCGGCGTCTCGGCCGGCACGTCGAACTCTTCCGACATGCTCACCACGACGTCGGGCTTGCCGACGCCCCAGCCACTGACGAACGAACGCGGCGGCGGCAGATCCTTGTCGTCGCCCTTCGGGCAGCCGCCGTCGATCCAGGCCAGGAGAGATTTGCGACCTTCCTCCGGCAGGCTGCGGTCGTTGCTGAACGTGCCGAACTTGGGGTCGGCGTGCCACGGCGGCATGCGCTTCTCGGCGACGACCTCCTTGATCGTCTCGGCCCAGGAAGCGGCGTCGTCGTAAGTCAGCAGCGGCATCGGCCCGATCTGGCCGGGGCGGTGGCACTCCTGACAGTGCTTCTGGAGGAGGCGCGACACCTGCTTCGTGTAGGTCACCGTCGCCTCGCCCTTCGGCTTCGCCACGCGGGCGATGAGGCACCCCGGCGCCTCGGTCGTCGGCCGCTCCACCGGCTTCCCGGTCAGCACCGCTTCCAGCGCGTCGGCGAGGTCGCGTCGCGTCGGTTTGGGCCGGCCGAAGCCGACGCCGTACTGGTCGTCGATACGTCCGCGGTAGACGACCGTGCGCTTGCCGTCGAGGACGACGGCTTCCGGAGTGCGCTTCGCGCCGAAGCGGTCGGCCACGGCGGCGGCCGGATCCTTGAGGACGGGGAACGGCAGGTCGTGCTTCTTCGCGTGCTCGGCGACGCGGGCCGGGTTGTCCTGCGCGTTGCTGTTGACCGCGAGGAACTGCACGCCGCGCGGCTCGAAGTCCTTCGCCATCCGCGCCAGAACGGGCATGTACTGGTTGTTCACCGGGCACTCGGTGCCGACGAAGACGACGACCACCGCTTTGCGGTCCGCGAAGTCGGAGAGGGCGACCGTCTTGCCGTCGCGCGCGTCGGCGAGGGAGAAAGCGACGGGTTTCTTCTCCCCGGACGAGGCGACGGGCGCCGCCAAGAGAGCCAGGAGACCGCAAAGGGTCAGGAAGGCGAGCAAACGTATCCGCATGATAAAATCTCCCTTGGAGCGGAAAGAGTCCTTGTCCTAATCATGACCGACGCGCTGCCCGGCGGCAAGCGCTCCTTCGCCCGCAGGGCCTGCGCGCGCCGCGCCCGCCCGCGCCGGCGCTAAGCCGCAAGTGGCGGAGTCACTCGATCCCCGCCTTCTTCGCCGCCGCCGGGTCGATCTTCTTCAGCGCCTTCGCCGCCCCGGCGCGGACCGCGTCGTAATCGTCGTCGTCGTTGTGCTTGCGCAGCAGCGCCGGCACAGCCTCCTTCGCCGCCGGCCCCAACTCCTCCAGCGCCTCGACCGCCGCTTTGCGGACGATGTACTCGTCGTCGCCGAGGGCCGCCGCCAGGTCGGACGTCGCGTCCTTCGCGGCGGCGCCGAGGGCGCCGAGGGTGACCGCGCTGTTCCAGCGCATCCACGGGTCGTCGTCCTTGAGCGTCTTACGCAGCGTCGGCACGGCGCTCTTGGCGGCGGCGCCCATCGTCCCCAGCGCGTTGGCCGCGACGTAGCGCGTCGCCTTGTCGCCGTCGTTGAGCAAGTCGGTCAGCGCCGGGACCGCGTCCTTGGCGTCGGGGCCGATGCGGCTGACGGCGAAGGCGCACCACTCGCGCACCTTGGTCTCCTTGTCGGTCAGCCCCTTGACCAATTCCGGCACGGCGGCCTTCGCCGGCTTGCCGAGGACGCCCAGCGCCCGCGCCGCCGCCGTCCGCGCCTTGAGGTCCTTGCCCTGGAGTTGCTTGACCCACTCCGCGACGGTCTTGCCGTCGTAGGTCGGCTCGTCGGCGCGCGCGGCCGGGACCAGGAAGAACGTCAGGGCGACAATCCGAATCGCGTTACGCATGAAACATCTCCCCATTATTTCCTTTGAAACTTGCCCTCGGCGCCGGCGAGCTTGTAGAGTCGTTCGGTGCGGTCGAAGGCTTTGTCCTTGGCGTTGACGAGCGTCAGCTTCACGTCGGGGGCGAGCAGGCCGAGCGCCTCGGGGACGTCGAGGACGCGCAGCACGTTGAGGAAGATAGGGCCGTCGCGGTGCGACGTCGGCGGGTCGATGATGACGACTTCCTCGATCCACGGATTGAAGAGGGCGGCGTAGGCCGCGATGACGCCGGCCCGGCCGTGGCCGACGAAGCGCCAGCGGTGTGTTTTCCCGAGATCCTGTAGCTGTCCGAGGGCCAAGGTCAGGTCGTGCACCCGCCCGTCATCGACGGTTCGGCCCAACAGGGCGTGACTGCGCTCCACATAGTTCGGCGGAGCCTTTTTCGTCCAGAGCAGGCCGTAGCGTCCCCGAGGTTCCATGAAGGATCGGACCCGCTCCGTGCGATAGCGATACACATTGGGCGATTCGCCTTCATTAAGGATGATGGTAGCGTCCAATGGCTTAGTTGCTCCTCCTCCGGAGGAGACGCGCACCTCAATGCCAATTTCTCCAGGAAATAAAGAGGAACCATCTTCCTGTCGGCTCCCTCCTGTCCCTGTCAATTCGGGTGAGTCGTCGGGCCAATTCCGGAACGATTTCTCCCGCAGCGCTTTCACCATCCCCTTCTTCCACGCCGCGAACTGCCCCGCCTCCGGCAATTTCACCTCCGCCCGCTTGACGAACGTCTCGTCGATCTTGCCGTTGAGCGCGTCTTTCGGGAGGTCCTTGTCCTCCGGGAAGACGCGCAGCTCTTTCCCCGGCAGCAGCTTGAAGTCGGCATCCTTCACCGCCCCGGTGTCGCCCTTGAGGTGCTTGTTGATCCACTTGAAGACCGCGACGCGCAGGTCGGGCCGGTAGTCGTGGCCGCCCTTACTGACGTGGTCGTCGACCCATTCCGACTTGTCGTACATCTTGTAGACGTCGCGCAGCTTGGCGATGATGCGGCGGTTGCCGTCCATCGGGAAGATGCCGTCGTTGTCCGAGTTGGCGAACAGCATAGGGCGCGGCGCGATCAGCGCCGCGATCGTCGTCCACTCCCAGCCGTAAGTGTTCACCAGGAACATGCAGTCGCAGTGGCCGTTGACGACCTTGTTCTTCACATAGCTTTCCAGATCGCTCATGCCGCTGACCGGGACGGCGACCTTGACGCGCTCGTCGGCGGCGGCGACCCAGATCGTCGTCGCGCCGCCGCCGGAGATGCCCGTCACGCCGACCCGTTCCGGGTCAACGTCGGGGCGCGAAACGAGGTAGTCGATGCCGCGCACGCCGTTCCAGCACTCGACGCCGGCCGGCGTGTAGCCGAGGGCCTGCCACCACCAGCGCCCCTCGCGGTAGGTGCCGTGATGGACGCCGGGGATTTCGCCGAGTTGCAGCGTGTCGACGACGAGGCAGACGTAGCCGTTGTTCGCGAACCAGAGGCCGTGGTCCTGGAACGCCGTCTTGTTGCCGTCGCGGCCGCGCCCCGAGTGGCCGCAGACGTAGAGGATCGCCGGTAGCCGGCCCTTCGGCTCCTTCGGGCGGTAAAGGTTGCCCGTCACATACAGGCCCGGCTTGCTCTGGTAGTGCAGCTTCTCGACGACGACGCCTTCGTGTTCGACGGTGCCGGCGACGGTGGCGTGCAGCGGCGTCCGCTCGGGCAGCGGCCACAGGCCGAGCATGTCGAGGTATTCCTGGCGCAGGCGTGGCTTTTTCGCCTCCCACTCGACGCGCGTCTTCGCGCCATCGAGGAAGCGCTTGTTGACGCGGTCGGTTTCGGCGGCGAGGTACTTGTCGATCATAGCGTCGCCGGACTTCGTGTCGGGCGCGGTCTGGGCGCGGGCCACCGCGGGCAGCAGCGCCAGGGCGAGCAGGGCGAAGCGATGGGTGCGGGTCATGATGTCCGGTCCTCCGGGCGAGTCGTCGCTAGCATAAGGGTAAGGAACGCCCGCGCGAAGAGTCTAACGGGGAATGACGTGGACGACCGCTTGCGCGTCTTCGTGTGCAGCCTCGCCGGGCTGGGCGGCTTCGGCCTGCTCGGCGCGGCCTTCGGCGCGCTGGCCGGCGCTGTCTTCCGCGCCAGCGGCCGGGCGGCAGGAGGTGTCGTCGGGCTGGCCGTGGCGCGGGCGCTAGAGGAAGCGCGTGGCCGTCCCTTGTCCGACGTCGCGACCGGCGCCGTGGTCGGCGGGGCGGACGGCGCGGTCTTCCTCGGCGTCGTCGGGGCGGTCGTGGGAGCAGGCGTCGGGGCGCTCGGCGAAGGGCATACCTTTCTGCTCGTCGGCGTGGCGGAGGCGGCCGGACTGCTGACGGCGGGAGCGGTGTTCTTCGGCTGCCTGGCCTACGGCCTCGTCCGGGCCGGCGTGCGCGTCCTCGGCGTCATCTTCGCGGCGGCCACGCTCGGGGGAGTTGTGGGATTTCTGACGGGGGGAGGGATGGGCCTGTTCTACGGGGGTGTGGGCGGCGCGCTCCTCGGCAGCGTCGGCGGGGCGGTCGTGGGAAGAAGGAAATGAAGGCGGAGAAGAGCTTGCGGCAGCGACCCCGGAACGCTCCGAACGCGGTCGAGAAGCGAGGAGGTAGGGGGAGGTGGGGAGGTATTCCGAGGCGCTTTCGTCTTGACACGAGCCGACGCGGCTGTTCTCCTTAAGGTCGTGGCGTCTCTGGTCGTCCCGCGGGAGCACTTGCCCCCTGTCAGACACGCCGTCCTCGGGATCGCCTCGGTGGAACGGGACACGGGACACGGGAGCGCCGGCGCAAAGTAACGCGGCGAAGAAGTGGGCCGGCTAACGGCCGAAGACGAGAAAAAGAGGCGGCCACGGAAAGAGTCGGCGGGAGAGGTCGAAAAAGAGGGGGCAAAATAAACGTGCCCGTCCCGAATGGCACTTCCTTGGCCTGTAAAGTAGCCTTCAACGCACCCCGGACGCCGAGGGCGTTGCGCAGCTGCCGTTTTCCCACTTGACACGAGGCCTTCCTGCCCTATCTTGATCTATTACACGG
>JBBROG010000283.1:0-10151 GCA_038229635.1 Gemmatales bacterium
ACCCCTCTCCCCTGATACACAAACCCGGTAAGACTGTCCGGTTCGTGGCCGCTCGAAGCTGAAGTCGGGCTGAGGGTTATGACCGGGCAAATCGGACAGTCTTACCGGGTTTGTGTATGAGTACAGGGGCGAGGGGCTTACGGGACCGACTCTCGGTCATCGTCCCCGGTGCAGCAGAAACTCCTGCCGCCGCAATTCCTGCAGCCGCGGCAGCCCGCCGCAGCGGTGCAGGTACTCCGCAAAGTCCTTCACGCCGAAGACGTACTCGTCCAAAAACTTCAAGTAAGCGTCCCTGTCCTTCTCGACCTCGAGCCACGTCCGCAGATGGTCCTCGTCGGAGAAGTATTCGTAGGGCATGTTACCGGGGTAGCTGCCGTAGGGCACTTCGCAGACGGCGTCGACGCAGAAGAACGGGATGACGGTCCGCGTCGGGTCGCTCCGGATGTCGTCGCCGGGGATCAGCCGCTCGCAGGTGATAATCAGCCGCTTCGCCGCGCGCGCCAGGTCGAGGTCGGCGACGGTCGTGCCGCGGATGCGGCAGTTGCCGTAGCGGTCGGCCTCGTGGACGTGGACCGCGGCCACGTCCGGGGAGAGCGCCGGCAGGGCGACGAGCTTCTCGCCGGTGAAGGGGCAGGCGATCACTTTCGCGGCGCTCTTGCGGAAGGTGTCCGTGCCGAGCATCGTCCGCGCCGGCAGGAACGGTACGCCCATCGCCGCCGCCTTGAGGCGGACCGCCAGGGCGTAATTCGTCCATTCGACGCATTCGACCTCTCCGGACTCCACGACGCGGCGGGCGTGCGGCGACAGGCCGCGCGCTTCCAGGCCGACGATGTAGGCGACGTCGACCTGGGCGAGCGTCCTGCCGCGGCCCGTGAGATTCCCCGCGCAAAGGACCTGGAAATCGTGCGTGGCGGTGTGGCCGGCGAAGCGCAGGTTCTGCCGGCCCTGGCGGACGATCTCGTGGACGACGGCGGTCGGCAGGCGGTCGGCACCGAAGCCGCCGATGGCGAGGTAGTCGCCGTCGCCGACTAGGCGGGCGACCGCGTCGGCGACGGTGGTCAACTTGTCGACCAGCGCCCGCGGCTTGGCGGCGAAGACCTGCCGAGCCCGGTCGGCGGACGGGTCGCTGAGGAGGGCGCCTTCGCCCTGGGAGAAGATGTCCATAGGGATCGGTGTTCAGTGTTCAGTGTTCAGTGTTCAGAAAGGCATTTACTGAACACTGAACACTGAACACTGAACACTGCTGAGGTCAGCGGTTCTCGTACTCCCTCAGCAGTTGGCGGAAGCGCGGGTCGTGGCGGACGGCCTCGAGGTCGCGGTCCTCGCGCAAGTAGCGGAAGTCGCGGTAGCCCAACTCGACGGCGCGGCGCAGCGTCCGCAGAGCCAGGTCGACGCGCTTCAGGAGCGCGTAGCTGCACGCCAGGTTGTAGTGCGCCAGCGGGTCGGCCGGGCGCAGGCCGACGAGGCGCTTGTCGACCTGAAGGCCCTCGGAGAAGCGGCCTTTCAGAGTCAGGAGGTGGCCCATGACGCGCAGGACGTCCACGTAGTCGGGGGCGCGCCCCAGGACGCCGGCGAAGAAGTCCAACTCGAAGTCGATCTGGTTCTGGTCGGCGAAGTGAGCGACGGGCGGAGCGGTCGACGTGGGCTCCGGACCCTGGTTGAAGGGCTTCCCCGGATGTGCCATGAGCGTCCCCCTGCAAAGGTCGGGCGAGGCGGGGCGGGGCCAGCCACCAGGCCGGCGCCCCCTCCTGAACCCGACCCGGATTATAACCGCCCGGCCCGGCCTTGCAAAGCGGGCTCCGCGCGGCGGACGCTTCGGCCCCTCGCCCCTCCCCGGCCTTCGGATTCTCGGGAGAAGTTTGCCCGCGCGGGAAAGGCGCCGCGGCGGGGCGAGATCGCCCGGCGCGAGGGCGCTAGTCCTCGTCGTCGTCGTCGTCGTCCTCATCGTCGTCGTCGAGGTCGTCGTCCAGGTCCTCGTCGTCGTCGAAGTCGTCGTCGAAGTCGTCGTCCAGGTCGTCGAGGTCGTCGTCCTCGAGGTCGTCGTCGTCGAGGTCGTCGTCGTCGTCGTCGTCGTCGAGGTCGTCGTCCTCGTCCTCGACGTCCTCGTCCTCGTCGCGCGCCCAGGTGGAAGCGGTGCCCTCGGGCGTGCCGTCGGGCAACACGTCCTCGAGGAGGTTCCGTTCCTCCTCCGGCCGGGAGGAGACCAGCAGTGTGCCGCCGAACATCAGTGTGTCCTCGATCAGGGGTACAGAAACACAAGATGGGGGACGCATCCTGCATTCCCCCTAGTTATCGTCCATTCGGGGGCGCGGCTGTGGCCCGCGCGAGGCTTTTCTCGCCACCCCCTCAACCCGGGTCGCCCGACGAAGGCAACGCACTCTCTCTAGGTCTCACAGGGCCGTTGTCAACCCGCTCGGAGCGAATTCTTTCGGCCTCGCGCGGCCGGCATTTCGGGCCGGGGCGCGTGGCCCCTCCATCTCCTCCCTCGTGAGTAGATTGCACTGTCTTCGTAGTAAAGTTTCGCCCACTTGTCAAGCGGCGCCGGGGGCGGCGGCGCGCGCGGGGATTGGGGGGCGCAAGTGCCTGACGTGACGTTCGTTAGAACGCGAGAGACGGCGCGGGTAAGACGACGTCGACGGCGAGCCCGGCCGGCACAAAAACGCGGCCGTCGCATGTCGCTTTACCCGCGAGCGTGGCCTGTTCGCCGGGTGAAATGTGTCACTCGTTCGGTTCGGGATACCGCAACTTCCGCTGCGGGTCGCGCAGGGTCTTTTATGGCGTCGTACCCGGCTGTTGCTGGTTGAGCCATTCCTGCGGCGTGAGGACGGGGATCGCAATCTTCCCCATGAAGTGCTTCGCGTTCCAGGTGAGAAGACACTGCGCGTTGCGAGCAAACCGCGCGATCTGAACGGCCTGCACGGCGTCGCCGAGGGACATCTTCACGCCCATCTGGGCGATCAACTCCGGGACGGTGCAGCCGGCGTAATCGGGGGCAGCCCCGGGGTCCGGCAGGACCAAGAGGTTGTACTGTACGGCTAACAGTGCGGGCAGGAGGGGCACGTCCGCCGAAGGGACGTTAAAGCTCATGTTTCCCACGACTTCCAACAACGTGTGCGAAGTGATTCCTCCGAGGACCTGGCCCGAGAGAATTTGACCCAACACCCGCCGGTTGACAGGGTAACGTGGGTCCCGTTTGTAGCGGAAATCAAGGATGAGGACGTCGCTGTCGAGGAGGATCACGGGTACTTCCTCATCGCGCGCATCGCGTCCTCAAGGGTGGGCTGGGGCGGGGGGCTCTCGTCGAGCGCGGCCAGAATTTCTTGCCACTTCCGATTCTCCTCTTCTGTCGGCTTCCGTGGAGGCACGACGATGTCCACCTGAGTCCCTTCCGGAATGTCTAGGGGCGAAGAGGGGACACAGACACGGCCGTCGAATGTCGCTTTGACCACGGGCATAGCATTCTCCTCCGGTGAAACGTGTCACTCCCGCGGTTCAGGATAAGGGCGCTTCCTCGTATAGCTTATCGCGTCCTCAACGGTCGGGAAGTGCGGAGGGCTCGCGCGAATCTCGTCCAGGATTTCCTCCCATTCCTTCATCTCCTCGGGAGTCAGCGCGGGCGGCGGCGCGGGTAAGACGACGTCGACGGCGAGCCCGGCCGGCAGGTCGACGGGTTCGGCCGGCACAAAGACGCGGCCGTCGAAGGTCGCTTTAACCACTGGCACGACGTGCTCCCCCGGTGAAACGTGTCACTCTTTCGGTTCAGGATATCGCAACTTCCGCTGCGGGTCGAGCAGCCGCGCGTACAGCGCCTCCTTGCCACGGTACGTCACCTTCAGCATCACCTGGTTCGGCCCTTCGCGCAGTTCCACGTCCACTGCGGCCCGGTCGGGCTCGGCGCCGGCGGGCTTGCCGTCAAAGACTTTCTTGTCGTTCACCCACGCCTCGACACGGGCGCCGGTCCCGAGCAGCAACCGCGTCTTGATCGCCTCTGGAGCCGTCACTTCCGCCTGGACGAAGGCGAATGAGTCGCCCGCGCTCTTCGCCGGCAGCGCGACACGCCCCTGCACGCCGACCGCCGGACGCCGCCACGTCTCCCGGTCCTCCGACACCGCCACCTCCGTCAGGAACGGGTTCGCCATGACGTAGCGTACCAGGTCGCGGAACTCGTCCGGCTTCATGTTGTTCGCCAGCCCCTCCGGCATCACCGACTTCTGCGACACCTGAATTTCGTCGATATCCTTACGCGGTATCACCTTCAGCTGGTCGTTCTCGGACTTGAGCGTCACCGACTGGCCGTCCTCGGCGGCGAGCAGCCCGCTCTCGACGCGGCCGTTCTTCAGCGTCACCAGGCGCGTGAAGTACGGCTGGCCGACGACGCGGTTCGGGTCGAGGACGTTCACCAGCAGATATTCGACGTCGCGGGCGGCGCCGTCGAGGTTCGGGCCGACGTCGTGCCCCTTGCCCTCGAACTTGTGACATTTCGCGCAATTATTCTCGAAGACTTTCTGCCCGCGCGCGAACGACGGCCGTCCTTCGGCGATCTGGCCGCGCAGCTTGTCGATGAGGGCGTTCAACTCGGCCGGCGTGTCGCGGAAGGCGCCCCAGACCTTCTCGATCTGGGCGTTCAGGGCCTTGTCCTTCAGGGCGCGGACGCGGAGGATCGTGTTGTCGTTCAGGTCGGTGCGGGCCACGCGCCCGTCGCCGACGGCGGCGAGGAGGTCGCGCGCCCACTCCCGGCGGCCGGCGAGGAGGTTGATCGCCTCCAACCGCATCTCCGGCGGGTAGCCGTTCCAGGCGGCGAGAACGTCCTTGCCGATCTGCGGCCGGTCGAACGCCGCCAGCCCGCGCACCGCCTCGACGCGGACCCGCAGCGACGTCTCCTGCCGCAGGAGCGACACGAACAGCGGCAGCGCCTCCGCCGGCTTCAACAGGGCGAGGTCGCGCACGGCCTCGGCACGCTCGTCGGCGGACTTCTTCGAGTCGCCGACGGCCGCGAAGGCGCGCTTGACCGCCGCCGCGTCGTGGAAGGTGACGGCCAGGCGCTCGGCCAGCTTGCGCACCTGTTCGTCGACGTCGGCGCGCAAGGACTTTTGCACCTCGGCCCACGACGGCGGCGGATCGACTTGCCGGCCCTGCAAGCCCTGCGCGAGTCCGTCGAGGGCTCGCCGCTTCGCGCTCGCGTCTTTGAGATCTCGCAAGAAGACAACGCAGGCTTCGAGGTCTTCCGCCTTGCCGCTGGCGGCGAGGCGGCGCGCCGTCCGCGGGACGATGACGTCCGTGACGAGGGCGTTGCCGGCGGCGTTGTCCTTCAGCCAGTCGAGTTCCGTCTTCACCCCGGACGTCAGCCGCTGCTCGAAAGCGAGCCAGAGCGTTTGCGGAATCACGGGGTCTTTGGCATCTTCCTTGTGCCGCATCAAGGCGCGGAGCAAAGACGAAACATCTCGCCCCTCGTGCAACCGCATTGCGGTGGCGGCGAACTGAAGGCGGACTTCGGGCGCGAGTTCGTCCTTCGCGATCTCGACGAAGCGCCGGAACATGGCATCCGAGACGGCGCCGGTCTCGCCGAGCAGGCGAACCGTCCAGGCGCGCAGGGCCGGTTGGTTGTAATCGACTCGCTTGAACTGGGTGAGGAAGCCTCCCGCCAGTTTCTCGTCGAGGCGGCCCGCGGCGCCCAAGGTTGTCAGAGCCTTTAAGGAGTAGTAGGTGACCATGCCCCGCAGGTCGTTCGCGTCGCGATCAGTCAACTCCCGCCGGCGCTCGGCCAGGAGGCGCATCGCCGTTCGCGCCTTCCAGGGAATATGGTCGGCCAGCAGCACGTGTAACTGGGCCGTGGGCAGGCGGCCCAGGTCCTCCGCCTTCTTCGTCGTCAGCCCTTTCGGCTGGATGCGGTAGACGCGGCCGTGCTCGTAGTCCCAGCTGTCGGCGCCGGCCTGGTGGCAGGGGTTCTGGTCGTGCCAGTCGTTGCAGTAGATCTCGCCGTTCGGCCCCCAACGCAGGTTGATCGGCCGCACGTTCTTGTCGCCCGACTGCACGAAGTCGTCGGCGCGGCTCGCCGTGTAGGTCGAGCCGTTCTTCCGCAGCACGTTGCGCTTGATCGAGCAGCCGTGGATGCTGCCGAAGATGACGCTGTCGCGGTACTTCTCCGGGATAATCGGCGTGTCGAGCGAGATCAGCCCGGCGTGCGCCCAGCCGCTCTCGCGGTGGAACGTGTGATCGCAGATCTCCTTGATGTACTCCTCCGGGCGCAGGGTGGAATTGAACGACTGCCCCGCCTGGCGCTTGTAGATGCCGCCCGGCGACATGTGGAACAGGTGCGGGATGACGCAGCAGCAGAGGAGGAACTGGCCGTCGCTGTTGCGCCAGTCCATGCCCCACGGGTTGCTCGTCCCCTCGGCGAAGACCTCGAACTGCTTCGTCCGGACGTCGTAGCGCCAGACGCCGGCGTTGAGGCGCGTCGCCGGGCCGTCGGCCTGTTGCGCTTTCACCTCCGAATAGTTGAAGACGCCGTGCAGCCCGTACAGCCGGCCGTCCGGACCCCACTGGAAGGTGTTGAGCGTCTCGTGCGTGTCCTGGCTGCCGAAGCCCTTCAGCAGGATCTCGATTTTGCCCGGCTTGTCATCCTTGTTCTCGATGAAGAAGAGGTAGGGCGGGGCGCCGAGGAAGACGCCGCCGTGGCCGACCTCGAGGCCGCTGGCGAGGTCGAACGGCACCGGGAAGTCCTTGCCCTCGGCGAAGACGGTGCGCTTGTCGGCGACGCCGTCGCCGTCGGTGTCCTCCAGGATGACGATGCGGTCGCGCGGCATCTTCCCCTTGGCGGTGCGCTTGGGGTACTCGAAGCACTCGACGCACCAGACACGGCCCCGCTCGTCGACAGTCATGGCGATGGGGTTGACGACGAGCGGCTCGGCGGCGAACAGCTTGACCTCGAAGCCGTCGGCGGCCTTCATGCGCTTGACCGTCTCCTCCGGCGGCAGGTACGGCTGGCCGGACGGCTTGGTGTTGTCGAAGCCGAACTCCCTCTGGGCGAGGAGCGCCGGGGGCAGACAGGCGAGGACGAGGGCGGCGAGGATAAAGCGGGTCGAGGACATCGACAACTCCGGTGCGAGCGGGTTAGGGCGACGGTATAAGGACAGATGGTATTCGATGGGGAGAACCGCCTCAAGGTCCGCGAGGGAGCGCCGGTGAGAATGAGGGAGGCAAATCGGGCTTGGTGCGCTTTGGGAGTCGGCGTACACTGGCGGTAGGGTGGGAGGCTTAACCACTTGGGGAGGAGATTCCGGTGGTCGTCGAGTGGGTGGGCCCGCTGTTGACAGGGTTCAAGCACCGGACAGACATCAAGGAACTCCTTGCGGGAGGTTTGAGCCTGGTCTTCGGGAAGAAAACGGAGATCGCCTTCACGGGCATGCAGGGAGTCGGGAAATCCGTGTTACTCGATCAGCTGACCGGGAAAGCCTCAAGGCCGGCGTACCAACCGCCTCTACAGTCCCAACGGCTCGAATCGGGGAGTGTCAAGTCCGGCGGCAGGCGGATGCGGGTCGGCGTTATCCCCGGCCAACTGGCCGAACCTCGGCACGTCGCGCTCGACCAGCTGTTTCGGGCGAGGAAACCGGTCGACGGCGTGGTCCACCTTGTGAGCTACGGGCACGCCACCTCGCGTAACCCGGACGCCGTCGACGCCCTCGTTCGCGATCTGAAGATTAACACCGTCGCCAAGTATCAGAAACTCCAACTGGAGAGGGAGTTGGAAGATCTTGCCCAGACCTGTCAGGCCATTCGGGAGGCCCACCGGAAGGCGCGCTCCCCGAAGTGGCTCGTCGTCGCCGTGGACAAGATCGACCTGTTTCACGACGTCATCGCCAAGGCGCGTCGCTATTACTCCCCGGACGCCGACTCCCCCTTCGCCGAGCAGCTGCGTGCGTTGACGGCGCAAGTCGGAACGGATAACTTTCGTTGGGAAGCCGCTCCCGTGTGCGGCTGTCTCGCCCCCTTCGAGTGGAACGGAAAGGCCCTCGTCCCGCAACTCCGAGAAGAAGAGCGGCAAGCCTACCTGGCCCAGTTGCTGCGCCTTCTCGAAAGTTATTGCCGCTAAGCCGGGGAGGCTCGTCATGTCTACGGCCCACGAACATTATTCTTCCTCAGAAGGTACGGGACACCTCTACGACGGCGGGGAGAAGCTCCTCTCTTTCGCGGAGCAGCTCGCCAAAGATTGCGAACAGTACGAGAGGCGTCAGAAATTGCTTGTCCTCCTTTACGCGTCTTCCTCCGTGCTGGCGACTCTCGCGGTATCCGGAATGCTGTTTCTGTTACTGAATTACGGCCTGGCCGAGACCAGAACGGCTTGTATTTTTCTCTTGACTTTTACCTTAATCATGGTGATGGTGTCGCTAAACTTAAGGTTGCACTTCCCCTTCGCGGTTAAGCAACTCCGCCGGGATCGGCGGGCTCTTCTGGAAATCGCGGACTTGCTCCGAGAAGTCGAGAAGGCTCTCGCGGAGAGGAACAATCTGTCGGTCCTCGAGCGCGCGGCGTTCAGGATCCGTCTGGCACGGCTCGACATCGGGTCCGGCGATTCTCCGCGCTGATCGTTACGATATCACAGCGGCTTTCACGGCCTTTTCGTCGTCGTGTATCTGCCGGTCAAGACCAACTCAAAAGTCCCCGCGTCGCGGAAGACTCGTGCCTCGGGGTCGTAGGTGCGGCGCACGGCGGCGAGGCGTCGGCCGGTGATGGTGTACTGCTTGTACGACCAGAGCCCGCGCTGCGTGGCGCTGCCGGCGCAGACGACGGGGAACGGCGCCGCACTCGTCGCGGCATGATGATAGGCGTCGTGGCGGTGGCCGTGCAGCCACAGGCCGACGCCGCCGCGCGCCGCGACCTCGAGCAACCGCTTCAGGTCGCGCAGGGCGTGGCTCGGCTTCTCCGCCTCGCCGCTTGCCCGATAAATGGGGTAGTGCGTCACCAGGACGCGCGGCCCCTCGTCGAGCCGGCTCAGCAGGCGCTCCAACCGGGTGAGTTGTTCGTCCCCGGTACGCCCGCGCGCGTCCCACGGCAGCAGGTTCGGCGCCGCCGAGTTGACGCCGACGAGCCACAGCGGGCCGACACGCTGGGCGAACGGGTACGGCGCCTCGTCGACGCGCTCGCCGGCGAGCCAGGGGGCGAAGTGGCGCTCGAACGCCCCGCCGCGGGCGCTGCGGCCGACGTAGTAATCGTGGTTGCCGGGGACCGCCAGGCCGGGCAGCGGGTCGGCGTCCGTCAGCCCGAGCAGCGCGGCGGCGCGGGCAAACTCGGCCTCGAAGCCGAGGGCCGTCGCGTCGCCGGAGAAGACGACGCGGTCCGGCCGCGTGTGCCGCAGTTCCTCCGTGAGCGCGCTCACGACCTCGTCGGCGCGGGCGAAGCGCTTCGCCCGGCCGCGCACGGCGAGGTTGACCCAGCCGGTGACGCGCTTACTCAGCAGGTCGCGGGCCGTCCAGCCGGGGCGGGGCGCCGTGACGTGGATGTCGCTGAAGTGGGCCAGGCGGACGGGTTTGTTATGTGCGGCGCTCATCGGCGGTTGATCGTGAGTGCGTGGCCCCGGCTTCGCGGGCTTTGTACAATTCCAGCGACCTCCCCGGCGGTGGGGCGGTCGTTCCCCCAAGCCACGGTCGTCCCGAAGGAACCCAGCTCCATGCCCAAGGTGACTTTCGTCAACGAGAAGCGCGAGGTCGAGGTGCCCGCCGGGGCCAACCTCCGCGACGAGGCTCGCAAGGCCGGCATCCCGATGAACTTCCTCCCGATCGACACCGCCGCCGGCGCCGTCGGCCGCTACGTGAACTGTCGCGGCTTCGGCCTGTGCGGCACCTGCCTCGTCCGTGTCAAGAAGGGCATGGAGAACCTCAGTCCGCCGACCGTCCGCGAGAAGATCAGCTTCAACCTCGACCCGAAGACTATGATGGCCGTCCTCGGCAGCGAGGAGGAGGCGCGCCTGTCGTGCCAGGTCACGGTCAACGGCGACTGCACCGTCGAGACGCGGCCGGCGTTCAACTGGAGCGGCGAGGCCGACAAGAAGGGGAAGTACTTCTGGGAGACGCCGTACCCGAATAAATAGGCCCGCGCTCTTAGCCCGCGTAGCGGGCGGCGGATCGTAGCCCCGGGTGGAGCGTACTCGCGCAACC
>JBBROG010000284.1:0-10136 GCA_038229635.1 Gemmatales bacterium
GCCGGCAGAGGGGGGCGCTGTTCCGGCGGATGACGGCGGACGGGCGGCCCGACACCGCGTACCTCGCGGGTTACGATTGATTCTCCCCCTCGGGGTTTCGCGCCCGCGCCCCCGAGGCGCGGCCGCGAAACCGCGAGCGCGGCAAATTGGCAAAGTCTCCCCTGACGTCGTCGCCCCTTGCAGAGGAATCCCACCCCATGACCCGCCTGCTTCCCGCCGCCGCCGTCCTCGCCGCCTTCGCCGGCTCCCTGCACGCCGGCCCCGTCAAGGTCCCCGACAAGGGCCTCGAAGCCGCGCTCAAGGCCGTCCTCCTGGAGCCGAAGGAAGGGCTGACCGACGAGAACCTCGTCAACGTCTTCGTCCTGCACGCCAACGGCAAGGCGATCAAGGACCTGTCCGGCCTGGAGAAGTGCCGCAACCTCGCCGAGTTGAAGGCGTCGAACAACCAGATCGCGGACGTCTCCGCCTTGAAAGGGCTGACGAATCTGCAATCGCTCGACCTCGCGACCAACCAGATCGCGGACGTCACGCCGCTCGCGGGTCTGACGAAGCTTCAATACCTGGAACTGTCGAACAACAAGGTGGCGAAAGTCGACGCCCTCGCCAAGCTCGACGCCCTGTCGGCACTCTACCTGTCGAACAACCAGATCGGCGACGTCACTCCCCTGGCGAAGCTGACGAAGCTGTCGTCGCTGTACCTCGACCGCAACAAGATCAGCGACCTCAAGCCGCTGGCCGACATCACGCGCCTGTCGTCGCTCGACCTGAAGGACAACGCCGTCGCCGATCTGAGTCCGCTGGCGAAACAGACCGACCTGAAAATGCTGTTCCTGGAGCGGAATAAGATCAGCGACCTGACGCCGCTGGTGGCCGTCTGCAAGAAGGACGCGGAGGGCGAGAAGCGCTTCGCCCCGTATTTGAATCTCTATCAGGCCGGCAACCCGCTGAGCGAGGCGTCGAAGAAGCAACTCGAAACGCTCAAGGGCTTCGGCGTGCGCGTGAAGGATTGAGGATAACGCCGCTTGCGGCTTCGCAAGAAGTGCGAAGCCGCAAGCGGCCCGGAAAATGTTCGGAAGGAGAAGCCCCCGTGACTCCTCAGACGTTGCCGTTCAAGACCGAGCTGAAGCAAGTCCTCGACATCATCATCCACTCGCTCTACTCGCACAAAGACATCTTCTTGCGCGAGTTGGTCAGCAACGCCAGCGACGCCATCCACACGCTTCGCTTCCAGGGCCTGACGCGGCCCGACCTGCTCGAAGGCGACGAGGCGTGGAAGATCAAATTGATCCCCGACGAGAAGGCCGGCACGCTCACCGTCTCGGACAACGGCGCCGGCATGACGCCGGAGACGATCGTCGAGAACCTCGGCACCATCGCCAAGTCGGGGACGAAAGCGCTCCTCGAAAGTCTCAAGCAGGCCGACGCCAAGGAGCGCCCCGACCTGATCGGCCAGTTCGGCGTCGGCTTCTACTCGGCGTTCATGGTCGCCGACAAGGTCACCGTCGTCTCCCGCGCCGCCGGGGCGCCGAAGGACCAGGCGGCGAAGTGGAAGTCGGACGGCCAGGGCTCGTTCACCGTCGAGTCGGCGACGAAGGAGACGCGCGGCACCGACGTGATTCTGCACCTCAAGACCGACGACAAGGAATACCTCCAGGACGGGCGCCTGCGCCAGCTCGTCAAGAAGTACTCCGACTTCGTCGAGTTCCCCGTCGTCATGGACGTCACAAAGGACGAGAAGGGCGAGAAGAAGGTCGAGGAGGAGACGCTGAACTCGCGCAAGGCGATCTGGCTGCGCGACAAATCGGAGATCTCCAAGGAAGAATACAACGAGTTCTACAAGCACCTGTCGCACGACGCCGGGGAGCCGGCGCAGGTCATCCACTACACGGGCGAAGGCGCGGTGGAGTTCCGGGCGCTGCTCTACGTCCCGGCCCACCGCCCGTGGGACATGATGTTCGGCGACCAGCACAAGGGCGTGCAGCTGTACATCCGCCGCGTCTTCATCATGGACGATTCGGAGGCGCTGTTGCCGCCGTACCTGCGCTTCGTCAAGGGCGTGGTCGACTCGCCCGACCTGCCGCTGAACGTGTCGCGCGAGCTGCTCCAGCAGAGCGCCCCGCTGGAGAAGATCAAGAGCAACCTCGTCCACGCCGTCCTCGGCACGCTCGCCTCGTGGAAGCGCAAGGAGCCGGAGGCTTACGCGGCCTTCTTCGGCGAACTGGGCGTGCTGCTGAAGGAAGGCGTCGTCCAGGACTACGACAACCGCGAGAAGCTCGCCGACCTGCTGCTGATCGAGTCGACCAGGACCGAGTCGGGCAAGACGACGACGCTGGCCGACTACCTGGAGCGGATGCCGGCGGCGCAAAAAGAGATCTACTACATCGCTGGAGAGAATCGCGGCGTCCTGGAACACTCGCCGCACCTGGAAGGCTTCGCGAGCCAGGGGACGGAAGTGCTGCTGTTCACCGAGCCGGTCGACGAGTTCGTGACGCAGGCCCTGACGCAGTACAAGGGCAAGAAGCTGAAGGCCATCGACAAGGGCGAGGTGCCCGGCGCGGAGGTGCTGGAGGAGACGAAAAAGCTCTACCAACCGCTGCTCGACTTCCTGAAGACGAAGCTGGACGAGGTGAAGGAGGTGCGGCTGTCGGGGCGGCTGAAGGAGAGCGCGTCGTGCCTGGTGACGGACGAGTGGTCGATGGGGCCGCAGATGGCGCGGATGATGCAGCGCATGGGCCGCGGCGGCGAGGTGCGCGAAGACAAGCGCGTCCTGGAGTTGAACCCGCTCCACCCGGCGGTGCTGGCGGTGCGCAAGCTGCATGAGAAGGACGCGAACGACGAGCGCCTGGCGAGGTACGGCCGGCTGCTCTACGACCAGGCGCTGATCGCCGAGGGGAGCCGGGTGCAGGACCCCGCGGCGCTGGCGCGGACGGTCAACGAATTGCTGGTGAAGGACGCGGCGGGGTGAGGTCGTTCTCCCTCAACTGAGCCCGTGCTTCTTCAGCCGGCTCACAAGCGTGCTGCGCGCCATCCCAAGGGCGCGCGCCGCCTCGGCCTTGTTGCCGCGCGCCGCCGCCAGCGCTCGCACGAGTTGCTCGCGCTCGCGGCGGTCGCGCTCCTCCCGCTCGGCCCGGACCCCGCCGGCGAGTACGAGGCAATCCGCGTCCTCCTCGTCCTCTCGTCTCGCGCCGTCTGCTTCGAGCACTTCCGGCGGCAGGTCCTCCGCGGTGACGGCCGGCCCCTCGGCGAACACGACGGCGCGCTCCACCACGTTCTCGAGCTGGCGGACGTTCCCCGGCCAGGGGTACGACTTCAACACCACCAGCGCGTCGTCGTCGATCTGCACGCCGGGCTTGCCGCAGCGGGGGCCGTAAATCCTTAAAAACGACTCGACCAACTCCGGAATGTCCTCGCGGCGCTCGCGCAGCGGCGGCACCGTCATCGAGATGACGTTCAGCCGGTAGTACAGGTCCTCGCGGAAGCGCCCTTCCCGGATGAGTTGTTCCAGGTTCTGGTGCGTCGCCGCGATGACGCGGGCGTCGACCTTCACCGGCTCGCCGGAGCCGACGCGCTCGAAGGTCGTCTCCTGGAGGACGCGCAGCAGCTTCGTCTGCACCGACAGGTCGATGTCGCCGATCTCGTCGAGGAACAGCGTGCCGCCGTCGGCCATCTCGAAGCGGCCGACCTTGTCGCGGTGGGCGCCGGTGAACGCCCCCTTGACGTGCCCGAACAACTCGCTCTCCAGCAGGCCCGGCGACAGGGCGGCGCAGTGGACCTTGACGAACGGCTTGTCGGCGCGCGGCGACGTCTCGTGCAGCGCCCGCGCCAGCAGTTCCTTGCCGGTGCCGCTCTCGCCGCGAATCAGCACCTCCGACTGGCTCGCCGCCACCTTGCGCACCTGGTGCAACAGGTGCCGCAGCTTCGAGCCGCTGCCGACGATGTAGTCGCACGCCGGGGGGCCGGCCTCCGGAGCCGCCTCCGAGTCGCCGTCCGCGAGGGCCTTGGCCTTTGCGGCCTGGCCCCTGGACTGACTGACCGCCGCCTGCAACGCCAGGATGCGCCGCTGCTGCTCGGCGATCTTCTCGACCTTGGCCTGCAAGTCGCGATTGAGCGTTTCGATGGTGCGGTGGCCTTCGGCGCCGACCAGGGCGAGCACCGTCACCTGGGCGAAGGCGGTCAGGAGGTTCAGGTCCTCCGGCGTGTAGTCGCCGCCCTCCTTCGCCCCGAGGAGGAGGATCGCCCGCATCTGCCCCTCGTGGACGAGCGGCTGCGCGACGGCGCCGCCGAGGAAGCGCAGCTGGCGCCGCGGCGGGTCGGCCGCGAGGCGCGTCTCCCGAGCCGTCAGGACGACGTTGCCTTGCACGGCCTCCACCAGCGGACAGCCCGAGGACAGTTCGCTCAGCGGCGGCGCGGCGCCGAGGGTGTCGGCGAGGACAAACAGCGGCGGGTCGCCCTGACGCAGGTAGACCGCCCCCCGCGAGACGCCCAGCAGCTCGGCTGACGTTTGCAGCAGCCGCCGCGCCAAAGCCGACGGGTCGACCAGTTGCTCGATGGCCTGGCTCATGCGCCGCAACATGCTGTCCAGCTGGTGCTTCTCGCGGCGGAAGTGGCGGTCCAGCGCCCGCTTCAGCCGGCCGCGCGCCAGGTCGAGGGCCAGGAATAGCACCAGGGCGGCACTGCTGACCCACAACGCCTGCCCGAGCGACGGGCCAGGAAGGACCTGACTCCACACGACCAGCAGGACGAGGAACATCAGGGCGTAGGAGAGGGCGCCCGTCAGCAGACTGACGAGGAAGTAGCTGACGCCCGACGAGATGAGTTGGTCGAGCTGCATCAGGCGGTAGCGCGTGATGCTGACGGCGAAGGCGGCCGTGAAGCAGACCGAGGCGGCGAACATCCACCAGGTGGCGGCGCCGGCGCCGAACGCGGCCTGCTTCCAAAACGCCAGGTAGAGCGAGTAGCCGATCGGCACCAGCGCCGCCACGGCGCCGAACAGGATCCATTTGACCTGATTGCGCTCCGTCGCGTCGGCGGCGATGCGGTAGCTGTGGACCAGCGACACCACGCAGGCGAGATACCACAGACCCGCCACCGCGAGGTAAGCCAGCACCGCGTACAACAGGTTGAGCAGCAGCACGCCCGACACGGGGGCGACGTGGGCGGGGTCGTAGAGGCGGCGCACTGCCAGGTACGTCCCCAGCAGGCCGATCAGAAACAGCGCCGGCGGGCCGTAGATGACCGCGAGCGTCGCGGCCCGCCGGCGCCGCAGGAACGTCTTCGGCCGGGGAAAGAGCAGGTAGAAGTGCAAACTGACGGCCGGCAGGAGGACGCCGCACGCCATGAAGACCGGCAGCAACAGCGGTTCCGTGATGATCTGCAGCCAGTGGTAGCCGCCCATGAAGGCGCCGATGGTCACCAGGCAGAGGACGAAGAACTGCGGCGCCGACGGGTCGTCCGGGCGCTTCCAGAAGACGAGGGCGCCGACGACGAACAGCCCCAGCTTGAGGAGAAACCACAGCACCGACGGCAGCACCGTGTCGACCCCCGGACGACTCAGGCGCCGCCAGGCGGCGTGGCGCGGGACGTCGTCGGGCGGCCGGTGCGCTTCGAGCCAACTCGCCCGCGCGGCCTCGTCGGCGGGGCGGGCGTACTCGATGCGAACCCAGGTGTCGTCGCCGACGCGGACCACGGGCAGCTCACTCGTCTCGGCGGCGGCGGCCTGAGTCGCCCAGTCCGACGCTTCGCCCTCCCCCGCGGAGATCGTTTGCACCGGCTCCGACCCCAGCGCCGCGATCCGCCGCATCAGGTGCTGCCAGCTGACGACCGGCTGCCGCCCGACACCGGTGATCCAGTCCCCTTCCCGCAGGCCGTCAGAGCCGTCCGGCGGGGCAAAGCCGTCGACGACGCGATTGACCTCCAGCGAGAACGGGCAGTGAAGTCCAAGGCCGGGCGTCGACAAGACGTGGGCGAGGACCGCGACCGCGTAGAGACACATGAACAGGCCGGCGACCACGATCAGAACGCGGCGTCGCCCCGAGGACTGATGCAGCAATCCCCACGCGGCGCGAGCCGCTTCGTCCGCCAAACTGACCACCTTGCGGAATGCCGCGTCCATGATCCCCGTTCTGTTGGCTCGATCTTCGTGCCACGTTTCCGGCGCCGAAGTTCCGGCGCCGCGACGTAACCCGTGCCTAGCTTGCTCTTTAGGTAACAAGTTCGCGGGCGGACGTTCATCCGTCCGTTGCGGCGGACCGATTCCAACCTTCCCACTGTAAGCCTCCCCTCACGCCTCGTCAACCATCCTCCAGGAGCGGACAGCACCTAAAGCAAATTCCTCAAAGCAGTTAAGCCATCACTTCACGGGTCCAGGCGCGATATTTCTCCTGATCGTCACATTCGCGCTATCTTGCCCAATCGCACATTCCGGCGCCGAAGTTTCGGCGCCGAGCGCCGAAATCCCTCCTTCGTCAGCGCCGAGCTTGGACGCCCCTTCATTTCAGACCCCGCCGGAAATGCCCAACTCCTTTCTTGCCAATCAGTTCCATCACCAACACGGGGTGGAATCCCGCCTTCTCCGCCGCAAGCGCCTTTGGTATGAGGCGTGCTTGCTCCTCCCTCGCTCGAAGCAGGCGGCACCAGGAACGTGAGGAGAACACCGTGAAGGTTTCGACGGAATGGCTGGAGGCGAGCGGGGCGGAGTTCAGCGCGGGGGAAGGTCAGTCGGGTTTAGCACATCTGAGGCACTACACGGCTCGCTACTGCGAGTGGGGCGACGGTCCGCCGCTGGTCCTCGTGCCCGGCCTGGCGGGGGGCTTTGAGCTGCTCGGTCCCGTGGCGCGCCTGCTCGCGCGGCACTACCGCGTCATCAGTTATCAGTTACGCGGCGAAGACGACTGCTTCGCGCTGAGGCGACGCTTCGACCTGGGCGACCTGGTCGAAGACCTGGCCGAGTTCATCGACTTTCACCGCCTGGAGGCTCCCGCCGTGATGGGCGTCTCGTTCGGCGGCGTGCTGGCGCTGGAGTACGCGACGCGCCGGCCGCACGGCCTGCGCTCCCTCGTGGTCCAGGGGACCGGCGCCCGCTTCGAGCGCGGCCTCCTCCAGCGTGTGGCGAGCTTCGTGCTGTCGCGCTACCCGTTGCCGGCGGACAGCCCGTTCGTCAACCAGTTCTTCAACCTCCTGTTCGGCAGCCGGCAGCGGCCCGGCCCGCTGTTCCGCTTCGTGACGCGGCACTGCTGGCAGACCGACCAAGGCGTCATCGCCCACCGCTTCCGGTTGGTCGAGCGCTTCGACGTCGCGGAGCGGCTGGGGCGCGTGCGCGTGCCGGCGTTGGTGATGGCGGGCGACCGCGACCTGCTCGTGTCGCCGGAAAGTCTTCAGGCGCTGTGCGACGGGATCGCCGACTGTCGCCAGGTACGGCTGCCGGGGTGCGGCCACCTCGCCTTCGCGACGCGGCCGGAGCAGGTGGCGGCGGAGGTGTGTGATTTTCTCAGGGCGAATTGAAGGGCCGCTTGCGGCTTCGCACTTTGCGAAGCCGCGAGCGGCGGGCGGTCACGGCTCCAGGTCGTTCCGCATCGGCAGCGTGTTGCCCTTGTCGTCGAAGCGCCGGTAGCGGAGATAGCGCAGCTCGAAATTGCCGTTCTTGTCGAAGCGAGTATCCTCGCCGGTGGTCAGCCCGGCGCCGCTGAGGCGGTGCATCATCGCCAACCACACCATGTCCGGCGGCAGCAGCCGCCGCGCCGGCGACGACTTGCCCGGCTCGAACGCCTCGAACGTCATGAAGTTCTGGTTGATCGGCAGCGTTTGCAGCACGCAGACCAGAAAGCCCGCCGCGAAGTAGCCGCACGCCAGCCCGAAGAACACCGACCCGCCGCGGTTCAGGAGCGACGGGTACTCCATGTAAGTACTCGCCAGCGTATTCGTCGCCCAGCGCAGCAGGGCGAGCGTCGGCAGGAAAATGACCATCAGCGCCAGGCCGTCCTCGGACCCCCGGAGGAAGTTGTCGGCCAGCACCGGGTCGAGCAAGTCGGCGATCGGCTCCCAGAAGTTGAACGCCGCCAACCCCGCCAGGATCGTGTTGCAGCACATGGCGAACGCCGTCAGCGGGCCTTCCCGCCAGTAGGCGTAGGCGACGACGACCATCAGAAAGAATGTCAAGAATCCGAGCAGCATCGACGACTCCCGCCGGACCACTCGCGGCTTGGCAATTGCGAAGCCGCGAGCGGCCCTATTTGCACACGCGCAGCAATTCCTGGATCGACGTCGTCCCCTCGATGACCTGGCGCAGCCCGTCCTCTTGCAGATATTTCATACCGTTCTTGACCGCCTCCTGGCGGATGGCGTTGAGGTTCGGGTTCTCGCGGATCATGTCGCGGATGCGGTCGGTGAGGACGAACAGTTCGAAGACGCCGACGCGGCCGCGGTAGCCGGCGCCGCCGCAGTTGGCGCACTTCTCGGCCGCCTCCTCGCCGTCCTCGTCGTCGTTGGTCTCGCCCGAACCCTCCGGGGGCCGGTGGAAGAACTTGATCTTGTCCGCCGGCAGGTTGGCCTTGCGCAACATGTCGGGGTTCGGCTTGTACTTCACTTTGCAGTCGTCGCACAGGACGCGCACCAGGCGCTGGCCGAGGACCGCCGTCAGGGCGCTGGCGATCATGAACGGCTGCACGCCGAGGTCGAGCAACCGGCCGATCGCCGTCACCGTGTCGTTGGCGTGCAGCGTCGTGAAGACCATGTGGCCCGTCTGGGCCGCCTGACAGGCGATTTCCGCCGTCTCATGGTCGCGAATCTCGCCGATGTAGATGACGTCCGGGTCCTGGCGGAGGATGCTGCGCAGCTCGCCGGCGAAGGTCTTGCCGGCCTTCGGGTTCACCTCGATCTGCGTGACGTTGTCGATGTGGTACTCGACCGGGTTCTCGACGGTGATGACGTTGCGGGTGTAGCGGTCGATCTCGTTGAGGCAGGAGTAGAGCGTGGTGCTCTTGCCGG
Source organism: Gemmatales bacterium (assembly GCA_038229635.1). GTDB lineage: Bacteria > Planctomycetota > Planctomycetia > Gemmatales > Gemmataceae > DATFNV01. The sequence continues at coordinate 8,983 of JBBROG010000284.1, forward strand.
CGCCGGTCGGGCCGCAGACGACGAACATGCCGTGCGGCTGCTGGACGATGCCGTGGACGACGTCGCGCAGCTTGTCGCGCATGCCGAGGTCGGTCAGGCTGACGATCTGCTTGGCGCGGTCGAGGATGCGCATGACCATCTTCTCGCCGGCGACGCTGCCGGAGGTGGCCACGCGGAAGTCGCAGAAGCGGTCCTCGACCTGGGCCGAGAAGCTGCCGTCCTGCGGCTTGCGCTTCTCGGTGATGTCCATGTCGCCGAGCACCTTGAAGATGTTCAGCACCGAGTCGCCGGTCTGGCGGCTGAAGGCCGGCGTGGCGTGGAGGATGCCGTCGACGCGGAAGCGCACGGTCATCTCGTCCTTGGTCGGCTCCATGTGGATGTCGGTGGCGCGCGTCTGGATCGCCTCGTAGACCATTTCGAGGGCGACTTTATAGCCCTTCGACTCCTGGGCGCGGCGGACGCGGGTGGCGTCTTCCGGACCCTGGTTGTTGGACGTTTTGCCGATGAAGCGGATCGGGATTCGCTTCGCGCCGCCGCCCTCCTCCTTGGCCTTGCGGCGCAGGCCGACGAGGCGGCCGAAGAATTCGCGGAGGTGCTTCGGCGTCAGGACGCGGTCGTTCTTCTCGACGAGCTCGTTGCGCTGGCTGACGTAGGCGAGGCTGGGGCTGAGGAACATCGCCACGAGGATCAGCAGCGCCACCCAGAACCAGGGCAAGAGCCAGACGGCGAGCATCCCGAGGACGCCGCAGGCGAGCAGGACCGGGTTCCACAGCTCGTGCTTGAGGCCGATCTCGTGGGCGTCCTGGTCGACCCACCAGGAGGTGCGCACCCAGGCGAAGTAGACGCCGGCGAGGAGGACCAGCTTGAGGAGGCTGAAATAGAAGCCCGGCCCGCGCGGGAAGCTCGGGTCGTCGGCGAACAGGATGTCGAAAGAAGGGGGCATGAAGCGCTCGCTTGTTCCAGGGGTGCGCGACCCCCGTCGTTTGGTTCCGGGGGTGCGCGAGTACGCGCCGCCCGGTGTCACGTTCCGGGGGTGCGCTGCGCGACCCCCGGCTGTGGGATACAACCCCTGCGGGGTAAAAGGCCCCCGGCCCTACCCCGAAGGGGTTACATATCACAGCCGGGGGTCGCGTACTCGCGCACCCCCGGAACGA
>JBBROG010000285.1:0-10109 GCA_038229635.1 Gemmatales bacterium
CGCCCGGCGGGGTAAGCCGGGGGACGCGCTGCCCACCCCCGGCCTCTCCCGCGGGGCGTCGCGCCCCACCTGCACCCCCGGAACCCACGCCGGGTCGCGCACCCCCGGATATCGTTCCTCTCCCGCCGCTCATTTCCCGCGGCCCGCGAACGCCGATTGGACAAACGCCCCGGCGCGACCTACGCTTCGCTAGCTATTCCGGCGGAACATGAGGAACGGTGCGCCCGGCTCCACGACTCGCGGAGCCCTGGCCGGGGTTTTGGCCGCACCCCGTCCCCTCCTGCCCCCGCCGACCGTCGCGACCCTATCGCCGCCGACCCTCGCGGGAAGTCATCATGGGTGGTCTGGAGCGGGAACCGAACTTCGAGCCGATCCCCGGCTACCGGCTCATCGAGCCGCTCGGCAGCGGCGGCTTCGGCGAGGTCTGGAAGTGCGAGGCCCCCGGCGGCATCTTCAAGGGCATCAAATTCGTCTTCGGCAATCTCAATTCCCTCGACAGCGACGGCGCCCGCGCCGAGCAGGAGCTGAAGGCCCTCCAGCGCATCAAGGAAGTCCGCCACCCCTTCGTCTTGTCGCTCGACCGCATCGAGGTCGTCGACGGCGAACTCGTCATCGTCATGGAGCTGGCCGACAAGAGCCTGCACGACCTCTACGTCGAGCACCAGTCGGCCGGCCTCGTCGGCATCCCGCGCGACGACCTGCTCCGCTACATGCGCGACGCGGCCGAGGCGCTGGACCACATGAACGAGAAGCACAACCTCCAGCACCTCGACATCAAGCCGCGCAACCTGTTCCTCATCAGCGACCGCGTCAAGGTCGCCGACTTCGGCCTCGTCAAGACGCTCGAACGCGCCAGCGCCTCCGGCATCATGGGAGCCGTCACCCCGCTCTACGCCCCACCCGAGACGTTCTCCGGCAAGATCAGCGAGCGCAGCGACCAGTACAGCCTCGCCATCGTCTACCACGAGTTGCTCACCGGCACGCGTCCCTTCAACGGCAAGAACGTCCGCGCCCTCGCCCAGCAGCACTTGCAGGAGGCGCCCGACGTCCGCGCCCTGCCGGAAGCCGAGCGCCCCGTCGTCACGCGCGCCCTCGCCAAGGACCCCGCGAAGCGCTTCCCGACCTGCATGGCCTTCGTCAAGGCGCTGTACAACGCCCGCCCCGAGGCCAAGCCCGAGACCGCCGCCACCATCGCCGACGACGCCGCACCGGGGCACCGGCCGCGCAGCCTCCACGAGACGATGGAGGATTTCCTCCTTGAGGACGCCGACCCGGCGCCGATGCCGGACGACGTCGTCGACCTGGGCGCCGCCGCCGACGCGAAGGGGGAAAGCGTCTCGCAGCTCGGCCTCACCGTCGCCCAGCCGCAGACCGGGGCGCTGCGGCCGACGCTCGTCGTCGGCGTCGGCGCGACGGGCCGCCGCGCGTTGCTCGAATTGCGCTGCCGCTTCCTCGACCGCTTCGGCGATCTCAGTAAGCTGCCTCTGCTGCGCTTCCTCTACCTCGACTGCGACCCGGAGGCGGTCAAGGCGAGCGTGCGCGGCTCGGCGGAGGTCGCTTTCCAGCCGCACGAGGTCTACCACCTGCCGTTGCAGCCGGTCGGCCACTACCGGCGCCGCCACCTCGACCACCTGACCGAGTGGCTGCCGCGCGAGAAGCTCTACGCCCTGCCGCGCGCGCTGACGACGCAGGGCTCGCGCGCCCTCGGCCGCCTCGCCTTCGCGGACAATTACCAGCGCCTGCTGGCGCGCCTGCGCAAGGAGGTGCAGCAGGCGACCCACCCCGACGCCATTTACCAGTCGGTCAACCAGACCGGCCTCGCCCTGCGCGACAGTGTGCCGCGCGTCTACATCCTCGCCGGCGCCGGCGGCGGCGGCAGCGGGCTGCTCGTCGACCTCGGCTACGCGGTGCGCCGCCTCCTCAAGCAGCTGCGCCAGCCGGAGGCGCCGGTGACGGCGTTCGTCCTGTGCGGCGCCCCCGACGACCCGGCGACGCCCAAGGCCGAGTCGGCCAACGTCTACGCCACGCTGACGGAGCTGAACCACTTTTCCGACCCGGCGATCCGCTTCACGACGCAGTACGGCGCCGACGGGCCGGCCATCGTCGACGGCGGCTCGACCTTCGACGCCGTCTACGTCCTGCCGCAGGCCAGCCGCACGCCGGAGGCGCGGCGCGACGCCGTGTCGCACCTCGGCAGCTACCTGTTCCACGAGCTGACGACGCCGCTCGGCATGCGCGTGGAGCGCGCCCGGCAGCTGCGCCCCGACGAGGAGACGACGCCGTTCCGGAGTTTCGGCACCTACGGCGTCTGGTTCCCGCGCGGCCTGCTGCTGCGCCTGGCGGGGCGCGAGGCGTGCAAGCGCCTCGTCGAGGAGTGGCAGGCGCCCGGCGAGCCGACGGCCGGCGACGCGGTGGCCGCCGCCTGCGCCCGCGTCCTGTCCGACCCCGACCTGCGCCCCGAGGCGCTGGCGGCGCGCGTCGAAGACGCGGCCCGCGCCGGCCTCGACGGGGCACCGGGCGAGGCGCTGACGCGCCTGCTGGCGACGCTGGAGGAGCAATCGCAGCAGTCGGTCGCTTACGACGACCCCGGCAACTGGGCGCGGCAGGCGCTGACGCGCGTCCGCGAGTGGTTCGGCGCCGGCGTCGGCGGCGGGCGCGACGCCGGCGAGTGGCGCCGCAGCCGCCTCAGCCGCGCCCTGGAGGCGGCGGCCCGGAAGCTCGCCGGCGAGTGGGAGGCGAAGCTGTCCGAGACGGCCTTCGCGCTGACGGAACATCCTGGGCGGCGCCTGGCGGCGGCCGAGGCGGCGCTGGGGCGCTTCCTCGACTTCGCCGACGAGATCGCTTCGGCCCACGGGGCGCGGGCGGCGCAGCAGTCGGCCCGCGCCCAGCAGGCCCAGGACCAACTCGACGTGGCGCTGGAGAACTGCGTCACCGGCGCCGGCGGCTTCAGCCTCTTCGGCGGCAAGACGCGCCGGCTGCTGCGCGTGTTCGTCGACCACCTCGCCGCCTACGCCCGCCAGTGCCTCGCGGAGGACCTCGGCGCCGCCGTCGGCCAGGTGCTCGTCGCCCTGCGCGGCAAGCTCGACGAGCGGCTGCGCGACCTGACCTTCTGCCGCCAGCGGTTGCGCCACTTGCAGGAGTCGCTCGACCCGTCGGTCGCGAACGCCGACGACGCCGAGCCGCCGCCGCAGGGGCTCGAACTGTCGCCGCATTCGCCCATCCCGTCGGCCGAGTCGTTCTGGGACGCCATCCGCCAGTCGGCGACGGCGCGCGTGGTGCTGCCCGGCGGCGAGACCGATCTGGAGCGGGCGGCGGCGCGCTTCCTCGCCGGGCTGAAGCCGGCGCAGTGGGGGCACCTCGACCAGACCCTGCAGGATCTGGTCCTCGGCCCCCTCGGCGGCTTGCACCGCGCCTGCACCAGCAGCGCGGACATCATCCGCAGCCTCGCCGGCCCGCTCCTGGAACAGGCGGCGGCCTGCCTCGGCATGCACCTGCCCGTGACCGACGTCGCCCAGGTCGAGTTCGACGCGGCGGCGGCGGCGAGGAAGGACGTGGCGGGGGAGGCGCTGAGCTACTTCGCCAGCGCGGCGCCGCCGGTGACGAGCCAGGGCGGCGCCGAGCAGGGCTTCTTGCTGATCCCGGCGGGCGACGTCGGCAAGACCTACGGCGAGCTGGCGTCGAAGGCGCTGGCGAACTTGCAAGTGGTGCGCGTGCCGGGGCAGGCCGACCTGATGTTCTGCCGCGAGCAGGGGCCGTTCACCGCCGGCGACCTGGAACGGTTCCTGCGCTCCTGTCGGAAGGCTTACGAGGAGTTGGCGACGGTGCCGAATGCGTCGCCGCACGCCCGCTTCGACATCCTCGACTGGGTGCCGCTGGCGCCGTGAGCGGGGCTTTGCCACGCATTCGGCGAAGGGGGACTTGGTGCTTATGCGTTTTGGCTGCCTTTTTGGCAGGAGGTCTGTGGGTCATAGCTGGGGTTTGCCCCGTTAGGTTGCGAAGGCGGCGGAACCGTCTCGGACAGACCTGAGTGGCGGCAAAGACATCTTCAAGTTGCTCGGATTGGCTTTGACTCTTGATTTTCCCTCCCATAAGATATAGTCAAGGTTGCCTGGCGCTTTGTTCACTGGCGACCCCCAATTGTCGGACGTTTTTATGCACTACCGCTTTGACCCCAGAAAGGCGATGCAGGCGGCAGCGGCGTTGCTCCGGGCAGAGGAGACGCGGCAGATGGGCTACCTGCGCCTACTGAAATTACTCTATATCGCCGACCGTGAAAGCATCCGTGACACGGGGCGGCCCATCACCGGCGACCACGTTGTTGCGATGAAGTATGGCCCCGTGCTCGGCGGCGTGTATGACCTGATCCGGGGCACAAGTTACCACGCCGCAATGTGGTCGAGTCATCTTCAGACCTCCGCCTACCTTATCAAGCTGACCGGGGAGGTCGGGACGGGCGCTTTGTGTCGTTATGAACTCGAAAAACTAATGGAGGTTTCCGGGCGGTACGCCGCCAAAGACGATTTTGACCTCGCCGCCCTGACTCACGAGTTCGCGGAGTGGAAGCAAAATTACGACGCCGAGCGTGGGGCGAAGCCAATTCCCCCCGAGGATATCCTTAGCGCCGTGGGCCGTGCCGACGACATCGATGAAATCGCCCAAGACGCGAAGGACCGGATGGCCATCGATCGTGCCTTCGAGGGACGGTAACAGTCATGGACGCCGGCTCGACCTTCCTCCTTACACAAGTAGACAAACACCTTTGGGTTGTACTATCCAGCCCAAATATCGATCCGCAAAAAGTCCTTCTTGCCAGCCTGACGACGGCAAGTCGCTTCAAGGAGGACGTGTGCCTCATCGAGAGCGGCGAACACCCGTGGGTGCGTCACCGGACCTGCGTCAGCTACGAAAGCGACCATTCCAGAGTTATAACCCTGGAAAACATTCATAAACTCAAGGACGGCGGCTACCTCAAGTTCCAAGAACCTCTCTCGCCGCCGCTATTCAAGAGGGTAATAGCCGGAGCCGCCGCATCGAAGCGCATACCACTTGAATATCTAGAGATTCTCATCAGCCAGGGGTTTATCGAAGGCTAACCCCGGACGGCCGGCGAACCTTCGCCCCGTCACCCCGTTGCGTAGACGGCCTGAATTCGGCGGCGTTCGGAGCGGCAATTTTCCCGTCGGGGCGCGACGGCCGCACATTCCTCCTCCCCCGCAAACCCTTCGCCGCCGACGCCCTCCCGCGTCCGCGCGCGCCAACTGACTTTGCCTCCGACTTGCCTCGTGTGCGACAATGGAATGTCCGGCAGTCCCCGCGTCGTGAGGCGACCCGCGATGAAGATCCTCCACACCGCCGACTGGCACCTCGGCGACCGCCTCGGCCGCATCGACCGCACCGACGACCTGCGCCGCGCCGTCGAGCGCGTCGCCGCCTACTGCGCCAAGCACGCCGTCGATGTCCTCCTCGTCGCCGGCGACCTGTTCAGCGAACTCGCCCGCCCCGACGGCCTCCGCGACGCCATCCGCCACGTCCAGCAGACGTTCGGCCCGTTCCTGCGCGACGGCGGCACCATCCTCACCCTCACCGGCAACCACGACAACGAGAACTTCTGCCAGACGCTCTGCCACGCCATGAGTCTCGCGGCGCCCGCCTCCGGCCAACCCGGCGAGGTCGCCCTGCCCGGACGCCTCTACCTCGCCGCCGCGCCGACCTTCCTCCGCCTCGCCGACCGTACCGACGGGCACGAGGTGCAATTTGTCCTCATGCCCTACCCGACGCCGGCCCGCTACCTCGACAGCGAGTCGACGCAGCGCTACCAGAGCCTGGAGGAGAAGAACCGTCACCTGCAAACGGCCTACGCGGCGGCCCTGGCGAACATCCAGGCGCACCCGCGCTTCGACCGGGCGCTGCCGGCCGTCCTCGCCGCCCACGTCCACGTCCGCGGCGGGCAGGTGGCGACGCTGTTCCGCGTCTCCGAGCAGGAGGACGTCGTTTTCGAGAGCGACGACCTGCCGACCGACTTCGCCTACGTCGCGCTCGGACACATCCACAAGCCGCAGTGCATCGCCGGGCACGCCCACGTCCGCTACTCCGGCAGCATCGAGCGCATGGACCTCGGCGAGGCCGGCGACAACAAGGGCGTCGTCCTCGTCGAGATCGGGCCGCGCGGCCGCGTCGGCGAGCCGCTGACGCTGCCGCTGGAGTCGACGCCGGTTTATGAGGTGACGGTGCGCGACCCCGGCGCGGAGTTGCCGGATTTGGCGTCGTACCACCCGGACGCGGACCGGGCGCTCGTCCACATTAAGTTGACGTATACCGCCGGAGTGGACAATCTGGAGGAGACGCTGCGCGCGCTGGAGAAGGTGTTCCCGCGCTGGTACGCGCGCGACTGGCAGGAGTCGGGGGCGCTCGGGCCGACGCTGGTACTCGGCGACGCGGGACGCGGCAAGGGCTTCGAGGACACCGTGCGCGACTACCTCAAGGCCGAGCTGACCAACCACGCCGACGCCGAGCGCGAGGCGGTGCTCGCCCGCGCCGAGGAACTGATGCGCGAGGAGGCGTGACTCTCCCCTCTCCCCTTTGGGGAGAGGGGTTGGGGGAACCCCTCACCCCCAACCCCTCTCCCCAAAGGGGAGAGGGGAGACGGACGTAGTAGGACGACCCATGATCCCCCAACGTGTCTACCTGCGCGGCTTCCTGAGCTACCGCGACGAGCAGGAGGTCCGCTTCGACGGCTCGTCGATGTGGATGCTCTCCGGCCTCAACGGCAGCGGCAAGTCGTCCGTCTTCGACGCCGTCACATACTCCCTGTTCGGCCACCACCGCGGCGGCCACCAGGGCGCCCACGAGCTCGTCAACAAGGACAGCACCGGCGCCGTCGTCGAGTTCGACTTCACCCAGGACGACGTCCTCTACCGCGCCCGCCGCACCCTCCAGCGCGACGCCCGCGGCGGCGCCCGCGGCACGCAACAGGTCCTCCGCTGGGCGCCCGGCGAGGGCGAACGCGACGGCGGCAAGTGGAGCCCCGTCGAGGACACCAACCGCAAGGCCGAGTTCGACGCCTGGGTCCGCGAACACGTCGGCCTCACCTACGAGACGTTCACTTCGTCGGTCCTCCTTCTCCAAGGAAGGGCGGAAAAACTGCTCGACTCGACGGCGAAGGGGCGCTTCGAGGTGCTCGCCAGCATCGTCGACCTCGAGCGCTACCAGCGCCTCTACGAAAAGGCCGACGGCCGGCGCAAGACTCTCAAGAACCGCGTGGAGGTTCTGGAGAATCAGCTGGAGGCCCTGCCGGCGGTCGCGGAGTTGGAACTCGTCGCCGCCGAGAACCGCATCGCCGACACGGAAGAAGCGCGGCGGTCGGCGCGGACGGACGTCGAGCGCTGGCAAGGGCTCGAATTCCAGGCGAAGCGCTGGGGCGAGATCCAGGGCAAGCTCGCCGACCTGCGCCGCCGCTGGCACCAGGCCGAGGCGCTCGTCGCCCAGGCCGAAGCCATCGAAAAAGACATGGCCCGCCTCCGTGAACTGCGCGAAGTGTTGCCGCACGTCGAGGGCGCCTTCAAGCAGCGCCGCCAGGCCCAGGACGCCGAGACGCGCGCCGCCGCGCTCGAACGCGAGCGCCAGAACCTCGACGACAAGATCGACGAAAAGACGCAGGCCCACGAACAGGCGAAGCAGAAGCGCCGGTCCCTGCTGAGCAAGATGACGGCGGACGAGGCCCGCTTGCCGCAGCTCGAAGCGGACCTGCGCAAGCTCGACCGCGTGTTGGTGCAGGCGCGCGAGTGCGACCGCCTCCGCGACGGGCTCGCCCGGCAAGAGGAAGAGTTGTCGCGCCTGCCCGGCGACACGTTGCCGGCGCAGGAACAGGCGCAGCGCCGCTGCGACGAACTGACGGCGCTCGACCGGGCGGTGCCGCTGCTGGAACGACTCCACCTCCAGCGCGACGGGCTGCGTCAGGCGCTGTTGGCCGAGGCGGCGCGGGCGAAGGAAGAGCAGGAGGTCAAGGCGGGCGGCGAGCGGATGAAGGCGGAGCGCGCGGCCGTCTTCAAGAAGGCCGAGGCGGCGACGAAGGCGCGGGAGAAGACCGACCGCGAGGCGGCGCAGGCGCAGGCGCTGCTCGGACAGCTCAACGAGAACTGGCAGGCGTTCACCGAGCTGGAAGGGGCGCGCACCTGCCGCCAGTGCGGACAGCCGCTGACGCCGGGCCACTTCGAGGAGGAGAAAGCGAAGCGCGAGCAGGAGATTGGCCAGGCCCGCGCCCGCTGCTCCGAGACCGCCAACGCCCAGCGCGCCGCGGTCAAGGAGGAAAAAACGCTCCTCGACAAGCTCAAGGAACTCGACGAAGCGCTTGAGGAGGCACGCGACCGATACCGCGAGGCCAGGGCGGGCGTGGCGCAGGCGCGCAAGGACGCCGAGCGCTTCGCCGACGAGTGTGGCCGCGCTTACCTCGATTTGCAGGAGCCGTTCCGCGCCCGCGTCGCCGCCACGGTGCCCGATGACTGGCTCGCGACGACCTACCCGGCGCGGGCCGACCTCGACCAGGGGCGGCGCGAGGCGAAGGGCCTCGACGCCGCGCGGCGCCAGCTGCGCGAGGCCCAGGACAAGCATCGGCAGTGGTGCGAGCTGCAAGCGCAGGTGGCGTCGACGCGCAAGTCCGTCGCCGCCGTCGCCGCCGAGTTGCCGCCGGACTTGCCCGCCGTGCGCCAGCGCCACGCCGGCCTTCAGGCCGACCACGAAACGCTCGCCGGCGCCCTCCGCGCGGCCCGCGACCAGGACCGCGCCGCCCAGACGGAAACCGACCGCCTCCAGAAAGAGCGCGAAGCGCTGCAGAAGCAGCGCGGCGAGCGCGAGGCGAAGCTCAACGCCGAGGAGGCGACGCGCAAGCACTGCCTCGCGGCGGTGGCGACGGCGCTCAAGGCCCTGTCGGAGGAATGGCAGGCGACGGCGGAGCAGGTCGGGCTCGCCGAGTTGCACTCGCTGCAGCACGAGAGGGAAGAGTTGGAAGGGCGCGGCACCGAGGCCCGCGCCCGCGAACTGGAAGGCGTGCGTCACGGCGTCGCTTCCCTGAAGCAGCAACTCGCCGGGACGGAGGCCGAGGGCGAGGGCGTGTCGCCGGAGGCGCGGCGGGAGGTGCGCGAGGTCCAATCTCTGCTTCGGGACGCCCGCAAAGAACACGAGGCCCGCGACGAGGCGTTTCGCAAGGCCCAGCAGGAACACGTCGGCCTCCTCGGCCAGAAGCGCCAGCGCGAGGCCCTCCAGCAGCAGGTGCTGGAGGTCGACCGTGAGTTCAAAGTCCTGACGCAGCTGGCGCAACTGCTCGGGCGCGACCGCCTGCAGCTTTACCTCGTGCGCCAGGCGGAGCGACAGATCGTCGACCACGCCAACTCAGTCCTCGACCGGCTCTCCGGCGGACAACTCTACCTGCGGCTGTGCGGCAGCGACGACGGCGAGGGGGCCGAGCAGGCGCTGGAGCTGGAGGCGTACAACCGCGTGACGGGGCAGCAGCCGATCAACGTCGCCTTCCTGAGCGGCAGCCAGCGCTTCCGCGTCGCGGTCAGCCTGGCGCTGGGCATCGGCCAGTACGCCAGCCGGCAGCACCGGCCGATCGAGTCGGTCATCATCGACGAGGGCTTCGGCTGCCTCGACCGCCAGGGGCGCCAGGTGATGATCCAGGAATTGCAGAACCTGCGCGGGCAGTTGCACTGCATCCTTCTGGTGTCGCACCAGGAGGAATTCGCCGACGCCTTCAACGACGGCTACCACTTCGAGTTGGAGAACGGCTCGACACGAGTAAGGAGAGTACAGCGATAGCCCGTAGATCGTCAGGGACTTACGTCAGCGACCGACGCGCCCGCGACATCGACGGACGGCACGATCACCGACGACACCGACACCGTCTCATTTGTACGGCGGGAGGTCGAAAAAGGGAGCCGGCGCTCAACTCCAAGGAGGAGCTGATGCCGAAGGACCTGGCGCTCGACATGAGCCTGCCGACGCCGCCCGTCGCCATCCCCGGCAAGACGGAACTGCTGTAACCGCCTCTGTGCCGCTCGCGGCTTCGCACGCGCGAAGCCGCGAGCGGCGCGCCTTTCTTCAAAACGTTCGCGCCG
>JBBROG010000286.1:0-10090 GCA_038229635.1 Gemmatales bacterium
CCGCAAACCCTGTCCGAAGCTGCCGACCCTTGAGGAGTGGATGCGCGGCTTCTGGCGCGGTGCGAAGAAGGCGACCGAGATGCGGTTGGCCGAGGCGGTCGCCGAAGCGGCCAGCCGCCCCCGTTCGGAGACGCGCTCCCTCACGGAGTCTTACGACCAGGGCGGAGTGCGCGTGGCCGAAGGCGTCCTGAAGGGCGTCAAGATTCTCGGCTTCGAGTCGTTGAACCGCCGGCGTTACACGCCCGAGGCCATGCGCGACGCACTGCGGATGTACGAGGGGGCGAAAGTCAACGTGAACCACCCGGCCAACCCTCAAGGGAGTCGAGGTGTCGAAGACCGGTTCGGGCGGCTGGTGAACGTCCGGCAGGAGGCGGATGGCCTGTACGGCGATCTCCGCTTCAACCCTCAGCACCGCCAGGCCAAGGCCGTCACCTGGTGGGCGTCCAACGACCCGGACGCCGTGGGCCTGTCGCATAACGCCATGGGCCAGGGCTTCACGGCCAAGGACGGCACGTTCGTCGTCGAGAAGATCGTCAGTGTCCGCAGCGTCGACCTGGTCGCCGACCCGGCCACCACGGGCGGGCTCTTCGGGTCCGTCTAAGCGAGCTGTCCCATGTCCAAATCCTTTTAAGGAGATCGTATGCTCGATACTGTTTTCGTCGGCGTCGATGAACTCTGTACCTACGTCGGCGGCCAGCTGGGCATCGCGCACCGGCTCGCCTTCCGCGAGGTCGACCCGGCCGCGCCTGCTGCGCGGAACGCCGAGGCCGAACGCCTGTCACGCGGGGAGCTGGAGAAGGTGTTTGCTGACTGGCGGCAGGGAAATCAACACCTCGCGGAGCGGGAGCGTCTCCGTTCCCTGCAGGAGCTAACGGGCGAGGAAATCGCCGTCGCCCGGCGGCGGGCCGTGGACCTCGATGAGGGGATCGGTCGGCTGCTGGCAACGGGCCGCAACCCGGCCGAGGCTGAGGCGAAGCTGGCCGACGCGCAACGCCAGATCGGCATCTTGGAGGACAGACAGACCAAGCTGGATCGCCTGGTCGCCGACGCGCACCAGAAGGCCCTCGCCGACCTCCGCAACGCCCTCCTAGCCCGTCAGGCGGAGTTGGCGGCGGCGCTGGCGGCTGACTACCGCGAAGCCCTGGCCCGGATGGAGCGGGCCGTCTCCGACACCCTGCCCGCCGTCCTCGTCGCCATGAACGCCGGCTTCGCCCTGGCGATGGGAGCGCGGCACAACGAAGTCTCGCTCGTGGACCAGCTGTTGGAGTCCGCGCAGGCCGAGGCCGCCTGAACCGCAACCCCGCCCCTGTCTGACCCAGTAGGAGCCCAACATGAGCAAGCCCGGTCCCAAGCCGACGACGACGCCCGAGGCGTTGGCGGCGTACCTGTCCGCCCTCGGCGCCGGCCTGGCCGAGGCGGAGGCCCTCACGCTGGCCGGGCTGAGCCGCGGCGCGGTGCAGCGTGCCCGGCGGTCCGACCCCGAATTCGATCACTCCAAAAAAAGGGCGGTGGCCGAGGGGAAGCACGCCCTCCTTCAGAGGATCCAGGCCGCGTCTGCGACGGTGTGGCAGGCGGCGGCCTGGCTGCTGGAGCGCAAGTGGCCCCAGGAGTTCGCGCGGCGTCATCCCGACTCCTACGCGGCCGAGCAGTTCGTCTCCTTCGCCGTCGCCCTGTCGGACATCGCGCGGCGGTTCGTGCCGGACGATCAGCACGCACACTACAACGCCGCTGTCGAGGCCCTGCTGGGGCAGATGGAAGGTCAGGCGCGGGGCCGGGGAGGGCGGCGACGCTGACCGAGACTTCCGAACCGCCCACCGGCCCGGCCGTCCTTCCTCCCAGGGCGAGCCGGGCCGGTTGCGTTTTCGGGGGAGCCAGGGCTATCGCGCGGGCGGCGCGGGGGAGTAGACTGCGGGGGTCGCCTCAGCCGTGCGTCCGGCCGGCGGGCGGGGGCGCGTCGTCGGGGGACGGCCGGAGGGAGGACGTCACATGAGCAGCGCCTGGATCTACCAGGACGACAAGCAGGTAAAGAAGCGCGGGGAGGACAGGGCCAGCTGGTACGTCGGCTGGGTTGACCCCGAGGGCAAGCGCCGCGGCAAGAGCTGCGGGCCTGGCCTTGAGGGACACCGCAACGCCGAGAAGCTCCGGAAGAAGGTCGAAGCCCAACTCATCACAGGCACTTACCAGAGCAACGAACGCAAGACCTGGGCGGACTTCCGCCGGGAGTACGAAGAGACTGTGGTAGGCGGGCTGGCGGCCCGGACGCGGGAGGAGGTCAAGGCGGCGCTCGATCACTTCGAGCAGCTCGCCCGGCCTGTGCGCATGTCCGCCATCAAGACAGCCACCATCGACCAGTTCACGGCTGCCAGGCGGCGGGAACCCGGGAAGAAGAAGGGGGCGCTCGTTTCGCCGGCGACGGTCAACAAGGACCTGCGGCACCTCCGCGCGGCGCTGGGCAAGGCGAAGAAGTGGGGCTACCTGGCCGCGGATCCCGAGTTCGACATGGAGCGGGAGCCGAAGAAGCTTCCCACCTACATCACGGGGGAACACTTCGCCGCCGTCTACCAGGCGTGCGACACCGCGACGCGGCCGGCGCACCTGCCGTATCCGGCGGCGGACTGGTGGCGTGCCCTGATCGTCGTCGGCTACATGACCGGGTGGCGCATCTCCGACATGCTGGGCCTGCGCCGCGACGACCTCGACCTCGAAGGGGGCTACGCCATCACGAGGTGGGTGGACAACAAGGGCAAGCGCGACGAGCGGGTCAAGCTGCACCCCGTCGTCGTCGAACACCTGAAGAAGTTGGCTAGCTTCGAGCCGGTCGTCTTCCCGTGGCCGCACAACAAGACGACCCTCTACGACGAGTTCGCGGAGGTCCAGGTGGCGGCCGGCGTTCACCTCGCTTGCCCCGACCGGCACGAGCATACAGACCAGTGCCACGTCTACGGCTTCCACGACTTGCGGAGGGCGTTCGCGACGATGAACGCGGACAAGCTGACGCCGGACGCGCTGCAAGCCCTCATGAGGCACAAGAGCTACAGCACGACGCAGCTCTACATCAACCTCGCCCGGCAGATGGACGCGGCGGTTGCGGGACTGCACGTCCCAGACGTGCTTCGACGCTCGGCGACCGGCGAGTGAGCGGCAAGGCATCCGCGAACGCATCAACAGACGCTTATTGAGGGAAGTTGGAGGGACGGGCGTTGGTAGCACCCGTTTCCGGAAACGAGAAAAGCCACAAACCCTTATGGTTTATGGCTTTACTTTAGCGAGGGCGACGGGACTCGAACCCGCAACCACCGGATCGACAGTCCGGTACTCTAACCAATTGAGCTACGCCCCCAAGGAGGTGTCAACCCACGGCGGCTGGCCGAGTGACGATGGGAAGTATATAGGGCTCTTCGGTGTCCATCAAGGGATTTCCCAGATTCTTCGACCGCGAGGCCGTCATGAGCCAGGCCGATGCCAAGCCGCCCTCGTCGCGCTCCGAATTCGACTATATCGACTGGGTCCGCCGCCACACGCCGGCCGACCCGCGCGTCCTCCTCGGGCCGGGTGACGACACCGCCGCCCTGCGCCTCACGCCGGGCGCCCCTTGCCTCGTCACCACCGACATGCTCCTCGAAGGGAGTTGCTTTCTTCTGGCCGAGGCCGGGCCGCGCCGCGTCGGCCGCAAGGCGATGAGCGTCAACCTCAGCGACATCGCCGCGATGGCCGGACGGCCCGTCGCCGCCGTCGTCAGCGTCGGCCTGCCGCGCCAGGGCGGCCGCGCCCTCGCCGAGGAGCTTTACGCCGGGCTTCGCGAGGTCGCCGACGCCTTCCAGACCGCCGTCGTCGGCGGCGACACCAACTCCTGGGACGGGCCGCTCGTCATCTCCGTCACCGTCCTCGGCGAGGCGACCGGCCGCGGACCCGTCCGCCGCGGCGGCGCCCGCCCCGGCGACTGGCTGCTCACCACGGGTCCCTTCGGCGGCAGCATCCTCGGCCATCACCTCGACTTCACGCCGCGCGTCCGCGAGGCCCTCGCCCTCCATCAGGTTGCCGACCTGCACGCCCTGATCGACGTCAGCGACGGCCTCGCCGCCGACGTCGCCCACCTCGGCGAAGAGTCGCGCTGCGGGGTCGTCCTCCGTGCGGAGGCCATCCCCATCGCCGACGCCGCCCGCCGCATGAGCGACGGCCGCACGCCCCTGGAACACGCCCTCGGCGACGGGGAAGATTTCGAGCTGGTCTTCGCGGTCTCTCCCGCCGACGGCGAACGTCTCGTGAACACTCAGCCGGTGCCGGGCGTCACGCTCGTCGCCCTCGGCGAGTGCGTCGCCGAGGGGCTTTGGCTGGAGGAAGGCGGGCGGCGCCGGCCGCTGCCGCCGACGGGGTATGTCCACGCGCTCGCCTGAGGAGGAGGCGGGGAAAAATGGCTTGTTCCCCGCCTCTTCTTTAACTACTTCCCCGGCACGACGGCGACCGAGCCCGTCTCGGAGATGTACACCAGGTTGCCGTTGTTCTCGTCGCGGAAGACCTCGATGCCGAACTTCTTCGTGTCCTTCGTGAAGTCGGCCTCGCCGGCCTTGCGCACCCGGAATTCCAGGCCGTGCTGCCACTTCGGCGGCTTCGCGTCCTGCGCCCGCACGAACGGCAGCTGCTGCGTCACCAGGCAGCCCAGCAGGAAGCACACCAGACCCACGAGAAAGACCTGCGTCCGCTTCGACATAGTTGTCCTCTTTTCTCATCGAGACCCACGGGGAAGGGTTCGTCGCCCGGATGGAATGAGACGACCCCGCGCCGCCAAGCTAACCGACGGCCCCCGGGTTGCCAAGGCGAAACCTCCGCCGCGACAGGCGATTCGCGTTCAGCTGGCCTTGACCCGCGCGGCGACCCTGGCTATGGGTGCCGCCGCTTCTCAGCTCCATAGCCCGAGCGAAGGACAGGACTCGGGTCCGGGAGAGCCGTCCGTCTCGGAGGGCTGTCGGGGGGAACGATCCGTTCGGGAGGACCGCGTCGGCGGCCGACGAAGGCCGCCGACCAGCAAACTTCACAGGGGAATCCGGCATCGGGCAGGTAGGGGATGTCCTGCCCGCTCCCGGGCGTCGGATGGGGAAAGGAGGCCCGTGTGGCTAGGGCAAAGGCTAAGAGGTGGCTGGGCGTCGTCGCGGGGGTTGTGCTGCCGTCGGCCGGCGTCGCCGCGGCGGCCGCGTGGGATGGGCTGCCGGCGCCGCCGGCGGCGGCCGCCCGGAGCGAGGATCTCCTCCTCTGCCAGGCCCTCCCCCGCCCGTCGAAGACTCAGGCCGCTCTCACCGACGCGATCGAGAGCTTCCGCAAGGGCGACTACGAAGCCGCCGCCAAACTCTTCCAACAGGCGCAGGCCGGCTGGGGCGGCCTGACGCCGCTCCAACAGGACGACCTCACCAAATTCGTCCAGGCCAACAACACCGCCCTGCAAGGCCGCCGCGAGGCCGCCGACCAGGTACGCCTCGCCGAACAGGCCGAGCGCGAAGGCCGACCCTCCGTCGCCGGCGACCTCGCCCAGAAGGCGCTCGCCAACCAGTTCCTGGCGCCGGCCGACCGGCAGACGGCGCAAGCCCTGTCCGACAAGCTGCGCGGCAAGTCGGCCGCCGCCCCGGACGACGCCGCCAACCAGGTCCGCACCAAGCTGCGCCAGTCGCGCCAGCTCCTCGCCCAGGGGAACTTCGACGGCGCCGAACAGCTCGCCAAGGAGGCCGAGCGCACCAACGCCAAGCTCGGCGCCGGCGAGGACACGCCGAAAAAGGTGTTGGAGGAGATCAACAGGGTCCACGGCGACTCGAAGGACCTTCTGACCGCCGCCCGCGCCGCCTGCACGCGCGGCGACTACGACCTCGCCGAAAAGCTCGCCACGCTGTCCGAGAAGGCCGAGCCCGCCTGGGCCGTCCACCTCTGGGGCGACAGCCCCGCCAAGGTCATGAAGGACGCGCAGGCCGCGCGCGGCGGTAAGCCCGCCGAGGCGGTCGCCGACGCGCGCCCCGCCGCGAAGGACAAGGACTCGGGCGAGACGTGGCGCGGCTTCTTCGGCGGCAAGAAGGAGGCCGAAACCAAGGCCCCCAAGGTCGAGACCGTCAAGCAAGTGCGCGAGACGGAGGCCGCCCCGGCGGGCGATGCCAAGATGACGGTCGATCTCGCCGACCTGCCGAAGGACCCCAAGGCGCTGCTCCAGAAGGGGCGCGACGCCTACGCCGCCGGCCGCCTCGACGAGGCGACGCAGATCGCGCAGCGGGCCAAGACGGCGCCCGGCGCTAGCTGGGGTCTGTTCGACTTCGACACCCCCGACAAGCTGATCGGCGACGTCAACAAGGCGCGCGCCAGGCGCGACCAGGAGGAATCCGCCGTCCTGCTGGCCGAGGGGCGCAAGCTGCTGGAGCGCGGCGACCTCGACGGCGCCAAGAAATCGGCGCTGCGGGCGCAGACCCTGCACGGCGCGTACAGCGTCTGGGAACTCGGCGACCGGCCGCAGAAGGTTCTCGACGAGGTCGAGGCCGCGCGCAAGAAGGGCAAGGGCTCGGCCGTGCCGCCGGTGCCGCCGCTCGGCTCCGGCGTGGCGTCGGCCGACAAGCCGGCCGAGCCGACGACGCCGCGCCGCGACCCGGCCGGCGCCCCGCGCGCCGGCGATCAGGCCCGTCAGCTCATGGCCCAGGCGCGGCAGATGCAGCGCGCCGGCCGGCTGATCGAGGCGCGCTCGGCGGTGCTCGAAGCGCAGAAGCTGCCCGCCGTCTACGCGCCGGACGAGGACCGGCCCGAGAAGGCCCTGATCGACCTGGCCGGCGCCGCCCGCCGCCAGATCGACACCCTCGTCGCCCAGGGAGACGACGAGGTCAAGAAGGGTGTCACCGACCCGCGCGCCTATGCCGAGGCTGACGTCCGCCTCGCCCAGGCGCAGACGCTGGCCCGCGCCTTCCAGCTCGACGCCGGCCTGATCGACGACAAGCTCGCCTGGGTGCGCAAGACGCGCACGCAGGGCGCCGCCGTCGCGACCAACACCATGCCGTCGCTGCCGCCGCCCGCGGTGCCGTCCGTCCCGAACCCCGACGTCGCCCGCGTGAGCGTCAGTGACGGCGGGCCGCAGAACCAGGGGCGCGAGCTGCTCGCCAAGGCGCGGCTGGAGATCCGCGCCGGCAACACCAGCCTCGCCCGGCACCTCGTCGAAGACGTCTACCGGACCCCCGGCTACGGCCTGCAGGCCGACGCCGAGGCGATGCTGCGCTCCATCGACACCGAGGAGTTCGAGCAGCGCCGCCGCGACACGCGCCGCACCTTCGAGGCCGGCGAGAGCGCCTTCCGCCGCCGCGACTACGCCTACTCCAGCAGTGTGCTGCGCTCCCTCGACCCGAAGATGCTCGAGCCCGAACAGCAAGCCCGGATGCGCGAGCTGATGGCGGTGCCCGAGATGCGCCAGGGTCCGGCCGCCGGCATGGCGGTCGCTCAGGGACCGGCGCCGACGACCGTCGCTCCCGGCGTGCCCCTCCCCGCCGCGGCCGGCAAGGTGCCCGGCGCGGAGACCAGCCCGGAGACGAGCTATCTCGAACAGGTCCAGGCGATGCGCGAGGTGAAGTTCAAGAAGCTGCGCGAGCAGGGGCTGGAAGTGCAGAGCGAGGCGACCAAGCGCTTCCAGGCCGGCGAGACCGACCGCGCCCTGGAAGTCCTGCAAGAGTATCTCAGCGTGCTGCCCGACACCGGGCTCGACGGTGAGCGGACCAACCTGCTGCGCCGCCCGGTGGAGTCGCGCCTGAATCAGTACAAGACGCTCAAGGCGCAGAAGGACTTCGACAGCGCCCGCACCCAGGCCCGCGACGGCGGCCACAAGGCGCACGGCCAGAAGGTGCTCGCCGAGCAGAACAAGCAGAAGCGCGTCCAGGAGTTGATGGGCCAGTACAATAAGCTCGTCGTGGAGGCGAAATGGACGGAGGCCGAGGGGCTCGCGATGCAGGCCCTCGACCTCGACCCGGACAACGCGATCATCGCCAGCGCCGTCCACACCGCCAAGATGCGGACGCGCGTGCAGCGCTACCAGAACATCAAGGACGGCAACGAGGCGATGGCCCTCGGCCAGCTCAACGACGCCCAGGACGAGGGGCCGTTCGTCAACACGCTGAGCCCGCTCGCCGTCAACAAGGAGCGTATGGCCATCGCCAACAAGCGCGGCGACGGCAGCCTGCGGATGGGCGGCGCCCGGAGCGACAAGGCGAAAGAGATCGAGCGGCGGCTGATGGAGACGACGCGGCTCAACGTCATTGACACGCCGCTGGGCAAGGTACTCGACGACCTCGCCACCTGGCAGGGGATCAACATCGTTCCCGACCTGCCGGCCCTGGAGGAGAAGGGCATCTCGCTGAGCCGCCCGGTGACGGTCAAGCTGGAGCAGGTGTCGCTGAAGTCGGTGCTGAACGTGCTGCTCCACCAGGTCAACCTGACCTACGTCGTCGAGGACGGCATCCTCAACGTGACGACGAAGGAGCACGCGCAGGGCAAGCTGCAGCGGACGATCTACCCGGTGGCCGAGCTGGTCATTCCGGTGGAGAACGGCGCCAACGTCGGGCCGCTCAACCCGTTGGACCGCAACTACCACCAGCAGATGCAGTCGCCGGCGACGGGCGGCACGACGCCCTATTCCGGCGTCGGCTCGATGACCACGAGCGGTACTTCGGTCGGCTCCCCCGGCAGCGGTTTCGCGTCCGGCGCCGGCATGGCCAACGCCTCGTGGAACAAGTCGGGCGCCGCCCAGACCCGCGAGGATCAGCTGATCCAGCTCATCACCAGCGCCGTCCAGCCGCAGACCTGGGCGTCGATGGGCGGGCAGGGGACGATCGACTACTTCCCGCAGACGATGTCGCTGGTCATCAACCAGACGGCGGACATCCAGGAGCAGGTGGCCGACCTGCTCAACACGCTGCGGAAGTTGCAGGACGCCGAGGTGTCCATCGAGGTGCGCCTCATCAGCATCGCGGAGGGCTTCTTCGAGCGGATCGGCATGGACTTCAACCTGAACCTGAAGACCGACAAGTTCACGTCGGCGTTCGAGCCGCAGATCACGTCGGGGCAGTTCAAGCCGGCGGGGTTCATCAACGACTTCTCGCCGAAGAGCTTCCTGGCGGGCCTGACGCCGGCGGGCACGTTCACGTCGGACCTCGACATCCCGATCCGGTCGTCGAGCTTCGGCATGGCGATCCCCCCGTTCGGCGGCTTCCCGAACATCCCCGGCGGCAACGGCGGCATCTCGCTCGGCCTGGCGTTCCTCAGCGACATCCAGGTCTACCTGTTCATGGAGGCGGCGCAGGGCGACCAGCGCACCAACGTGATGCAGGCGCCGAAGCTGACGCTGTTCAACGGCCAGACGGCGACGATCAGCGTGGTCGATCAGCAGTTCTTCGTCACGAATACGGCGGTGTTCAACAACAACGGCCAGGTCACGTTCGTGCCGCAGAACACGCCGTTCACGACGGGCGGCGTCGGCCTGACGCTCCAGGCGGTCATCTCGGCCGACCGGCGCATCGTCCGCCTGAACTTCGGCAACTTCTCGCTGACCAACCTGGCCAGCGCGACGGTGCCGCTGTTCCCGGTGCCGGTGGTGGTGACGCCGAGCTTCGAGGGCGGCTTCCAGGCCCAGCCGGTGGTGTTCACGCAGTTCTTGCAGCAGCCGGCGTTCAACACCATCAACGTCAGCACGACGGTGGCGGTGCCCGACGGCGGCACGGTGCTGATCGGCGGCCTGAAGCGCCTGTCCGAGGGCCGCAACGAGTTCGGCCCGCCGGTCCTCAGCAAGGTGCCGTACATCAACCGGCTGTTCAAGAACGTCGGCTACGGCCGCGAGGTGCAGAACTTCATGATGATGGTGACGCCGCGCATCATCATCAACGAGGAAGAGGAACGCATCCAGGCCGACTACGTCAAGCCGTCGGCGACGGGCGCGGGTGAGTAGCTCCATCGGGGGTGCGTGCGTTAGCGCGGCCCCGGCGTGGGATTCCGGGGGTGCGCGAGAGTAAGCGACCCCCGGCGTCACGTTCCGGGGGTGCGCTGCGCGACCCCCGGCTGTGATATTCAACCCCTTCGGGGTAGGGCCGGGGGC
>JBBROG010000287.1:0-10087 GCA_038229635.1 Gemmatales bacterium
GGAGGCGGAGGCGGGCTTGCGCAAGGCTCTCGACCTGCACCGCAAGCTCCTCGGCGAGGAACACCCCGACACCGCCTCCATCTACAACAACCTGGCCGGGAACCAGAACGCGCAGGGGAAGTACGCGGAGGCGGAGGCGGGCTACCGCAAGGCCCTCGACCTGCGCCGCAAGCTCCTCGGCGAGGAACACCCCCACACCGCCGCCGGCTACAACAACCTGGCCTCAAACCAACAGGATCAGGGGAAGTACGCGGAGGCGGAGGCGGGCTTCCGCAAGGCCCTCGACCTGCACCGCAACCTAAAAGGCGAGGAACACCCCCACACCGCCGCCAGCTACAACAACCTGGCTTATAACCAGAACGCTCAGGGGAAGTACGCGGAGGCGGAGGCGGGCTTGCGCAAGGCTCTCGACCTGCACCGCAAGCTCCTCGGCGAGGAACACCCCGACACCGCCTCCATCTACAACAACCTGGCCTTGAATCAGAACTCCCTGGGGAAGTACGCGGAGGCGGAGGCGGGCTACCGCAAGGCCCTCGACCTGCGTCGCAACCTAAAAGGCGAGGAACACCCCCACACCGCCGCCAGCTACAACAACCTGGCTTATAACCAGAACGCTCAGGGGAAGTACGCGGAGGCGGAATACTATTCCCGCCGGGCGGTCGCCAGCATCAGCACGGCTCGCCTGGCCTTTTCCTGGGCGGGAGTCGACCGCACAACCGAGACTTCTCAGATGCTTTCGTTTACCCTCTTTGCGGCCCTGCTGGCCCGTGGCGGCAAGACGGAGGAAGCCTGGCAACGCTTTGAGGAGGGGCTCGGGCGCGGCACGGGGGACGACCTGGCCGCGCGCCTCCGCCGCCCCCGCGCCGATCAGGACAGGCAGACCGAGATCGTCCGTCGCCTCGACCGCCTCGACCGTCTCCTCAAGCAGACGGCCGCGCCCGGCGGAGAAACTCCTGAGATCCGCAAAAGCCGCGAGGATCTGCTGTCCCGGCGCCTCGCCGCGCTTGACGAACTGGACGTCCTAGCCCGGCACCTGGAGAAGACCTACGGACCGGCCGAGGGGCAGGTCTTCGAGCGCGCCGCCATCCAGGCCGCCCTGTCCCCGGAAACGGCGCTCGTCGCCTGGCTCGACCGCCCTGGGCAGGCCAACGCGGCCGACCCGAACGGCGACCACTGGGCCGTCCTCCTCCGCTCGTCCGGCCTGCCCGTCTGGGAGCGCCTGCGCGGCAGCGGACCGAGCGAGGCCTGGACCGATGGGGATACCCGGCTTCCCGAAGACCTCTTGCGTACTCTCAACACAGCGCAGGGCGACGGGAGATCCCTGGCGAAGAAACTCCGCGCGCAGCGCCTCGGCCCGCTCGCCAACCACCTCGCCGCCCGCGACGGGCTCCCCGCCGTCCGACGCCTCGTCGTCCTGCCCAGCTATCTGATGGACGGCGTCCCCATCGAAGTCATCACCGACGGCTACACGGTGAGCTACGCCCTGTCCGGCACGCTCTACGCCCACCTCCGCAAGCAGTCCCGCCCCGAGTCCGACGGCCTCTTCGCCCTCGGCGACCCCGTCTACGACCCGCCCGCCCGGCCCGAGGACAAGCCCAAGCCGCTGCCCCCCGGCGGGCTGCTGCTCACCGCCGTCGTCCCCGGCGCTAACGCCGCCCGCGCCGGACTCAGGCCGAACGACGTCCTCCTCCGCTACGCCGGCGCCGACCTCGCCGCCCGCGACGACCTGACCAAACTCGTCGAGGCCCACGCCAAGGACGAGCAGGTCCCCGCCGCCGCCTGGCGCGACGGCAAGGCGTTCGACGTCAAGTTCGCGCCCGGCAAGCTCGGCGTGGTCGTGGCGACCGACCCGGCGCCCAAGGCTATCGCCGAGCGCCGCAAGACCGACGAGTGGCTGCACGCCTCGCGCGGCGACGACGGCAAGTGGGAGGCGCTGCCCGGAACGCGCGCCGAGGTCGAGGCCCTGCGCCGCCTCTTCGCCGACGGCAAGGCCCCGGCGAAGGTGTTGCTCGACTCCGACGCCAGCGAGCAGACCCTGGACGCGCTGGCGAAGAAGAACGATCTGGAGAAGTACCGCTACCTGCACCTGGCGACGCACGGCATCGCCGACTCGCGCTTCCCGCTGCGCTCGGCGGTCATCCTCTCCCGCGATGCCCTGCCCGACCCGCTCAAGCAGGTCGAGAACGGCCTGTACCCCTACGACGGCCGCCTCACCGCCGAGGAGGTGCTGCGGACGTGGCACCTCAAGAGCGAGATGGTGACGCTGTCGGCGTGCCAGACGGCGCTGGGCAAGCACGAGGACGGCGAGAGCTTCATGGGCTTCGCGCAGGCGCTGCTCCTGGCCGGCAGCCGCTCGGTCTGCCTGAGCCTGTGGAACGTCAACGACGCGGCGACGGCGCTCTTGATGGAGCGCTTCTACCAGAACCTGCTCGGCAAGCGCGACGGGTTGAAGGAACCGATGAAGAAGGCCGACGCCCTGGCGGAGGCGAAGGCGTGGCTGCGCGAGTTGTCGCGGGAGGAGGCGCTGAAGCGCGTGGCGGTGCTGACGAACGGCGTGGAGCGCGGCAAGGGCCGCAAGCCGCTGCCGCTGCTGTCGGAGGTGCCGGCCGAGGTCGGCAAGGACAACAAGCCCTACGCCCACCCGTACTACTGGGCCGCGTTCGTCCTCATCGGCGACGCCGATTGATCGACGAGTCAGGCTTCCTTCGCCTTGATCGCGGCGAGGATCTGTTCGAGGGTCTGCTCGCCGAACAGGTGCTCCCGCTCGGCCGTGTAATCCCCCAGGCCCGTCGTGAACTGGTTGACGAACCGGAGCGTATCCGCAGCCCCCAACTCCCTTGTGAGAATCTTGATGGCTAACTGCGTCACCTCGGCCAACGGTCTCGTCCGCACGGTCATGCGCCGACCTCCCCGATGAGTTCCACCGGACTGACGACTTTGGGCGGGCCGGCGTGGGCCGAACGCGCCCGCCTCAGCAACTGATCGTCACAGGTACAGAAGTAATCCGCCCCCGCCTGGACGGCACACGCGAGGTGAAGGGCGTCGAGTGGTTTGAGGCCGCCCTGGTTGAAAGCCTTCGCGCGCCGTTCGATCTCGTCCGACACCCGGATGACCCGGACCGCTCGGGCGAGGATCTCCTCGGCGTGGGCCTTGCGCAGCGGGTGGGGATTGCGCCCGGTTTCGTATTCCAAGGCGTCGGAGGAGAGCAGTTCTGCCTGCCCCGACTGGCACAGCGCCAGGATTCCGAGGACGGCTTCCGCCTCAAGGGCGATGCGGAGTTGCGATTTGTCGTCCAGGGGCCGTTGAAGGCTGCACAGGTCGAGGTAAAGCAACATCCCATTAGCCTACACGCCGTCGGCCGCACGAGCAATCACCTCGCGGAGCGGGACGCGACGGACGAGTCGCGGCTGATTCCTCCGTTGTCGCCCCTCCCCCTGGAATTTTCGCCCCCCGTCAACTAGAAAAGAGACAATCGCGCTCAGGCGGCCCCTATTTCCTCGCGAGACGTGGGTCGCCCGCTCGATGCTCTCGGGGACGGGGCTCCTCTCTCCCCCGTTTCTTCACGCGGTCTTCATCCCCGCGTCGCCGGCAGGCCCTAACAATACTGGGATCGGACCGACCAGAAGTCGTTTCTTATTATCCGGGTCTTGTGCGAGAGGAACCTTCGTATGCGCAGAAAAGGCTTCACGCTGATCGAGCTGCTGGTGGTGATCGCCATCATCGCCGTCCTCATCGGCCTGCTCGTCCCCGCCGTCCAAAAAGTCCGCGAGGCCGCCGGACGCATGTCGTGCAGCAACAACCTCCACCAACTCGGCCTCGCCTGCCACAACTACGAGGGCACCAACGGCCGCTTCCCGACCGGGTTGCAGCGCGGCACCCCCCTGTGGACCAACCTCTTCGTCGAACTGCTCCCCTTCTACGAGCAAGACAACCTGCAAAGGAGCTACAACCGCACCGCCGCCACCGGCAATTTCGTCGGCGTCAACGTCAGCGGCGGGCAAGGCTCCGTCTCCGCGCAGGTCATCAAGATGCTGAACTGCCCGTCGTCGAACCTGTCGAGCAACCCGCGCTTCGAGACGCCGGTCGGCTCGAACTTCTGGTTCGGCACCAACACCTACGCCGGCAACGGCGGCGTCCGCGTCTACCACCCGACCGCCGACGCGCGCCTGGCCAACGCCGCGTCCGACCCGGTCAACCGCGGCCTGTTCTACGTCAACAGCAAGATCCGCATCGGCGACGTCACCGACGGCACCAGCAACACCTTCCTGTTCGGCGAGCGCAGCCACCGCGACCCGGAGTTCGACCGCATCTACGACTCGCCGACGCCGTTCCCCATCTCGGGCTGGAGCGGCTGGGCGTGGACGTCGTCGGTCAACTCGGTCGGCGACATCCTCGGCCACGCGGCGGTGCCGATCAACTACCAGGTGCCGACGACGGCGCCGAAGCGGTCGGCGAACTCGGCGGCGGCCAACCTGTTCATCAACGACCGCGTCTGCGCCTGGGGCAGCTTCCACAGCGGCGGCGCCAACTTCGGCATGGGCGACGGCTCGGTACGCTTCCTCACCGACGGGACCGAACTCGCCGTCCTGCAAGCGCTGGCGACGCGCGACGGCGGCGAGGTCGCGAGCGCCCCGTAAGCCTGATATACTGAGGAGAGTGCCCGAGGCAGGCGGTCCCCCTGTCCGCCTGCCAACTCGGAGGGTCCGTTCGTGTCCGATCAAGAACTGCTCGCCCGCATCGCCTCGGGCGACAGGGAGGCGTTCGCGGCCTTCTACGACCGCCACGCGCCCCGCGTCCTGGGGCTGCTCGTTCATCTGTTGCACGACCGCAATGAGGCCGAGGACCTGTTGCAGGTGACGTTCTTCCAGGTCTGGAGCCGCGCCGGGCAGTACGACGCGGCGCGGGCGCGGCCGGACGTGTGGCTGTTCCTCATCGCCCGCTCGCGCGCGCTGGACCACCTGGGCCGCGCGCGCCCGCCGGTCGTGGAGCCCGCCGAGGACGACCTGGTCACGAGCGCCGACCCCGCCAGCGCCCTGGAGAGGACGGAAGCGAGTCATAAGGTACGCGAGGCGCTGGCCCAACTCCCCGAGGAGCAGCGCAGCGCCATCACCCTGGCGTTCTTCGGCGGGCTGACGCACCAGCAAGTGGCGCGTCACCAGGCGCTGCCCCTGGGGACGGTCAAGACCCGCATCCGCCTGGGGATGAACCGGCTGCGCGGCCTGCTGCGCCAGCCCGAGGAGGTGTCGGCGCCATGACCCCACGTCCCGCGCCCGATCCCGAGGAACGGGCCGCCCTGTTCGCCGCCGTCGAGCCGGTCGAGCCGAGGGCGGCGACGCGCGACGCCTTGCTGGCGCGCGTCGCCGCCGCGCCGGCCGGCCTGCTCGTCCGCCGCGCCGCGGGAGACGACTGGGAGGAAGTCGGCGTCCCCGGTCTCCAAAGGCGTATTCTCTGCCGCGACGTCGGGCGGCGCCGCCAGACGTACCTGTTGCGCGTCGGCCCGGGGATGCGAATCCCGCCCCACCGACACCCCGACGTCGAGGAATGCTACGTCCTCGAAGGCGACCTGCATTCCTTCGGCACCGTGTTCCACGCGGGCGACTATGTGCGCGCCGACGCCGGCACTCGGCACGGCACCGCCCGCAGCGAACAGGGTTGTCTCCTGCTCCTCACGGCGGGGCTGGACGACGAGTAAGGCGAGTCCGACCGCGTCGCGCGCGTCAGTCGTACAGATGAACCGTCACCGCCTCACCCGCCGCGTACCCCTCGCTGTCGCGCGGCACCAGGACGAAGCCGTCGGCGCGCGTGGTCGAACTGAGGATCGCCGCCCCGCTCGTCGCGATCGGCTCCACCTCCCCGCCCCGCACCAGCACGCGGACGTAGTCGACGCGCCCCGCCGGCGACGAGATCTTGCGCGCCAGCGGCAGCACGACCGTGCGATACGGCATCTCCGGCGCCCGGCCGCCGAGGCGCCGGACGGCGCGCCCGGCGAACAGGTCGTAGGCACACAGGCACGACACCGGGTTGCCCGGCAGCAGGAACGCCGGCCGGCCGCCGAGGAAGCCGACGCCCGCCGGACTCGCCGGCCGCAGCGCGACGCCGTGAACAGTCAACTCGCCTAACTCGGCCAGCACGCGCGGCGCGTGGTCCTCCTGCCCCACCGAAGAACCACCCGAGACGAGCAGCACGTCGGCGTCGGACCCGCCGATCACCGCGCGCACCGCGTCGCGTCGGTCCGGCACCAGCGGGAGGATCTCCGGTAGCCCGCCGTCGCGACGCGCCAGCGCTTCGAGCATCACCGAATTGCTATCGACGATGCGACAGCCTTCCGGCGTCGAGCCGCACGGCAGCAACTCGTCGCCGGTCACGATCACGGCGACGCGCGGGCGGCGGACCACCGAGACGGGCGTCGCGCCCAGCGAGGCGAGGACGGCCGCGTCCTGCGGGCGCAACACCCGGCCCGCGTGCAGGACGACGGCCCCGACGGTGATGTCCTCCCCGCGCCGCCCGACGTGTCGGCCCGGCGGCACGGCGTCGCTGACGCGCACGAGGCCGTTCGCCTCCTCGGCGGCCTCGGCTTGCAGCACCGCGTCGGCGCCCTCGGGGATAGGCGCGCCGGTCATGATGCGGACCGCCTGCCCCGGCACGATGCGGCCCGCGAACGGTTTGCCGGGCAGCGACACGCCGACGACGGCGAAGTCCAGCGGGTTGTAGGGGCCGGCGCCGAACGTCTCCTCCCCGCGCAGGGCGTAACCGTCCATCGCGGCGCGGTCGAAGCCGGGCACGGCCACGCCCGCCACGACGTCCTTCGCCAGCACGCGGCCGGCGGCGGAGTGCAGAGGAACGTCCTCCGGCGGCAGCGGACCCACGCGGGCGTCGAGGAGCGCCAGGACGGCGTCCACCTCGGCGCGGTCCTGGAAGCCGCGCATGCGCACGTCCTTGAAGCCGGGCACCCTCTCGTCGGCCGAACTCATGTCACCGCGCCTCCTCGCCAGCACGAATCGTACAGGAGGCAGGCGGGGAATATCAAGCAAGCGCCGGGCGTCCCGCGCCTTTGCCGGCTCCGTCGTTCTCTCCCCATCCCGCGCTTTCCGAACAGTCTGCCGCCGCCAGGCGGGCTCTCGCCGACGGCGGGGAGAAAATGATTGATTGCCTTTGCGGACCCCTCTACCGTGGAATGGGGTCGCGGTCGGGACCGCGACCGCTCGGAGCAGGGGAGGCCGGCTGCGGCCCTTCCGGGAGAGAGGAGAACGCTTCATGAGATCACGCCACGCTTTCGCGGGGTTGTTCGTGGCGGCCGCGCTGCTGGCGAACGGCGGCTGCGCCCACAAGTGGTGCTGCCGCCCGAGTTCGACGGTCAGCGCGGCGCCGCCGCCCCCGCCGTGCTGTCCGGCGCCGCCGGTTTCGATCGCGCCGCCATACGGGTCGCCGTCCGCCTCCGGCTTCGGTTCCGGCGGTCCCGTCGCCAGCGGCGCCTACAAATGACCGGACGGTTCGGGGCCGGCACTTCGGCCCGGCTCCGGACCGTCCCTTCCCGCCGCACGACCCTTCTCGCAGGCACATCCCCCATCGTCGGCCGTGCCGGCCGAGGCACTATAGCTTCGCGCCGGCGTTGGGCATTTCTCGGGGCGGGCGCAAGGAATCATTGATTGTCGCGGGAGCGGGCGCATACTTCTTGGCGGGACGGCCCGCGTTACCCGCCCGAGAAGAGAGGAGAAATCGACATGGTTGTTCGCCACATACTCGCGCTGTTCGCCCTCGCCGCCGTGCTTTGTACTTCCGGCTGCTGCTGGGATCGCTTTTGTTGTCGACACCCCTGCGCCCGCCGCTGCCGGTCGGGCTGTGAGTCCTGCGGCGGGGCGGGCTGCGCCCAGTGCCCCGTCTCCGCGTGCGACAGCTGCGCGCCCTGAGGCGCCGTAATCCCCCTCGACCGATCCGAGGAGTCGATCATGCCCGCATCCGCCCGACCGCTCGGCCTGCTGACGGCCGTCGCCCTACTCCTCGCGGCGGCCGGACCCGTCGCGGCGGCGCGGGTCCGCTATCACTACACGCCCGACCCGTCGTCCGGGGCGGCGCTGCGGCCGCCGGCGTCGGGCGAGCGCCGCAGCTGGGGCGGCTGGCAGGCTTACGGCGGCGCCCCGCCGCGGGCCACGCACCTCGTCGGCTTCCGCCACCCGGCGACGGGGCGGAACGTCAGCGTGCCGCTCGCCCTGCCGCTGGCGACGCCGCGCCTGGAGTACGGCCGCGACCGCGTCATCTACAATTACGGAAGTGATACGGTCGAGATCCATTTCCTTCCCGACGGCTCCGCCGACGTTATCTACGATAGCGGTCTGTTTCGGGCGCCGTGACGCCGCGGGCGGGCGTTCCGGAATTTCGACCGCCGGGGGGAGGACAGGGAAGGGGTCACGGCAAGCCTCCTCACCCCG
The DNA here is from genome assembly GCA_038229635.1 of Gemmatales bacterium. Classification (GTDB taxonomy): domain Bacteria; phylum Planctomycetota; class Planctomycetia; order Gemmatales; family Gemmataceae; genus DATFNV01. Next base: position 8,427 of record JBBROG010000287.1, read on the forward strand.
GGAACTCTCTCGTCTCTCACCCGCATACTTCAATCGACAGGGGGAGGCGAGCGTGTAAGATAAGGACGGCTTCGCTTCCTCGGGCAGGCGACACGCCTGTGAGATCTCTTCGGAGGAGTTCCCGTGGCCGACACCATCCTTGCCACCTTCGACGGCAGTGTCTTCCGCCCCACGCAACCGGTTTCCCTGGAGCCGAACACGCCCGTCCGCCTGACCGTCGAGTCGCTCGCCGCGCCGCCCGGCCGACCCGCTTCCTTCCTCCAGACGGCCCGCGCGCTGCAACTGGAAGGGCCGCCCGATTGGGCCGCGCATCTCGACAAATATCTGTACGAGGGGGAGGCCGAGAGTGCGGACTGAGGTCTTCCTCGATTCCGCCTACGCCACCGCCCTGGCGGCATCCTCCGATCAGTTGCACACGAAGGCGATGGCACTCGCCGGGCAACTGGAGGCGGACGGAACCCGGCTGGTGACGACGCGGGCCGTACTCCTGGAAATTGGCAACGCCTTGTCCAAGCGCCGCTATCGGGGGGCGGCGGTCCAACTGCTGGCGGCGTTGGCGGCGGACCCGCTGGTCGAAGTCGTCGCGTTGTCGGAAGGGTTGTATGCGAGAGCCTTCCGCTTGTACCAGGAGCGCCCGGACAAGGAATGGGGATTGATCGATTGCTCGTCCTTCGTGGTGATGCAAGAACGCGGGCTGACGGCGGCGCTGACCGCCGACGAGCATTTCGAGCAGGCGGGGTTCCGGGCACTCCTCCGACAATCGTGAGCGAAAAAAGAGCCTGAGCGGGCGCCGGGCCGATCCTTCGCCGACCGCTGAGCCGCGAGCGGCCGAGTGGTCGGCGACGGGCGGACTCCCTACAATGCCGACGAGGTATCGCTAGGGGTGTCCGTCGCGCGGCGGCGGGCTGAGAGCAAACCCTCGGGACCTGATCCGGGTCATACCGGCGCGGGAAAGCGAACCGTCCTCCCCATCCGGCGCGACCGACGTTTCCCCCTTCCCGAACGCTCTCCCCGACGCCTCCCGCCCCGTAGCGGACTAATGGACTCCCGTGAGGCACCGCCTGACATGACGCAAATCGAAGCCGCCCGCAAGGGCCTCGTCACCGACGAAATGCACTACGTCGCCAAGCGCGAGGGGCTCGACCCGGAACTGGTCCGCGACGAGATCGCCCGCGGCCGCATGGTCGTGCCGGCGAACACGGTCCACCTGGCCAAGCGCCTGGAGCCGATGGCCATCGGCGTCGCGTCGCTGTGCAAGATCAACGCCAACATCGGCAACTCGGCGGTCACCGGCACCGTCGACGACGAACTGGAGAAACTGCACACCGCCGTCCACCTCGGCGCCGACACGGTCATGGACCTGTCGACCGGCGGCGACATCGACGGCATCCGCCAGGCCCTCCTCGACGTCGCGCCGGTGCCCATCGGCACGGTGCCCGTCTATCAGATCATCCACGACATCAAGGACCCCGCCGACATCACGCCGCGGCAGATGCTCGACATGGTCGAGCACCAGGCGAAGCAGGGTGTCGACTACATGACGCTGCACGCCGGCGTGCTGATCGAGCACCTGTCGAAGACGATGGGCCGTATCACCGGCATCGTCAGCCGCGGCGGATCGCTGATGGCGCAGTGGATGATGGCGCATCGCGAGCAGAACC
>JBBROG010000288.1:0-9990 GCA_038229635.1 Gemmatales bacterium
CCGGCCCCTCTCCCCCGAGTACGGGGGCGAGGGGAGCATAGGGGACCGTCTCTAACCTCGGAACTCGCCGTGCGAACGAAGACCCCGGATCAGGTTGACAAGATTCTCGACGCGGGATCCCGCCTCTTCGGGGCGCAGCGCTTCCACGAAGTGCGCATGGACGACATCGCCGTGGAGGCGGGGGTCGGCAAGGGGACGCTCTACCGCTACTTCCGCGACAAGGAAGAGCTTTATGTGGGACTGCTCGGCCGGGCGCTGCGGCGGTTGGTGGGGCGCGTCCGGGCGACGATGGCCGAGGCGGCGGGGCCGTCCGCGCGGCTGGAGGCGCTGGCGGGAGCGATCGTCACTCATTTCGACGAACACCCGCACCTGATGGACCTGATCCAGCGGGCCGAGTTGGGGCACGTGGCCGACACGCCGTTTTTGGGAAACGAGACGCGGGCGGAGTTGCTCCGGCTGATCGTCGAGGTGTTCGAGGAGGGGCGGGAACGGGGCGAGTTCCGGGTCCGCGACCCCGAGCTGACGGCGATGATGCTGCTGGGCGGCCTGCGCGCGGTCATCCGGGCCGGCCGGCTCCCGCGGCCGCCGGATTTATGCCGCCGCGTCGTCGAGGGCCTGCTGTGGGGCGCCGCCTCCTCGGGCTCTTCCGAGAAAGCGCGCGAGGGGCTTCGCTCGGAAGGCGGCAATTAATACCTTATGAGGAGTAATTCGCGGCTCGCCTACCTCGACCAGTACCGGGGCTACACCGTCCTGGGCATGTTCTTCGTCAACTTCGTCGGCGGCTGCCTGGCGGTGCCGGCGGTCTTCAAGCACCACAACACCTATTGCAGCTACGCCGACACGATCATGCCGCAATTCCTGTTGGCGGTCGGCTTCGCGTACCGGCTGACCTGGCGGGAGCGGTGCGACAAGGACGGCGCGCGGACGGCGTACCTGCGGGCCGTGCGCCGCAACCTCGGCCTGATCCTCCTCGGCGTGGTCGTCTACCACCTCGACGGCAAGTTCGGCAATTGGGCGTCGCTGCGCGACCTCGGCGCGTGGGGGGCGCTGCGCCAGGCGTTCCAGCGCAACCCGTTCCAGACGCTGGTCCACATCGGCCTGACGTCGCTGTGGGTCTTGCCGGTGATCGGGGCGCGGCCGGCGGCGCGCGTCGCCTTCCTGTTCGCGTCGGCGGCGCTGTTCGTCGTCCTGTCGCACGCCTTCTACTACGACTGGGTCATGAGTCGTCCGGGCATCGACGGCGGGCCGCTCGGCTTTCTGACGTGGACGGTCCCGCTCCTCGTCGGGTCACTCGCCTGCGACGCGGCGACGGACCGGGGCGGCGCGGCGGCCGTGGGGCGCTGGCTGCTCGGCGGCGCGCTGCTGATGCTGCTCGGCTACGGCCTGTCGTGTCTCAACCGCGTGACGCCGCCGAACGAGTTGCCGCCGGGGGCGTCCTGGTCGGAGGCGCTAGCCGAGCCGCCGTTCGTGCCCCCGTCGCGCCCGGTCAACGTTTGGACGATGAGCCAGCGAGCCGGCAGCGTGTCGTATCTGCTCTTCGGGGCCGGCTTCGCGCTGGCGGTGCTGGCTCTCTTCGCCGTGCTGTCGGCCATGACGTGGTTGCGGATCGGCTATCTCGACGTGCTCGGCCGGCACGCCCTGGCGGGGTACGTCCTTCACGACCTCGTGGGCGAGGCGGTGAAGCCGTACACGCCGAAGGACGCGCCGCTCTGGTACGCGCTGTCGGCGTTCGCCGTCTACCTGGCGATCCTCAGCCTGTTCCTGCGGCACCTCGACAAACACAAGCTGTATCTGCGGCTGTGACGCGCCCTGTCGGTCACGCCTTCTGAAGCTCCTCGAGCAGAAGCTGTTGCACCAGCTCGGTCTTCGCCATGCCTTTCGTCTCGCGCATGACGGCGCCCTTGAGGGCGTCGGCGGCCTTGGTCTTGCCCTTCTTGAAGTCCGCGACCGCCTTCGGGTTGGCGGCGATGGCCTGGCGCACCAACTCGCGCAGCTGCCCTTCGTCGGCGACGACCTTGAAGCCGAGCTTGCCGACGGCGTCTTTCGCCGAGGAGCCGCTCGCCAGCATTTCGGCGTAGACCTCGCGGGCGCGCTGAGTGTTCAGGCCGGTCGCCCGCACTTCCTGGACGAGTTCGCCGAGCGCCGCGGCCGAGATGGGGAAGTCGCCGATCTGTCCCTTGCGCTCGTTGAGCGTTTTCAAGACCTCATTAGTGATCCAATTACTCGCCGCCTTGGCGTCGCCGCAGACGTCGGCGGCCTGCTCGAAGTAGGCGACGAAGGCGCGGCCCTCGCGCGTGAGGACGCCGGCGTCGTACTCCGACAGGCCGTACTGCTTTCGCAGCCGGGCGAACTGCGCGTCCGGCAACTCGCCGACGCTCGCGCGGGCCGCTTCGAGTAGTGCGTCGCCGACGACGACCGGCACGAGGTCCGGGTCGGGGAAATAGCGGTAGTCGGACGCTTCCTCCTTGCGGCGCTGCACGACCGTCTTGCCGCGGGCGTCGTCCCAGCCGGCGGTCGCCTTACTGACGCCGGGGTCGCCGAGCCGGCGGCCGTCCTGCCCGAACTGCGCGTACTGGCGCTCCGCCTCGTACTTGATGGCGCGTTCGACGGCGCGGAAGCTGTTGAGGTTCTTGACCTCGACGATGGGCGTGGCGGCGTGGCCGCCGTCCGGCAGGGGAATGTGGAGGTTGACGTTGGCGTCGCAGCGCAGACTGCCCTCCTGCATCTCGCAGTCGGACACGCCGAGTTCGCGCAGCAGCAGGCGCAGCTTTTCGAGGCACGCCTTGGCCTCCTCGGCGGCGTCGATCTCCGGCTGGCTGACGATCTCCAGGAGCGGCGTGCCGGCGCGGTTGAGGTCGACCCGGCTGTCGCGGCCGCCACCGCCCTCGTCGTGCATCATCTTGCCGGCGTCCTCCTCGAGGTGGACGCGGATGATGCCGATCTTTTTCGGGCCGTTCGCCGTCTCGACCTCCAGATGCCCTTCGGAGCTGAAGGGCAAGTCGTACTGGCTGACCTGGTAGTTCTTGGGCAGGTCGGGGTAATAGTAATTTTTGCGGTCCCACTTGGTGAAGCGGGCGAGGGTGCAGTTGAGAGCCAGCGCGGCACGCAGGGCGAGGTCGAACGCCTTGCGGTTCATGACCGGCAACGTGCCGGGCATGCCGACGCAGACGGGGCAGGTCGCCGAGTTGGGCGGCAGGCCGAATTGCGTCGAACAGCCGCAGAAGAGCTTGGTCTTCGTGAGCAGCTGGACGTGGACTTCCAGGCCGATGACGGTGCGGTAAGGGAGGTCTGCCATAAATGGCCTCGACGAACGTGGGCGCGGGCGCAATATCGCTACAGGTCTTCCGGTTCGACGAAATCGCGTGGGATCGCGTACAGCCCGCCCTCGGCGTTCATGGCGAAGGTGAGGATGCTCAAGGTAAGCATGTCCACAAGATCGGGGGCCTTTTTCAGTTTTTTCTCCAGGAAACTACGCACCTCGATCCAACTATCCAGCCGGGTGTGTGCGGGAAACTCCTTGACGAGAAAAATAACCTGGACGCGTTCGGCGCGAACGTTGAGCCAGAGAAAGATCTTGTAATCGCCCGTGCCCCACCCCTTGGAACCCGCGTAATCGCGTAGGGCTCCCACCAGGCGTCGAGCCGCCCGCCTCAGCGCTGTCTTGACAGCCATGACAACACTCCGTCCGAGGGGTCTGTGAGTCCCGCCCTCGTCTGCCGCGTGGACCTGTCGGTCAGAGGACGAAGGCGTCGCGCACGGCGAGGCGGAAACCGGGGATCACGTCCTCGACGGTCAGCGTGTCGTCCGCGAGGAACGGCTGCGGCGGTCGGCCGGGGCGGTAGGCCGTGACGGTCTGGACGGCGGGATCGGCTACCCAGACGACGCGGACCCCGGCGTGCAGGTAGTCGTTCACCTTGCGCTCGACCTCCGGCAGACTGTCGTTCTTGCTGCGCACCTCGACGACGAGGTCCGGGATCGTTTCCAGATACCCTTCCTTCGACACACGGATGGGCAGCGACGAATTGGCGATGAACGCGGCGTCGGCGCCGACCACCCGGTCGGGGTTGCGCCACAGAATCACGGCGACGTCGCCGCAGCGGGCCTTTCCGAGGCCGCGCCACTCGCCCTGAACCTTGAGTTGGGTGGCGAGATTGCTCTCGACCGCGCCGTGAGTGTCTCCCGGAGGGGCCATGACAATCAGTCTCCCGTTATCCAGTTCGTAGAGGACGGGGCCGGACGGCAGGTCCGACGGCAACTCGGCGAGATCGGCCACCGTGAGAAGCCGGAGGACCGAGTCGAACGGAAGTTCCGGGGTCGTGACGGTCGACATGGGTCGTCCTCCTGGAACGGGAATATCCTCTATCTTACAGCAGCGCCCGCCGCGTGTGCCAGTCGGTCGCCCGCTCGTACCGGCGCGCCGACCGCAGCAGCTTCTCCTCCTCGAACGGCGCCGCCTGCAACTGCAAGCCGACCGGCAGCCCCCCCTTCGTGAAGCCGCACGGGACGCTCACGGCGCAGAGGCCGGCCAGGTTGGCGCTGATGGTGTAGATGTCGCCGAGGTACATCGCCAGCGGGTCGTCGGTCTTCTCGCCGGCGTTGAACGCCGGCGTCGGCGCCGTCGGACCGGCGACGACGTCGCACGCGGCGAACGCCCGGTCGAAGTCGTCCTTGATGAGCCGCCGCACCTTCAGGGCCTTGAGGTAGTACGCATCCTTGTAACCGCTCGAAAGGGCGTAAGTGCCGAGCATGATCCGCCGCTTGACCTCGTCGCCGAAGCCCTCGCCGCGCGTGCGGCCGTACATCGCCGCCAGGCGGCCGTGCTCCTCGACGGCCGCCGCGTCGACGTCCTTCGCGCGGTGGCCGTACTGCACGCCGTCGTAGCGCGCCAGGTTGCTCGACGCCTCGGCGGTAGCCACGAGATAATAGGCGGCGACGGCGTGCGGGCTCGTCGGCAGCGACACCTCCTTCAGCGTGGCGCCGAGCGCCTCGTACTCCTTCAGCGCCCCACGCACGGCCTGCTCCACTTCCGGGTCGAGCCCGCCGCCGAAGTACTCGCGCGGCACGCCGACGGTCAGCGACGTCAGCGGCTCGTCAAGGCTCCGGCCGTAGGCCGGCACCGGCTTGTCGACGCTGGTGCTGTCGAGCGGGTCGTGCCCGGCGATGACTTCGAGCAGCAGGGCGAGGCCGGCGACGTCGTGGGCGAACGGGCCGACCTGGTCGAGGGACGAGGCGTAGGCAACAAGGCCGTAGCGCGAGACGCGGCCGTAGCTCGGCTTGAGGCCGGCGATGCCGCAGAAGCTGGCGGGCTGGCGGACGGAGCCGCCGGTGTCGCTGCCCAGCGCCAGCGGAGCCAGGCCCGCCGCGACCGCCGCCGCACTGCCGCCGCTCGACCCGCCGGGGACGCGCTCCAGGTCCCACGGGTTGCGCGTCACCTGAAAGGCGCTGTTCTCCGTCGACGAGCCCATCGCGAACTCGTCCATGTTGGTCTTGCCGATCAGCACGCCGTCGGCGGCGCGCAGCTTCGCGATGACGGTTGCGTCGTAAGGAGGTCGGAAATTGGCGAGCATCTTACTGCCGCAGGTGGTCGGCAGTCCTTTGGTGCAGAGCACGTCCTTGACGGCGACGGGGAGCCCGGCGAGGACGCCGAGCGGTTCGCCACGGCGGCGCCTGGCGTCGACGGCGCGCGCCCGTTCGAGGGCGCCGGCCTCATCGACGTGGAGGAACGCCTTGACGCGCGGGTCGCGCTCGCGGATGGCCCGGAGGTACGCGCTCGTCAGCGCTTCGGACGTGATCTCGCCCGCGTGCAGTGCGGCGAGGAGTTCAGAGGCGGAGTGTTGGATCATGGCGGAGGTCCGTGGTTCGTGGTCGGTAGTCAGTAAGGCATTTGCTGACCACTGACCACGGACCACGGACCACTGCTATTCGAGGACGGCCGGCACGCCGTAGAAATCGCCCTGGCGGTCGGGGGCGTTGGCGAGGGCCTCGGCGACGGGCAGGGACGGCCGCGGCTCGTCGTCGCGGAAGACGTTATGCACCGGCAGCGCGTGCGCCATCGGCTCGACGCCGTCGGTGTTCACCGCCTGCAACTGGGCGACGTAGTCGACGATCGAGGTGAGTTGGCGCGTCATGGCCGCCAACTCGGCGGCACTCAACTCCAGGCGGGCCAGGTGGGCCACCCAGCGAACCTGATCGGGCGTCATGGCGCACTCCTCATCGGCCGGACGGCTCAGAAGCTCGGCATCTGGAACAGCTTGCGTTTCTGCGGCCGCTTGACCTTGCCGCTGCGGATGCAGGCGACGCAGACGCGCTGGCGCTTGGTTTCGCCGTCGACCTCGACTTGAATGCGCTGCAGGTTGGGGCGGAAGACGCGCCGGCTCGAGCCGGTGACCTTGCGGCCGATGCCGCCGAGGTACTTGGCCTTGCCGCGGTGCGTGTACTGGTAGCCGCCGACCGGTTTCTTGCCGCAGACGGCACACTGCATGCCCATGGGAAAATCTCCTATCAACAGGCGCCCTGGCATTCACGGAAAATGCCTACTATAGCGGGTTCCGCGCGGGTGACAAGGCGACCGACGAGAAGTCTTGAGCGGACGTCCGCGCGAAAAGGAGGGGGGAAGAGGAGAGAGGAAAGAAAAATGTCCTGCCGCGGGCGTCTCCGGCGTCGCCCAATCACCGGGACAACTCACACGGCAGGACAGCGACTATGGTAGCGTCAGCGCTTCGGGACGCAAGAGAAAAAATCGCCCGAGCGGCGAAAGAACGAAAAAAGTCCACGATGCCCTTCAGGCGGGCGGGGTCAAGGCGGGGACGAATTCGGCCAACCGCGGGGGCGTCCCTAAGTATACTGGCCCGGCGGGCCTGCTGAGTGCGGCGGGCAAGGCTCGAGCCGCCGCCCGCCACGCGGGCTCATGCCGATTCCTTTAGGCCGAGGCCGTGTCATGACCCCGGATGTCGTCGTCGATGTCGGCAACACCCGCGTCAAGTGGGGCCGCGTCTCCCCGGCCCCGACCGATCTGCTGGTCGTGGCTCCCCTGCCGCCGGACGACGAAGCGGCGTGGCGGAAGCAAATCGACCTGTGGAACCTGCCTTCGCCCGCGTCCTGGGTCGTCACCGGCGTCCATCCGGCGCGGCGCGACCGCCTCGCCGACTGGATTCGCCGGCGCGGCGACGACGTCCGCGTCCTCGACTCGTACCGACAACTCCCCCTGCAAGTCCTCGTTGACGAGCCCGACAAGGTCGGCATTGACCGTCTGTTCAACACCGTGGCGGCCAACCATTACCGCGCGCCGGGCGGGTCGGCCGTCGTCGTCGACGCCGGCTCGGCCGTGACCGTCGACCTGGTCGACGAGGCGGGCGCCTTCCGCGGCGGCGCCATCCTTCCGGGTTTGCGGTTGATGGCTCAGGCGCTGCACCAGTACACGGCCTTGCTGCCGCTGATCGACCTCGGCGAGCAACCCGAGTTCGCCGAAACGCCGGGCACCTCGACGGCCGCCGCCATGAGGGCCGGCGTCTTCTGGGCGGTAGCCGGCGGCGCCCGCGCCCTGATCGAGCGCTACTCCGAGAACAGGACGGAACCGCCCCGGATTCTCGTCACCGGCGGCGACGGCTACTCCCTCTGGCGGACGCTGGGCGGGCTGTACGAATCGAGCCTGACGCTCCACGGCATTCGCCTCGCCGCGGAGGCCCTGCCATGACCGACACCGTCGTCGCCTGTCTCACGCCTCCGGGCAGCGGCGCCGTCGCCACCCTCGCCGTGTACGGGTCGCGTGCCTGGGACGTCATCCGCGAAAGAGGGGACGCGGCTCTTTTTGCGCCGGAAACGAGCCGCGTCCCCTCTTTCCGGCTCGGGAGTCTCGGCGGCGACCAGGTCCTCTTCGCCGTCAAGGCGACGCAACCCGTTCCGTGGGTCGAAATCCACTGCCACGGCGGCCGCGAAGTCGTCCTCATGCTCCTCGAAGCGCTCGCGTCCCGCGGCGCCGCCGTTTGCTCCTGGCAGGAGTTCCAGCGCTTCACCGCCGACGACCCGCTGCAAGCCCTCGCCACCGAAGCGCTCGCCCACGCGCCGACCCTGCGCACGGCGTCCGTCCTCCTGGACCAGTACAACAGCGCCTTCCGCGACGCCGTCGCCGCCGTCCTCGACGGTTTGGGGAGGCATGATGTCGCTGAAGCGGAAACGACCCTCGCCGGCCTGATTCGCCACGTCCCCCTCGGGCGCCGCCTGACAACGCCGTGGCAGGTCGTCATCGCCGGCGCCCCGAACGTCGGCAAGAGCAGCCTCCTCAACGCCCTCGCCGGCTACCAGCGCAGCGTCGTCTCGCCCACCCCCGGCACGACGCGCGACGTCGTGACGACGCTGCTCGCCTTCGACGGCTGGCCCGTCGAGGCCGCCGACACCGCCGGGCTGCGCGACCGGCCTGGCGAGCTGGAAGGGCAAGGCATCGAGCGCGCCCGCCGCGCCGCCGCCTCGGCCGACCTGACGCTGTGGGTTCTTGACGCCTCGGCGCCGCCCGTCTGGCCCGACCCGGCGCTGGGCGCGGTGCGCCTCGTCGTCAACAAGGTCGATCTGCCTTTCGCATGGGACGTGAATCAGGCCGGCGACGCGGACCGCGTGTCGGCACGGACGGGAGACGGCGTCGTCGCCCTGTGCGCGAGCCTCGGCCGCCGGTTGGTCCCCGAACCGCCGCTTCCGGGCGCGGCTGTGCCCTTCACACCGAGCCTGTGCGCCGCCGTCGAAGCGGCCTACGCCAGCCTGTCCGCCGGCGACGTCGTCACGGCGGCGAGCCTCCTTCGCGCTGAGCCCCTTGCGCCTCAAACGGTCGACGATGTCGCAGGTGATTGTCGTCGTTAGAGGGCAGGACTGCGCGGATTCAGGCCTCAAAAGTGAGGGCGTTGCGCGGTTCGACGCAGCAACTTACGCAGACACCTGCTTCCTCGACGGGGAGGGCTATTCCCAGATCGGCGGCCCCGACAAAATCAATCCGGTGGCCGGCCGTCATCCGGATTAACTTGTGGCCGGCGCACGGTTGGCAATCGAGCCCCCGGGTGACGCGCGCGGCCCAGGCGTACCACCCCACGGAGTTGAGAAAGGCGATCACGCCGCCGACGTCGTCGGTCATCGCCATGAGCACGCTGGCCGCGCCGGCGCCCGGAGGCTTATAGCCGTACACGCTTCGGCCGAACTCCTTTTGAAGCAGTCCCGCGATATGCGCCACTTCCGGAGTGACGTAGCGCCCCGACGCCCACTCGTTGAACAGGTGGCGCGAGCGGTTCACGGCATCGCCGAGCGAGGCGACGTCGCGGGCACGGATGGCGGCAGCGGCCCGCTCCGCCGTGCGCGAGAGGCACCTCACGAACCTCCCGGCTCTCGGGTCCGCGATCAAGTCCCGGAGCAATACCGAGGCTTTGTGGGGGCTCCCCGCGGGGTCGAGGGCGATGACCGTGTGACTGGAAATCCAATGCACGTCGTGGTCCAGCGTCTGTACTTCGACGCCGCACCCACGGATGGCGACCCGACAGACGCCCCCGTACGCGATGCTGCCAACATCTTGAGCGGCGATCGCGTAACCGGCGGCGGCTTTCTCGCGGGCGAGAGCGTCCGCCATGATTCGTTCGATCACCAGTGGCCGCCCTCCTTGTTGGTAGAAACGCCTTCCGGCGTCAAGGAGAGTTAGGCTACTTGAGGACGAGAGGCCGAGACCGTGAAGGTCCGGCGGGGCCTGAACCTGGGGTTTCACGTTAACTTGACTCCCGGACACGGCGGAGACGTCTTGAGGGAGGATGTGGCGCGCCATGACTGTTGTTCCCCGAAGTCTCTCCTCGCAACCGCTTTCCGACGCGCGAAGAGACCGGGCTAGTGCAGTGTCAGCCTTAAGAATTAGGGTATCACTGATCGCAGGTTTTTGGCATGATGGCTGCAACTACGGAGAGTTCGGCCATGCAGAAGAAGTATATCGTACGGCTCACGGATGCGGAACGGGCCCTACTGACCGAG
>JBBROG010000289.1:0-9843 GCA_038229635.1 Gemmatales bacterium
CGCTGCAAACCGAAATTACCGCCTGGTCAATCCGGGTCAACAAGAAGCAACGAGCCGTCGATTGGCAATTCACCATCGACAAAGCAAGGGTGAAATTGAAGCGGCTCTACCCGAAAATTTAGTCTGGACGGGGCACTAGGCGTTCCGGGTCTCTATTGACGTCATCCCTTACAACCGCCGCGAGGTGTACATTCGCCACGTCCTGACTCACGCCGAGTACGATCTCGGTCCGTGGAAGGAGGAATGAACTCATGGCGAGCCGTAAAGACAAGGCGGCTGCGGTTCTGGCGCCGGCAACGTACCTCGAACGGGTGCGCCGATTCCCCCTTAGAGTCTGTCCCGTATGCTCCCCTCTCCCCCGAGTACGGGAGCGAGGGGCTTCCGGGACAGACTCTCAGTCCCCTTTTCCGGTCATCTCTCGATCCCGAGAACGGCGAGGGGGAAGGCTTGTGTTCGAGACAAGCGGAACGGACAATGTAAGGCAGCCTTGACGTTGGGGGGAAGGCGGGCGGACGACGACAGCCCGGTGGATCACAAGAGAGGAGCTATGCCATGCCCCGGCTGAGCTGTACGAGTTGCGGCTTTACCATCTCCCTCACCCGCCGGGAGGCGGAATTCGGGATGATCTGCCCGGAGTGTCACGGCCCGCGCCTCAGACCCCCGATAAAAGAACGGCCAGGCAAACGCTTGTCAACCTTTCGCCCCGCCACGGTCCGGGCGCTGATCGGTGGGGCGGTCTGCCTGTTCGCAGGGCCGCCCGTACTGTGGCAGGGAGTTCTGAACTTGCACGGCAAAGCGGGCTACCTGTGGGCCCGGGCCGTCGCGCTCGGCGTACTGCTCCTTGTGGCCGCCGTCGCGTTTCTCATCGCCGGGCTCATCGGCGTCTATCGGGATTTGAAATGAGGCCGACCGCGCCGCCTTTGGCGTCCCCGCCCAACATGCAGCTCAGTAATATTTACACCCGCTTTCCCAGCCTCCCCCTCTCTCCGGAAGGACACCGCCGCTCGCGCAGGGACCCTTTGCCTCCGCCCTGCTTGTCTCCCCTGCCCGGTTTAGGCGGCGCGCGATTGCCCTTTGACGACGGCCATGCAAGAGAGCGGGACGCGCAGGGCGGTGGTGCCGTCCGCCAGGCGTAAGTCGGCCGCCTCGGCGATCCCCTCACTGCCAACGACGTGGCGGACCTCCGCGCGGAGCCTGGCTCCCTTGCGGAACGCGACCTGTTTCAGCCGCCCGGGGGTGCTCTCCACCTCCGCGAACCAGTCGTGGGTGAACTCGATAACGTCGGGCATCGCAACCCCTCCTCAATGCGCCTGGCGATCGGACGAGGCCGGCACACATGCCATAAGCGGGGCCGCGTGTAAATGGGGAACAGAGTGACGGCCGAGCCGACGAGCAAGGAACACCCCAACGCCGGGGTTCCCTCACACGTTAGGTGCATCGCCGGGTCCGTCCTTCATGGAGGCATTCTCGAAATGAAGCCGCAGTCCTGAGGAGCAGCGACGGGATAAGGCTTCTTGCGTTTGAAGCCTCACACTGAGACCGACGCCCCTTCCCCGAACGACCGGGCTGTCGTGGCGCCGGTGACACGGCGCGGAAGTTGCATGTGTCTCTGGTACGCGAGCGTCTCCGCAGGAGTGTCCGGCGGTACGCCCGCGAGAACCGCCCCGTCGCCATCCGGCGCGCGGGGTCTCTCCAGGAAAGGGAAATTTCCTATGTCGAAGAAAGCCGCGGAGTCGCACAAGAAGGCTGCCGAGCACCACAAGAAGGCCGGCGAACACCACGAGCACGCCGCCAAGCACCATGAGACCGGCAACCACGAGAAGGCCGCGCACCACGCTCATACCGCGAAGGGCCATCAGGCGCAAGCCGAGCGGCACGGTGACGAGGCCGCCACCCACCACGCCGAAGAGCACGGTAAGAAGTAATGTCGGCCGATGCGCGACGGGGTGCGCGGCTGCGCACTCCGTCGTTGTTCGAGACGAGACGGAATTAAAGGACAGGACGGAATGCCATTAAGTTAAGGGAGTAACGGCTGAGTTGGGGCTTCGAGAAAGCCTGAAAACAAGGCGTTTTCGCAATCCCAAGCTCTTCAGTAAACTTTTATCTTACTGGCATTCGTGCCCGTCCCCTTTCCCGGTCAGACTGCTACGCCACATCCTGGTTCCCGCGGCCAGACACCTGCTTCGCCAAGGGAAAACCGTAAAACCGTCCCGTCAGGCAGAAAACGCTTGACGGGGGCGAGGATGGGCGAGATCATGCAGCCGCGGAGTGGTGCTTCTCATCGAGTCTGTTCGAGGAGGTTTCCCGATGCGCGCGACGTCATGGCTTCTGGGATCTGCGCTGCTGCTGTTCGTGGCCGTTGCCGCCGCGGACGAGAAAACCGGCGTCAGCGAGGAAGGCTTTATCCAGCGTTGGCTCGTTCTCGCGCCGATCCCGCTCGAGGCGAACCAGAGCGGCGCCGATGCCCTGGACAAGGAACAGCTCAAGGGCGAGGCCAAGCTCAAGCCCAAGGCTGGCGCGAAAGTGAAGGTCGGCGACAAGGAACTCGCCTGGAAGGAACACGTCTGCAAGGACCATTTGCTCGACTTCAACGCCTTCCTGGGCGGTCAGACCGAGGACAGTGTGGGATATGCCGTCAGCTTCCTCGTCGCCCCGGAAGACCTCAAAGGCGTCAAGATGAAGACGGGGAGCGACGACCAGGCCAAGGTCTATCTCAACGGCAAGGAAGTCTTCAAGTACGCCGAGCCGCGGCCGGCGGAAAAGGACCAGGACAGCACCGAAGTCACGCTCCAAAAGGGTGTCAACGTGGTGGTGGTCAAGGTCGTCAACGAAAAGGTCGATTGGTCGTTCTGCGTGCGTTTCACCGACAAGGACGACAAACCGCTGACCCAGCTGAAGTCGAAGACGACGGAATGATGATAAGGAAGGCCGGCCCGCGCGAACAGTACTCCTGCTTGGGCATTTGGGCAGGCTCAATCTCGCACGGCGCGGTTGCCTGGCCTTTGCGGGCCTCTCCTTGTCGGCCAAGAAGAAAAGGGATCTCGTAAATTATCGAAAAGCCGACCGTTCCAGGCGCTGACGGTCAAGGGCCAGAGCCTGCGGGAGGCGTTCCTTTCCGCTGAGCAGGTCGCACTCCACGCCCGCGCGCGGCACGAGCGCGTGTTGGGCTCGGAGGACTTGAGTTTGGTCGCCGCAGGCTGGGCCTAACGAAGGCGCTGCAGCGGACCGCCGCCCTACAAGCCAGCGGCTTCTCCGCGGTCGCGGTGATGGGAAAAGATGACCGGAAAAGGGGGCGCGCCCGTCCCGAATGCCATTAGTGCCCGTCCCCTTTTTCTTGTGCCCGTCCCCTTTTTCTCGCTTTTTCTCGTAAAGAGATAGAACCTACCGTGTACCATTCGCCCTGCGTCACTTCGCGGTCAGGGCGAAGTCGGCGTCGGCCTTCCCGCCGGCGGGCACGTCGCACCGCAGCGTCGACTCCACGCCGATGTACTTCGCGGGGACGACGGACTTCCTCCGCTTCCCGCCGGCGTCCGCGTCCGCGTCGCCCCCTTCCTCGCCGGGCTGAATCATGACCTTGTGCTTGCCGACGACGGCGCCGTTCTTCCGTTCGTCGACGCGCAGGGTGTACTGCCCCTCGGCGTCGGTCTTGGCGCTGGAGCCGGGGCCGGGCGGCACCTTGGGGTCGGCCGCGATGGGCTGGAAATTAATCCAGACGTTGGCCAACGGCTTGCCGTCCAGGGTCACTTTTCCGGACACGGGGACGAGCGCGGGTCCGTCGCCGCAGCCGGCGAGCGGCAGCGCGCAAACGGCCACGGCGACTAACAGGGGTCGCGACATGAGAGGTCTCCTTTTTTTTCCTCGCCGCCGGAGATGGTCGCCAGGCCGACGAACACGCTCATGTCGATCGACGTGTTGACGGGGTGGACGGAGCCGTCGCACCAGACGAAGTTGATGACGCCGGTGTGGAAGCTGCCCCAGGCGCGCTTGCACGGGTTGGAGTCGCCCAGCGCCGTACAGGCGTCGTAGTCGGCCTTCAAAAGGCGGCTCTGCGGCACCGCCGACGACTGGCTGTAAGACGTGTAGGTGTACGCCCAGAAGGAGGTGCGCCGCGGGTGGGTGCGCGTCGCGTACTCGCCGACCATGAGGGTGTTGGACGTGCCGTCGGTGATGTTGGCGATTTTCTCGCCGATGAGTCCGTAAAGCTTCGAGGTGCCGTGGATGGCGCCGCGCCAGCTGCCCGGCAGGTTGCGGCCGGACTCGGGGTCGTCGAACCACCAGCTCTCGCCGTTGGGGCCGTAGCCGCGGCCGGACATGGCTCGGTAGCTGCTGGTCATGTACTGCACGCCCGACCCGGGGCCGCTGTCGGGGTTGAGGAGCTGGCCCGCGTTGAAGTCGGAAGGGCAGTTGTACGTCTTGACGAGTTGCGTGCGGACGAAGGCGTTGCCGGGGTCCTCGTTGAAGACGGAGAGGATGTACTGATTCCGCAAATTATCCTGCTCGAGGTAGGGCAGGACGGTGACGCCCCAGGGCGGGCCGCTCTTGGTGCCGCAGCACGGGCCGTCGGTGACGCCGCCGGGCGGCAGGGTGCCGTTGGTGTCGTGGTAGTTGTGGCAGGCCAGGCCGATCTGCTTGAGGTTGTTGGTGCAGGACATGCGCGCGGCGGCCTCGCGCACCTTCTGCACGGCGGGGACCAGGAGCCCAATGAGGATGGCGATGATGGCGATCACCACCAGCAGCTCGATGAGCGTGAACGCAGTACGGGCGGCGCGACGGAGAAGGTGTGGGTGCATGAGATGACCCCTGACAGGAAATAGGAAGTAAGGGGGATAATTCCCCCGCGAACGCCTATCGTGCGAATGGACGACGCGATGGGATCGAACAGCGCGATTATACCCTGTCGGGGGCGCGTGGCAAGAAAAAACCGAACAATATTCGGGACGCGGGACGGCCGGGGACGGCGGGTCCTCGGCGTCCGCCGCCGCCTGCCGCGCCACGAACACGACGCGCCTGTCGCTTCCTGACACCATCCGGGACCTTTCCCGGCCCCGGCGCTAACGGGTAGAATGAAGATTGGGCGGCGACGTCGCGGGAGGCCTGTCGCAAATTGAGAATGAGGAATTGAGAATTGAGAAGGTACAAGGGAGATCGGGCCGCGCCGTCGGGAGAGGCTCGCGCGCCGCACAGGGGTAGGGTCGGGGGCGGGAAAGGGAAGCGAGCGCCGGGAACGACTCACAGGCGCTCACGACTCACACCCCCACGAAAAGCCTGGAAAACGCAGGGAAAACGAGCGCGGCGGGGTGTGAGTCGGGGTGTGAGTCGGTGTGAGTCGCTCCCCGCCCCCCGTCGGGCTCTGGTATCCCGGCGACGAGTGAGGGTGGGTTCCCCGGCGCTTCATGAAAAACCGTCGAGCGCCCTCCCGTCGCGCGGCCCTATCATGGGGGACAGCGATTGACGGGAGGTTCGCACCATGAGTCAGCCGGCGCTCGGCACGGTCGTGCAGCACATCCACCGCCTCGTCGGCCGCGAGCCGTTCGGCGAGTTGAGCGACGCCGAGTTGCTGCGCCGCTTCCTCGACCGCCGCGACCAGGGGGCCTTCGAGGCGCTGGTCTGGCGCCACGCGGCGCTCGTCCTCGGCGTCTGTCGCCGCCTGCTGCGCCACGAGCACGACGCCGAGGACGCCTTCCAGGCTGCTTTTCTCGCCTTGGCGCGCGAGGGCAACCGCATCCGCGCCGCCGACTCGGTCGCGGGCTGGCTGCACCGCGTCGCCTGGCGCGTCGCCCGCAAGTTACAAGCTCGTCTCGACCGCCGCACCCGGCACGAGACGCCCATCGAAGCCGACCTCGCGGCGGTCGCCGACGTCGAACCACTGGGGCGCGACGTCCGCCCCATCCTCGACGAGGAGGTCGATCGCCTGCCGGAGAAATATCGCCGCGCCGTCATCCTTTGCTACTTCCAGGGAAAGACGAATCGTCAAGCCGCGGAAGAGTTGGGCTGTCCCGCGTCGACGCTCGCCGCGCGGCTGGCGTGGGCGCGAGGGCGGCTGAAAGACTGTCTCACGCGGCGCGGCGTGACGCTGTCGGCGGCGGGCCTCGCCGGACTGTTGGAGGGGCAAGCGTCCGCGGCGCTGCCGGCGGCCTCCCTCGTCGCGGCGGCGGTGCGGGGTGACACGCCCGGAGCGTCGGCGGCGATGGCCGCGGAGGTCCTGCGTGCGCTGGCGCCGAGTCGGGCGCGGTCCGTGGCGGCCGGGATCGTCGTCGTCGCTCTCCTCGTCGGCGGCGCCGGCTGGCTGGCGCACGGCACTCGGACCGAGAAGGAGGCGCCGGCCGAGGACGACGCGCCGGCCGCGGCCCAGACGGAGGTGAAAGAGGCGGACGTGGGGCCGCGTGTGACCGGCGTCGTCCTCGACCCGTCCGGAAAGCCGGTCGCGAACGCGACGGTGCGACTCAGCGGGGGACCGTACTCGACGTCGCGCGACGTCGCTTCGGGCACGGCCGACGCCGCGGGCCGCTTCCGCCTGAAGTACCCGAAGCCCGGCGAGGGCGAGCGCTACCCCGACCTGATCGCCCGCGACGCCGCGGGGCGAATCGGCTGGCACCAATACCTGCGCCCGGAGGACGTCAGTGAAGCGCCGTTGCGTTTGAAGCTCCTGGAAGTCGCCGACTGTTCGGGCCGCGTGGTCGACGACGCCGGCCGTCCCGTCGCCGGGGCGCGCCTCGTGCCACGATGCCTGGGCGACCGCCCCAGCCGCGACCGCGATAGCCGTCCGGTCGTGCCGCCCGACGACCTCCGCGAGGAGCGCGCGACCACGACGGCGGCCGACGGCTCGTTCACCGTGCGCCGACTGCCCGTGGTCGGGTGCGTCTTCCTCGACCTGACGGCCGACGGCTTCGGGACGTGCGACGTCTCCTGGGACGGCGTCGGCCCCGTGGCCGTGCGCCTCCGCCGCGCGGGAGCCGTCTGCGGCCGGCTGACCGGGACGACGGACGCCAAGACGCTCGCCGCGCTCCAACTGCGACTGAGCGAAGACGGCCCCCGCGCCGAGCCCGCCGCCGGCGAGGCGCGCGTCAGCGGCTTCGGCGAGGCGAAGGCGACGGCCGACGGCACGTTTCGCTTCGACGGCGTCCCTCCGGGGGCGTACACGATCCTCGCTTATTCGGAACCGCAGGCTCCCTTTTACGCCGAGAAGACGCCCGCCTTCGAGGTGAAGCCGGGGAGGACGGCGGACGTCGCCGTGGCGCTGCTGCCCTGCCGCCCCGTGAAGGGGCGCGTCGTCGACGACGAGAGCGGCGCCGGCTTGCGCGGCGCGCGCGTTGACGTCACACTTCTCAACGAGTTGAACGCCGGCGTCTGGGGAACCTCGGCGACCAGCGGCGCCGACGGGCGTTACGTCGCCTTCGTCAAGCCGGGCCGCGTGATGGCGAGTGTCTCGCGTGCCCCGGCAAACTACCTGACGACGACGGCCTCGTGGTATGAGGTGCCGCGCCTCGACGCCGCGCGGGAAAGTGTCTACCCTGACCTCGCGCTGAAGCGGGCCACGCGGCTGAAAGGGCTCGTCCTCGACGCGGCGGGCCGGCCGGTCGCCGGCGCCGCCGTCTACCCGATCCTGCCGCTCGGCGGGTGGGAAGGATACCGCATGGCTCCGGTGACGGCCGACCGCGAAGGCCGGTTCGTCCTCGGTAAGCTCGACCCCCGCCAGAAGGTGCCGCTGCGCGCCCGCGCGGGCGACGCCGTGACGGACGGCCCGCTCGTCGTCGATCTCACCGCCCAAAAAGAACCGCCGACGCTGACCGTGTCGTCGGCGAACGCCTTCCGCCTGCGTGGCCGGGTCGTCGGCCCGGATGGGAAGCCGGTGCGCGACGCCGAGGTGTCGCTCGAATGGACCCGCCCCTCCCGCGTCGACGGCACGCCGGGCGGCGGTTGGGACGGCACGTTCGAGAAATATTACGCCGACGCCGAGGGCCAATTCGAGACGACGGCGCTGTGGCCCGGCGACGTATACCAGATGGTGATTACCGCCGAAGGCTTCGGCAAGGCCGAGACGGCGAGGGTGCAAGGGCGGCGCGGCGAGACGCACGACCTCGGGGCGGTCGCGCTGCGCCGGGTCGACGGGGTGGTGAAAGGGCGCGTCCTTGACGCGGCGGGCCGACCCATCACCGGGGCGCGCGTCTTCAACTCCGGCGACGCCCCGCGCCTCGTCGAGACGGTCAGCGACGCCGCGGGCCGCTTCGCCCTCGCCGGCCTCACCGCCGGGCCGGTCTACGTCTTCGCCGACAAGGCCGGCTTGCGCTTCGGCGGGCTCCGCACCGCCACTGGCGCGGAGGTCGCGCTGACGCTCCGGGCCGACGGCGAGTTACCGCCGGTCCGCGAGAACGGCCCGACCGTGTCGAACGCCGAACGTCAACGCCTTGCCCGGCGCCTGTTGGAGCAAATCTGGGCGCTGCCGCCGGGGCACCGCGATGCGCTGCTCGTCCCGGTCTTGAACAACATGGGCCGCATCGACCCGGAGCGGTCGCTGCTCTGGTCGAAGGAGGCCGGCGGCCGGTGGGACTATCTCGCCCGCTACGCCCTGGCCGCGCGGTCCGCCGAAACGGACGTCGACGAAGCCCTCGCCCACGCGGCGCCGCTCCCCGACGAGACGGCATGCCTCGTGCTGAGATACCTGGCGGAGCGCTACGAGGACAAGGATCCGTCGAAAGCGCTCCGTTTTGTCGAAGCCTTCGTCGGTCTCTCGCGCCGAAGAAAGCCGTTAGACCAGATTTGGTCGCTGGCGTGGGCGGGGAAGGCGCTGGTCCGGCTGGGGAAGGCGGAAGCCGGTCGCAAGCTGATCGACGAGGCCGCCGACCTGGCCGACAAGCCGGGCGTCGCCGGACTGGGAGGATACGCGAGCGGTGCGATCGCGGAGGCGCTCGGCCCCTACGACCTGCCCCGCGCCCGCCGCCTGCTCGAGCCGGTGAAACACCCCAGCCTGATCGAGAGCTACACGACCAACCTTGCCGTCGCCGTCGGCGACGTGTCGCTAGCCCCGACCAACCTCACGAAGTTGCGACTCGCTCATAAGCTGGCGCCGACGAAGCCCGACGAGGCGGTGCGCCTGGCGGAGAGCATCCGCAACGGCCAGGAGCGCGTCGCGGCCCTGGCCTTGGTAGCCGTCCGCGTCGCCCCGAAGGACCGCAAGCTGGCCCGGGAATTGATCGACCGCGCCTTCGACGTCTTTCAGAAGGATTCGGAAGATGAGCCGTACCCGCGGTTCAGTTACGGCGGAGCCAGCGTCGTCGCCGCCGGCGCCGCCGCGCAGGCCCGCGAAGCCGGCTATCCGGATATGCCAAGTCTCGTTTGGCGTGTGCTGGCCCTCCGCCGGCCGACGGCCCTCGACTCGCCCATCACGATAGACAACGAAACCGTGGCGACGGCGCTCCGGCTCGCCTTGGTCGACGCGGCCGCGGCGCGTGACCTGCTGACGTCGGTCGAGCCGAGGATTCACACCCTCGGCCTCGGGTCCGGCACCATCGACCGAGGGCAGTGGTTCTTGGCCTGGGCTCTGGCCGACCCGCGCCGCGGCGCCGAACTCCTGGAGAAGGAAATCGCGTCGTGGCGGGGGAAGCCGGCGCGGTACGTCACGGTCGACGTGGTCAAGGCTCTCGACGCCTTGACGGTGTCGCCGAGTGGCCGCGTCCGCCTCGTCTTGCGAACGCCGGGGTTGTGTGTGCAAGGCGGTGCCCTACGGGCTGTAGGACGTCCTGGCGAACCAAGGGCACGTCGTGGTGGGGTCGTCGTCGGACACGCCGGCGTTCGCGGTCGATGCCGTCGTCCGCGGGTGGGTGCGTTGCGGCTGCAAGCGTTACC
>JBBROG010000290.1:0-9834 GCA_038229635.1 Gemmatales bacterium
ACGAGGGCGCGGCAGGTGGTGCTGGCTTGGCGGGTCGGTCCGAACGGGGTAGGATGGTTCACGGACGGCTTCCTCCTAAGGTGATGCGTGGCAATACCACCATAGCTCAGGAAGCCGTCTCTTTAACCTCTTGCTTGCCAATAGGTTACGCTTAAGTCAGTGCCATTCCCCCTCACCCCAACCCCTCTCCCCTGAGTACAGGGGCGAGGGGCTCTAAGCGGCCGGAGTGTACTCGCTCAGGGGCCGGCTTGTTCGTCCAGCTCTCCGAAGAGGTCGCACAGCCGCAGAGTGAACCCCGGCAAGACGTCGCCCCCGTCGAGCGTCTGCGTGTGATCGAGCGTGACGGACTGATCGGGCGCCGTGTAGGCGCTGACCGTGCGCCCTTCCGGATCGACCTCCCAGAGCAGGCGAACCCCGGCGCGAAAGTACTCGTCCCGCTTCCGGTTCATCTCCGCCGTGGTGTTGCTCTCGCTGAGGACTTCCACGACCAGGTCGGGGACGAGGTCCGGAACGGGGGCGTCGGGCACACGCCGGCCGGGGAGGCGATTCCAGGAAGTGAAGGCCACGTCGGGGATGCGCACCAGGCCGGGGAAGAGGCGTATCATGCCCGCTTCGCCGGTCACAAGTCCCAGACGTCGGGGCACGACGAAGGCGCGCAGGAGGGCGATCAGGGCACCGGCGAGGAGCGATTCTCGATATCCCATCCCTTTCTCCACCAGGGTGCCGTCCACGAGTTCGCACAGGCGGTCCTCCTGCGCGTCGAGGGCCAGGGCGTCCGCAACCGTGGCACGGCCGGGCGGCGGGTCCAACAGGACGCGCCAGGCGGGGACGTCTCCCAATCGCGCCAGAAGGTCGGCGATGGTAGGTCGGGCAAGGGGGGGAGCCGAAACCGGCGTCATGAGCGGACCCTCGACAACGGACTCATGTCAGCTTCTTCCTTATACCTTGCCCGGCATGTCCGAGCAACGATAACAGACACGGCGCTTGCGGTCGGGGCCGAGGCCGGCCAAAATGAACGAGCGAGGTTCGCCCTCGGGCCGAGAGGGTCTTTCATGAATCGTCCGATTCAGGTCGCCGTGCCGTCGGAGCCTCTGGCCGCGTTCTGCCGCCGGTGGCGGGTCGCGGAACTGTTGCTCTTCGGCTCGGTGCTGCGCGACGACTTCCGGCCGGAGAGCGACGTTGACGTCCTGGTGACATTCGCGCCGGGGACGAATTTCAGTCTGTTCGACTTGACGCACATGCGGCGCGAACTCGAAGACCTTTTTCACCGCGCCGTGGATCTGGTCGACAGGAAAGTCCTGGAGGAAAGCCCGAACTACCTTCGCCGCAAGGAAATACTCCGTACCGCGGAGGTGGTCTATGCAGCGTGACCCTTAACGGACCCTCACCAGCCCGAAGCGCCAGCGAGGGCGCATCCTCCCTCGCTGGCGCTTCGGGCTGGTCAAGCGACTCGCGCTAAAGCGCAAGGGCCTTCAGAGCCCTCGCCCGCAGTGACTCGTCCTTCACGGCGCGAAGGGCCTGAACGTGCTTCTCACCGAGCCACGCGCGTTTCACCTTGCCTTGCTCCAGCCCTTCGACCAGCGCCGTCGCGCGCGCCTCACTCCGCAACAGGCCGTCGAGCGCCAGCGCCTGGTTGCCCGGTGTCAGTCCTTCCAGGCTCGCCAGCAACTTCGCCGTCGCCTCGGGCGCCTCCATGTCCGCCAGGCCGCTGACGGCGCCCTGTTGCAGTTCGGCGTTCGTGCCCGTCGCCAGGTACTTCGCCAGCTGCGCCCCGCGCCGCTCCCAGGCGTCCAGGGCGATGACGCGCAGGGCGTCGTAGCGCGTCCCGGCCGGCACCTTCGCGTCGTCCGCCATCGCCGACGCCTGCTCCAGGGCCTGCCGCCAACGCCGCGACAGCCCCTCGTTGTCCTTGACCAGTTCCTCCAGGCGCGGACGCGGCCACGCTCCGGCCTGGCTGACGCCGTTGATGATCCCCCCGCCGACGACGACCGCCTGCCAGTCGCGCAACGGCGCGCCGGCCTTCGGCAGCGACACGCCCAGCAGCCTCCGCAATTGGCCGGCGTCGTTGCGCTTGCCGGCGGCGACGGCGACGCGCCAGACCCACGGGATACGCCGGTATTCTTCGACCGGGTCGGGCTTCAAGTCGGCGGTCATGGCGGCGACGAGGTCCGCGGCCCATTCGGGATAGGCGTTGATGAGCGCCTGACGCCGGTCTTGCGGCAGGGTGTCTTCGAGGAGGTCGCGGGCCGCCGCCTTCGGGCCGGTCGCCGGGAGCGCTTGCGGGGGGGCAAAAGTCGGCTTCTGTCCCGGCGGCACGAGGTGGACGCCGCGCAGGTCGATCAGGGCGTTCCGCAAGACGCCGTCGGGGCGGAACGTCAGTCGCTGCGCGCCGGCGGCGACGACCAGCGTGCCGATTCGCTCCTGACGATACTTGTCCCAGCCGCCGGTGCCGACGACCTTGCCGCGCAGCGTCGACTTCGTCCCCTCCAGGGCGAAGGCGTTGCCGGCCGAGCCGTCGTCGCAGGCCCAGTCGAGCCAGACATCGTAAAGTCCCTCCTTCGCGACCTCCAACGTCCAGACCACATGATCCGCGAGGCCGAGCCACATGCCGACGTTCTGGAACGGCTCCTCGAAGGCGATGCCGTCGCCGTGGATGGCGCCGTTCGTCGCCAGCAGCGCGTACGCCCCATCGACCGCCCTGACGACGGCCGGCGCGTTGCCGGGGAACGACTTCGGCGGCGTCGCGCGGCTGCTCATGTAAGCAATGAGGTCCGCCATGTCCTGCTTGCCGACGTCCTTCTCCAGCCCCTCCGGCATCAGCGACTTGCCGGCGCTCGAAAGGGTTTCGATCTCACTGCGCAACAGGACCTGCTGCTTACCCTCCTGGCCGCGCAGGGTGATGCTCGTCGACGTCTCGGCGGCGAGGAGGCCGGTGACGATGCGGCCGGCCTTCGTCTCGGCGCTGTACTCGACGTAGCGCGTGTCGACGTTGCGGTTCGGGTCGAGGATTTCCTGGAGCAAGTACGGCGTCGACTTGTTCGCCAGCGCCGCCAGGTCGGGGCCGACGGCGAAGCCGACGTCGTCGAGGCGGTGGCACGGCGCGCAGCTCTTGCCGAACACGGCCTTGCCGCGGACCGCGTCGCCCTTCAGCGCCGCCACGCCGGCGTAGCTTTGCAGCACCTTCTGCCGGTCGGCGCTGGTCATGGCGAAGACCTTGGCGGCGCGGGCGCGCGTCGGCTCGTCCTTGTGCGTGAGCAGGCGCTGGCGGCGGGCGGCATCGACGTGGCCGGCGGGCACCTCGCCCTTTTCGAGGCTCGCCAGGAGCGCTCGCTGCCAGGCGTCGCGGCCGAGCAGCAGATCGAGGATTTGCGTCTTCAGGGAGGGCGTGTGCGACTTCCAGCCGGCGAGCAGCGCCGCCGGGACGTGCTCGTCCGGGACGCGGCCGAGCGACGCCAGGGCCGCCGATTGTAAGTCGGCGGGGGTTTGCGGCGCCAGCAGCTTGCCGAGGAGGGTGACGTCGTTCGCGCGCTCCTTCGGCTCACGCCCGAGGACTTGCACCGAAGCGATCCGCTCGGGAAGAGGCGTTTTTTCGTCGGCCGCGGCAAGGCGGGCCAGGGCGAGCAGCCGGGTCACTTTCTCGCGCGCCGGCCCGTCCGTCAGCGCCTCCAGACCCTGGCCGCGCCGACCGAGCGCGTCGAGGACGCCGGCGAGCGCGGCGACCTGGGCGGCGGAATAGCGGCCGTCGCGCGGCGTCGTGACCTGGCCGACGACGCGGGCGAGCGTGGCCCGGTCGCCGAGCGCGGCCGCGACGGCGAGGACGCGCTGGACCGCTTCGGGAGGGGCCGCCTTACCGCCGTCGATGCCGAACAGGCCCACGAGGACTTCGCCGACGTTGTCGGCGTTGATACTGCTCAGCACTGCCGTGACGAGGTGTCCGTCGCTGCCGTGGGCGAGCAGCAGCGCCGCCAGGTTCAGTCCGGCCCGCGCGTCGCGCCATGAGCCGAGCGTGTAAGCGACCTGCAATCGCACCTGCGCGTCGGTGTCGGCGACGAGGCGGGCCAGCGGCTCTTCGAGGGCCGGCGCCCGGCCGAGGAACGGTTCGGCAAGACGCACGGCCTGGCGGCGCACGCCGGGGTGCCGGTCGCGCAGCCCGCGCAGGACGAGCGGCGGCGTCAACTTGCCGAGGCCGTCGAGGACGCACAGGGCCTGCAATCGCGCCTCCGGCCGGGGGCTTTCGCGGAGCAACTTTTCCAGGGCCGGCGCGGCCGACGTGTCGTCGCGCCACAGGAGCATTTGCCCGGCGAGGTCGCGCACCGTGCCGTTGGGCGTGTCGAGCGCCGCCACGAGCCCCGCGGCGTCGAGCGCGTCCAGGCGTGCCACCGGGCGCAGCGGCTTGTCGGCGGGGCGGACGCGGTAAATGCGGCCCATCGTGCTGCCGGCGCGGACGTCGAGTTTCGCGAGGTCTTCCGGCGGAATCCAGCGCGGGTGCTCGATGACGTAGCGGTACATGTCGACGACCCACACCGCCCCGTCCGGGCCGGTCCGCATCTGCACGGGGCGGAACCAGTTGTCCGTCGAAGCGAGGAACTCGGAGCGCGCCTCGTCGGCCGGGCGGCGTCCCGCGAATGTGTACCCCTTCGGCGACAGTTGAAGGCGGTGAACGACGAGGTTGACCGGCTCGCAGGTGAAGACGTTGCCGGTGAGGTCCTTGCCGAGCAGGTCGTCGCGGTAGACGCCGAGGCCGCACGCCGCCGTCGCCCGCCCCGGCGGGCCGGACAACTTGAACAGCTGAATCTCCGGCCGGGCGAGGTAGAGCCGGTCCGCCTCGGCGTCCGCCGGGACATGCGCGGCCAGGGCGGGAGGCAGGACGTGCGGGTTACGACGCAAGTAATGGTCGGAAAGGATATAATGACGGCAGAAATCGCTGTTATCGCAGCCGAACCAGTCGTCCCAGTCGTCGCGGGCGCGCCCCTGCTGCGTCCGCCCCGTCGCCGCCTCGATCTCGCCGGTGTCGGGCTTGATCCGGAAGTCGCGGTCGCCCAGAACGAATTCCTTGCCCGTCCGGTGGCTCTTGATCCGGCCGCCGAAGAGGCCGCACGAGCCGTAGACCCAGCCGTCGAGGCCGTAGCAGAGGCTGTTGACGCGCGCCTGGTAGTTGTCGACGCCGAAGCCGCTGTACAGCTTCGTGACCACGTCGGCCTTGCCGTCGCGCTTCGTGTCCTCCGCGTAGAGGACGTCCGGGGCGGCGCAGACGAGGACGCCCCCGCGCCAGACGGTGATCCCGGTCGGGAAAGGGATTTTGTCGAGAAAGATCGTCGCCTTGTCGTAGACGCCGTCGCCCCTGGTGCTTTCCAGGATGCGGCCGCGGCCGCCCGGCCCGAACTTCCCGTCGACGCCGGAGGGGTAGTCGTACATCTCGGCGACCCAGAGGCGTCCGTCGGGGCCGAAGTCGATGGCGACCGGCGACGTCACCAGCGGCTCGGCGGCGACGAGGTCGACGGCCAGGCCCTTCCCCGTCACCAGCGCGGCCAGCGACTGCCGCGGCGACAGCGGACGCACGCCGCCCGTCTTCTCGGGGTCGACCGGGGAGGAGAAGCGCTTGTCGAGCAGGTCGCGCACGGCACTGACGACCTTGTCTTCTAATCCTGCTTTATAAGGGCCGGGAATGTCGTAATAGACCATCGCCGCGCCGCCCTCGTAGCCGCCCTCCTGCAGAACGCGCTCCGACGGGACGTAGCCGGGCGAGTCGTTACTGTAGGCGTTGAGCCAAAGCTTCGAGCGGTCCAGTTCACGCTTCAGCCGCTGCGAATAGTCAACAACGACCTCGCCCGGAAGGAAGACCATCGCCAGGGCGTCGCCGAAGCTCCACGTCACGACGGGGTAAGCGATCTTTGTCCGCAGCGGTTCGCCGCGGTCGAGGCGGGCGAGCTGCACGCGAGCGTAGTGGCCGACGGCGTCGGTTCGTTTCGCCTTCGCCTCCCAGACGTCGCGGGCCGGCAGGTCGGCGAGCGGCAGGTCGACCGTTCGCGACGCGGCCGTGAGCGGGCCGGCCACGGGGGCGAGGGTGCCTTTCAGCAGACGTTTGACCTCCGTCGCGATCTCGGCCCCCTGCCGCTGGGCGATTTCGGCCTTGTCGCCGGTGACGCCGGAACTGGGGTTGCTGTCGGCGCCGCAGCCGACGGAGCAAAGGACGACGGCGCCGGGCAAGTCGTCCTCGACGAGCTGCTGGGCGAAGCCGGCCCAGTCGCCGCTCACCTTGTTGTTCGACAGCGTCACGCAGTGGCAGGCGTAACTCAGGTAGACGGCCCGCACCTTGCCCGTCAGGTCGCGGACGACGAGGACCGGCAGGTCGTGGTCGACCGGCCCGCCCTTCGTGCGCCGGTTGACGGCGAAGCCGACGCTGCCGATGCCCCAACTCAGCCGCGCCGGCTTGCGGTCCGCGAGCGCCGCGAGGGCGACTTGCTCCAACCGATCCGTGAACTCCTTGGTGTAGCGGTCGATGTGTTCCTGGTGTTCCTTGGGGATCGGGACGCCGAAGAGCGTCGGGCAGACCTTCGTCAGCATCGGAGCCGTGTGCGTGTGCGTCGCGGTGATGACGAGGCGGTCCGCCTTGACGCCCTTCGCTTCGAGGCGTTTGGCGATCTCGCGCGTCAGGGTGAGGGGGACGCCGAGGTTGTCGGCGGTGATGAGGACGGCGGGTTCGTCGTCGCCGATGGCGAGGGCCTTGGCCCAGATCCGCTGCGTAACGCCTTCGGACTCGGTGAGGCGGAAGCCGAAGCCGCTGAGGCGCACGGGGTAGGTCGGTGTGATATCGACCTTGGCGACGCCGACGGCGTAGGTGTCGGCGGCGAAGACGGCCGAGCCGAAGAGGAGGCCGAAAACGGCGAGGAGGAAGGACGTCGAGCGCATCGGGAGGGTCTCCGCGGGGGCGACGGGCGTCGGAGCCCCATGATAACCCGATGCGCGGCCAAGGCAATGCGCGACGGCTCGGATCGCCGCTCAGAGGTTCGGCTCGACGCCCAGGGCCTTGAGCTGGGCGATGAGCCGTTGCTTCTGCTCCTCGGCCGTGTCCGCGCGGCGCTGCTGCTCCTCGGCGCGGCCGCGCTCGTCGGCGGACTTCTCCTTGCCGGTCAGGAGTACCTTTCCGTCCTCGTCGCACCAGCGGAGCCAGGTTCCGTTGATCCCCTGGTATTCGCCCTCCCAGCGAGTCAGGCCGAGTCGGAGGTGCGGAAACCACTCCGCCCGCGCCGGGACGTACTTGTTCACTTCCAGCGCGAAGACCCGCAGCACCTCCTCGCCCAGGATTCGTCTCGGGTCGTAAATGACATAATACGGAACCTTCATCCGGGCATAAGCCTTGAACTTGTGGCTCTCCTCGCCGCCGCGCTTGTCCGAGACGATCTCCATGACGAGTTCGGGCGGCTTGCCGAAGACCCAGACGAAATAGGATCGATTCTCCTTGGCCCACATGTCCTCGCCCAGGGTGAGGCCGCAACCCAGCATGAAGTCCGGAACGAACGCCGGGTTCTTGGCCGTGGGGAAGAGCCCGACGATGGTCATGGCCAGAAAGGTTCCCCCCTCCTCGGGTCCGTCCCAGGAACAATCGAGGGGCTCCTTCAGCAGTTGTTGCTGCTTCTCGATGAAGATACTGTCCACGGGGGTGTTGTCCTCGGTGATGAGGTCGTCGAGGTTCGGCCACAAGGCCGGGTCGAGCGCCGGCAGGTCGCCGTTGGTCGCCTGCTCGGTCGCCAGCGGGTCGGCAGAGGTTTGGGTCGTCGGTGTCATGAGTCCGGTCCTCCTTGCTTCCGATTGTACTCGGGTGGTCGTCCCCTTTGGGAGCCCGGGAGTCGGACCTCACCAGTCGTCGAGGTTCAGGGACTCGCCGCCGTTGCGGGTGATGGCGGCGCGCAGGTTCGCCTCGGGGACGGTCGTCAGGAGGCCGCGAACCGAGCCGTCCGCCAAGACGACGTTAATCATGCCGGGGACGAGACCCCCGAGGCGGGGCAAGGGACTTAGTGGGTCGTAAATCAACTCCTCCGGTTTGGTCCACGGGACGGGCTCGGCGGCCTCTACGATCAGGAGGGTCTTGCTCGTCCCGTCCGGGAAGTCGTCGGGAGAGCGGAGCCGCTTGCCCGGTTCAAAGGGCGTCCCCGGCCCGACGAAGACGCGGTAGTGCGTGTAGTAAGACGGAGTCGCCTTTGGGGCGGTCGGGTCGATGTAAATGTTCGGTATGTGCGGGAGGAGTCGCAGATTGTGCGGGCTGTCCCACGGCTCGTCGAGCTTGAAACGGCTGCCGAGTTCTTCTTCTTCCAGGTAGGGCAGGAGGAGTACGCGCCAGCTGAGCAGCGGCTGGCCTTCAGAACCGAGGAGGGCGGCGGGCGGGAATGCCTTTCGATGCTCTTGATAATGCATCATTGCAATCGCCTGATTCTTCAGATTGATCCGACTCGGTGTACGGAAGCGATTGCGATCCGTGACGACCT
This sequence comes from Gemmatales bacterium, assembly GCA_038229635.1. GTDB lineage: Bacteria > Planctomycetota > Planctomycetia > Gemmatales > Gemmataceae > DATFNV01. The sequence goes on from JBBROG010000290.1 coordinate 8,484, forward strand.
CGGAAGACGTCGCCAGCCACACGGTCTGATGAGTGATCCCCACCGCCGACGTGCCCGCGACGAAGAGAAGGACAACCACGCCGAGGATCGCAGCCGTCCTTCGCACGGACCAGGCAAGGGCCTGATTTCCCTCGCCTTGGTGCGTCATTTGCGCGGCGAGCCAGCGGAGGAACAGGTGGAGCCCCACGGCAAGGGTCGTCATGCAAACGAGAGCGGTGACGACGCCCGTGAGGCTGATACGGATTTGCGGGACTACCCGATCAAGGTAGATCGCCCAGCCGGCGATAAGGTTGAACAGCGCGTCGAGCGGGGCCTTGAACCCGCAGAGGCCCGCGATGACGACGAGGACCGCGGCGACGACACAAAACTTGATCCGGGTGGAGGCACGCATCACCGGCCCTCCGCGTTCAGCGCCGCAACGATCTCGTCCAGGCTCATCGCCGCGATTGAGCCGTCGGTCAGCAGCACCAGACGCCGCGCCCCGTAGGCGCCCGGTTCATAAGCCAGCGTAGAACGCCCCCGGTCGGCCGTCAGGCCGCCCGCGTAGAGGTAACGCAACTTCGCCGACCCCGGCGCCAGCCAGCGTTCGGCCGGGATCTCGTTCTCCGTCGCGCTCGCCGGGAACCGGCCCTCGTGAGTCTGGGCATACTCCCACAGGACGGTCCGCAGCGCCTCGATCTGCTTGCGTCGCGAGCCGTCGGGGTCGTTTTCTTCCGGGGGAGTCGCGGGCGCCTGCGCCAACTTGTACGTCAGCCCCTGCTTCTCCCAGGCGCCCGGCGTCATCAGCTCGCGGGCGCCGGAGATCATCGTCAGCACCAGGACGAACAGCAGGCCCCACAGCACGACGACGCTCAGCGCCTTGCCGTAGGTCAATCGGGGCAGAGACGTGAAGTCCTTGCGGAGGGAGTTCCACAGCCCCTTGACCAGCCACGCGGAGAGCAGCAGGACGGCGAGGAAAAACGAGATCGTCTGCACGCGCATCCGGGCGACATCGGACAGCGTCACCGACGGCATGCCGGCTCGGGCCGGCGTACCGCAGGTGATGAAAGTGGCGCAAACCAACAGCAGTCGCGAGAACGTCGGCATGGCTCGCTCCTCGGGTCGTCGCTTAGAGTGCCTAAAAGAACTCACCACGGAGAACACAGAGGAAAGACAAAGGAAAGGCCGATCCCGCGGTTGCCCCGCTTCCCCTTGGCCTTTCCTCTGTGTCCTCTGCCTAGCGCTTCGGACATGCTAGCGGACGGTGGCCAGGCAGTGTAGCAAGTGGAGTAGGATTTCTGGGGATGGCGGCGCTACGGTGGCGTCAGTTACCGCGCCGAAATAGCGTCCCCGCAACAGGGCCAGACGCAGC
>JBBROG010000291.1:0-9824 GCA_038229635.1 Gemmatales bacterium
CCGCGGGGGGGGGGGGGGGGCGCATGGCCAACCCCGTTTTCTCCGGGGGTTTTTTTTACGCCGCCCCGCCGGCGGTTGCGCCCCGGGGCGACCCCGCGCGCGGCGGGTGGTCACGCCGAGACGTCCTCGAAGTGCGGGGCGAGGGCGCCGCGGAGCATCTGCCGCGCCCGGTGCAGGCGGCTCTTGACCGCCGGCAGCGAGAGCCCGAACAGGTCGCCGATCTCGGCGTTGGGCAAGCCTTCCACGTCCGACAGCACGAACACGTCGCGGTAGGCCACGGGCAGCGCCGCGATGGCCCGGTCGATCAGCTCTTGCGTCTCGCGGTCCTGGATCGCCTCCGCCGGGTTGACCGACCAGCGCCGCAGCGGCGCCGCCTTGTCCGCGTCTTCCAGCACGAGGTCGAGCGGGTCTTTCGAGTGATGCACGTCCCGCGTGGCCCGCGCGCGGCGGTGCATGAGCGCCGCGTTGACCGTGACGCGGTGCAGCCAGGTCGGCAGCGACGCCTCGCCGCGGAAGGTGGGCAGTTTGCGCACGACTTGCAGGAGCACGTCCTGAGTCACGTCTTCGGCGTCGGCGTCGCTGTTGACCATGCGCCGGGCCAGGTTGTAAACGCGCGCGCCGTATTCGCGGACGACTTCCTCGGCCGACAGCGCCGGCCCGGTCGGCTCTTCGCCCCTGGCCTCGGGGGGTATGTGAGCCGGCGCCGCCCCGAGAGGCGCCTTCAGTCTCGTCTCGTCCATGCTTCCTTCCCTCGCCGCGCGAGGTCCTTCACTAGGCATCAACGTCATTCATTATTCGTGATTCATTAATCATACGAAGGCGCTTATTGCCAGGGCAAGTGCGCCTTCGCCGCTTGCGGCTTCGCGTTCGCGAAATGCGGCGCCCGGCCGTGCCGCGCCTCGCCGACGAGGCGCACGACGTGCGCCAACAAAGTGTCTTGGCGGCCAGGAGGGAAAAAGGATCGCCGCCCGGCCCTTCGCGGCCGGGCGGCTGACGGGGAGTGTGGCTCACGGTCCGTACCAATGGTACGGAACACGTCACTTGCAGCGGGAGCAGCCCGCGCCGGCCGCGCCGACGCCGCCGGCCGGACCGACGCCGCCGGGAGGCGGCGGCAGGCACGGCTCGCCGTAGAACTCGCGGCAGGAGCCGAAGATGAACGTCTTCTCCGACTGCCAGCTGCTGCACAGGAACGCATCGTGGTGCGAATAACAGCCGAGGCCGTGCTTGTGCAGGCTGTTCGCTACGTGGGTGCGCAGCCGGCCGCAGATCCCCTGGCGCGGCGCGGGGGGCGTCTCGGCCGGGATCGCCTCGACCGGCGGCGGGACGTAGCCGGCGCCGCGCTCGATGACCGTCCACGGCGTCTGATCGGGCGCCGGCGCCGGGGCCGCGACCGGAGCCGGGGCGGGGGGCTGACCGGTCCCCTGAGCGCGAGCCAGCCCGGCGACGACGCCCAGGCCGATCGCGGCGGCCAGCGCCGCCCGGATGTACCATCGCTGTGACATGCGCTTCCCTCCTGGACAGAGTAGCCGAACCGTCTGCCGAAAGGGATCGACCGCACGCGGCGGCCATGTCCAGGGCGAGCGGCGGAATTGGCCGTCCCGTCCGTCCGAGTGGGAACTTCTCTTCGTTCTCTTCGGCACGAATCATCCCACCCGCACGGCCGCGCCAGGCCGTGCGGCTCGCTTTCGTGGCGATTTCCCGGACAATCGGAAGATCCGGGAGCGCCGTCGTTGTCGGGCACTCGGTTTGCAATCTTCCTTCGACGGCACGGGTGTGGAACTCGCGCCGGGATTCGCCTTTCACGGTCATCCGACCCCTGGGAGAACATCATGGCGTATCGCGTTTTGTCGCTGGCGGCACTGGCCCTCGTCGTCGGTTTCCTGGCCGGAACTCCGGCCCGGAGCGAAGACAAGAACAAGAAGGACACCTACCACGAAGGCACGATCGTCAGCTGCACCGGCAACAAGTTCACGATGAAGATGAAAGGCACGAACGAGGAGATGACGCACACCCTCGCCTCCGACGCCGTCATCATGATCGACGGCCGTAAGGCCGAGGTGTCGACGTTCCGCGACCTCAAGGCGGACACGAAGGTCCGCGTCTGGACCAAGAAGGGCGACAAGGACACGGTCGTCAAGATCGAGGCCCTCGACAAGAACAAGGACTTCGAGAAAGGCACCGACCGCGACCGGAAGGACGACAAGTAAATAGCCCGCCAGATTCCTCCGCCGGGCGGCCGTCTTTCGGGACGGCCGCCCGGTCTCATTTCCCGGACGTCCGGCGCCAACGAACCGCCTCCCGGAGCGGTTATCCCTCCTAGATGTGTTCGCCCCATCGTCCGGCACGCTGCCACCGACCGATGCACCTCTGGAGGAATCCCGTCATGGCGTCCCGTCCGTCCCTGGTCCGCTGGCGCCCCGTCGCCGTCGCCGCAAGCCTCTCACTCCTCGCCGTCGCCGTCCTGCTCTTCGTCTGCGCGAAGGCGGGCCGCTCGACCCCCGCGTCCGAAACCGCGCCCGTGCCGGAGCCCTTCCCCGTCGTGGAAGTGACCCTGCCGCCTTCGGCCGATGGGACGGTCGTCGAGCCGTCTCCGATCCTGAGTGCGCTGTCGCCCGCAACCGGCGTCGTGGAACCGGGTTCGGTCAAGCCGGCCGGCCACATTCCCCTGACCGGCGTTCACCCCGGGTCGGCCGCTTTCGCCAAGGCGTCGGCCGAGCCGGTGCCGTTTCGCTTCAAGCGCCGCGACCTCCTCAGCGCCGAAGAATTGAGCAAGCAACTCCTCGCCGCCCCCGAGATCGACCTGGACGCCATGCCACGGGCGTCGTCGCAGCTCCTCGCCCTGGCTTACTCGGGACGCCACCCGTTCGACCACGCCATCCTCGATCCGCTCACGCGCCGTTCCGACCTGCACGGCCTGCCGATTCAGATGGGGCACGATTGCCAGCTCGGCAAGGAATGCGCCCAGAATCTGCAAGCCCTGTCGCGCAAGTTGCGGACCCTGTTCGGCCAGGCCGCACCGCGCGGCGGGTCCGACCCACGCCTCGACGCCGACCGGGTGCGTTCCCTCCTCGCCCGCGAGCGCGACTGGCGCCACGAGGACGCCTTACCGACGCTTGTACAGCTGTTCCAGGCCGAGGACCGCCCGCTGCGCCTGCTGCTCGTCGAGTTGCTGGCGCAGATCGACGGCCGCGCCTCGGGCGCCGCCCTGGTTCGCCGTGCGGTCTTCGACCTCGCCGCCGACGTCCGCGAGGCCGCCGTCCGCGCCCTGGCGCCGCGGCCGCGCGAGGAGTACCGCGACCTCCTCCTCGAAGGGCTGCGCTACCCCTGGGCGCCCGCCGCCGACCACGCCGCCGAGGCGTTCGTCGCCCTCGACGACCAGGACGCCGTGCCGCGCCTCGCCGCCCTGCTGAACGAGCCCGACCCCGCCGCCCCGGCGCGGCGCGACTACAAGGCGCTGTCCCTCGCCGCCCTGCCCTCGCCGAACAAGGGCGAGCGCGACCCGTTCGACCGCGCCCGGCGCTTCGTCGTCGGCCTGGAGGAGAACGCCGGCGGCCTGCGGCGGACGAGTCTGATCGACGCGCCCGACGGGCGCCCCGGTTGGTCCAAGCCGCAGCCCGGCCAGGTGTACGCGGTCCGCGAGTTGGTGCGCGTCAACCACTTGCGCAACTGCCTGCTATGCCACGCCCCCGCCCAGAACGTGACCGACCCGGTGCGCGGCCTCGTCCCCGACCCGCGGCAGCCGCTGCCGCCGGCCTTTTCGACGCCCTACTACGAGGGGACGAACGGCCTGTTCGTCCGCGCCGACGTGACCTACCTGCGCCAGGACTTCTCGGTGCCGCAGCCGGTCGCGAAGTCGGGCGTTTGGCCGGTCCACCAGCGCTACGACTACGTCGTCCGCAGCCGCTACCCGACGCTCGACGAGGTGACGTCGGCGATTCACAAGGACGGCACGCCGTACCCGCAGCGCGAGGCGGTGCGGTTCGCGCTGCGCGAGCTGACGGGGACCGAGGCGCGTCCGTGACCGCCGCTTGCGGCTTCGCAATTGCGAAGCCGCAAGCGGCGGGACGGCGCCGGCGACGAATTGTGGTATCCTGGCGTCGGGCAAAGGAGGACGACGCAGCTTGGACCCACGGCACGACCTGGAACGACTCCCCGAGGAGGAGGAGTCTCTGCTGATTCGCGGCGCCCGTGCGGGCGACCGGCAGGCGTTCGCTCGACTGGTCGAACGCTACTGGGACGGCCTGTTCCGCTGGCTGTACCAGGTGTCGCGCGACCGGCACACCGCCGAGGACGTGGCGCAGGAGGCGTTCTTGAAGGCGTTCAAGGGACTGCACACCTTCCGCGAGGGGACGAATTTTCGCGCCTGGCTGTTCCGCATCGCTCACAACACGTTCGCCAACCAGCGGCGGACGTCGCGGCCGCGGCAGCCGTACCCGGACGAGTTGCCGTCGCGTGACGAGGGGCCGCTCGACCAGGCACTCAGCCGCGAGGCGCTGCAGCTGGTGGCGCGGGCCGTCGGCCGGCTGCCGGCGGACTTCCGGGCCGCCTTCCTGCTGCGGGCCGAAGAAGGGTTGTCGTTCCGCGACGTCGGCAAGGCGCTGGGCATTACCGAGGAGACGGCGCGCTGGCGCGTCTTCAAGGCGCGGCAGAAGTTGATGACGGTGCTGGCGCCCCAACGGGACAGAGAGAAGCCATGAACTGCAACGCCCTCCGCAACGACTTGCTCGGCCTCGAAGAGCCCGCCCGCCCCGCCGAGGCGTCCGCGCGCAACCACTTGGTCCGCTGCCCCGCCTGCCGCGCCTGGCACCGCCGACTTGTGTACGTCGAGCGGACCGCCTCCCGCCTGCCCGTGCCGTCGTCCGCCGGCGCCCGCGACGCTTTCGTCCGGAGCTTTCTCGTCGGCGACGAGGCCGCCGCGAAGCCGCCAGCGTCGCCCCGCCGCAGCGTCGCCCTGTTCCTCGGCTCACTGATCCTCGACCGGCACGCCTCGCCGCGCCGCCGCACTGGCGCCGGCGTCGTCATCGGCGTCGCGGCGTCGCTGCTGCTCTTCGTCGCCGGCTGGCTCGTCTGGCACGGCCAACAGCAGGACGCGCGCGCGCTCGCCGTCGCGCAGAAGGCGCCGGCCGACCCGCTCGTCGCCGAACTGGCGCGGCGCAGCGTCGCCGTCAAGGTCGAGGAAGGCGCGACGGCCCGCCAGCGCATCGAGGCGATGGCGGACGCCGCCGAGCAGATGCGCCGCCGCAACAAGGACCTGGCGAGCGGCGCCTCGGCCCCGGAAATGGACCAGTGGGCCAAGCTCTATGTGCGCGTGGTCAAGGAAGGCATCCTCGGCCGCGCCGGCGAGCTGCCCGTGGCCGAGCGCCGCGAGATCCTGGAGCCGATCGCCGTCAGGTTGCAAGAGGCCGGCAGCGAGGCCACGCGGCTGCTCACGGAAGCCGGCGTGCGCGAGCAGTCGAAGAACGCCCTGCGCGAGATCGCCGTCGCCGCCGCCGAGGGGTGCGTCTTGTTGCAGAATCTCTACAAGACGGACCGCTCCTGACGACCTTTTGAGGGTGGGTCGAAAAAGGGGACGCGGCTCGTTAAGGCATTCCGTCTTAACGAGCCGCGTCCCTTTCCTTTCTTGCTGTCATCACTCCGATGTCACCTGTCGCGCACCGGCTACAAAACCCCACCCCTGAAAGAGGGCAGCGGCAACGCCTTCTTCCTCCTTTATATTTTCTCAAGTAACTTTCGCTAAACGACTTACGTCCTTGGCGCGCCGGCCGCTCCGTCACGGTGGCACGTCCGCTGCGTTAGGGAAGAGCGTTCTCAGGCCAAATCAACCTGGGGACGGGGGAAGAGAAAACAACGCTCGGTCATCGAGCAAAGGAGCGAGTGATGAAGCGGTTTCTTCTGAGCGCGGCGGCGATGGTCCTGGGTCTGGCCCTGGTCGGGACGGTGGAGGCGGGCGACAAGAAAGGCGGCACGCACGGCGGCAAGTCCGGCGGCAGTCCTTCGAGCGGCGTGATCCACTCCACCGGCAGCCACTCCGGCAAGACGTACTCCGGCGGCAGCTACTCCGGCGGCGTGACCAAGACGACGTTCCACAAGGACTACCACCTGACGTACGGCGTCAAGTCGAAGCAGGGCTTCTACTACTACAAGGGCTATTCGCACAGCCACTGGTCGCACCAGTGCTGGTACCCGAAGTACGGCTGCAACTGCTACTGGTGCCCCTGCACCCTGGTCTATTACTACTGGTGCGTGCCGGACGAGTGCTACTACCCGGTGACGTACTGCCCGTACAATTGTTACAGCTGGTAGTCGTCCAGCATGTCTGACCGAGAACCCGTCCGCTGTCGCGGACGGGTTCTTTCGTTGCCGGCGCCCTTCGCCGCGGCGTAAGCGCTTCACCTGTCGCTTACGCCGCGATAGAATGCGAAGGACTTCGGAGGGTTGGCCGAGCGGCTTAAGGCAGAGGTCTTGAAAACCTCCGTGGGGGCGACTCCACCGTGGGTTCAAATCCCACACCCTCCGCTCTCGCATGCCACTTTGCCCGACGCGCCGGTAATCGCAAGGAGTAGAGACGGATGCGCACGCAACTCTACCTGACGCCGCGGGACCGGGGCCGTCCGCTGACGCGGGAGGAGTTCGAGAGCGCGGACAGCCGGGAGGGCTATCACTACGAACTCATCGACGGGAGGCTCGCGGTGTCGCCCCTGCCCGACCTGCCGCACGACATCAACCGCGACTGGCTGGCCCGGAAGTTGTTCGCGTATGGGCTCCTGCACCCCGAGATTATCAATGAGGTCAAGGCGCCGGCGCGCATCTTCGTACCGGACCGGCCGAAGGTCACCGCCCCGGAGCCGGACGTGGCGGCCTACCGCGACTTCCCGCACCACCAGCTGATCGCGGAGTTGCGCTGGCAGGACGCGGTCCCGCTGTTCGTAGCGGAAGTGCTGTCGGAGGACAATGCCGACAAGGACTTCGAGAGGAACGTGGCTCTGTACTTGGACGTGCCGTCGATCCGCGAATACTGGATCCTCGACCCGCGCGCCGACGCGGACCGGCCGACGCTGACCGTCTACCGGAAGCGCGGCCGGCGCTGGCAGCGGCCCATCGCGGTCGCCTTCGGCGGCACCTACACGACGCCGCTACTGCCCGACTTCGCGCTCGTGGTTGACCCCCGCCAATAGCCTGGCGAAAAGGGACGTCACGCCAGCAAGACGGCGACGGCGACGCGGGCGACCTCCTGTCCGCCGACGACGAGGGGCACGGCGTCGCCGGAAAGATAGTCCTGGCGCTGACGATAGGTAGGCGTCGCGTCCGGGCCGGTCGGGTCGGTGTAGACTTCGACCTGCCGGTTGACGAGATTGACGACCCAGTAACAGACGATTCCGGCGCGGGCGTAGAGCCGCAACTTCTCCCCGTGGTCCCGCGCGAGCGACGAGTCGGCGACTTCGACGAGAAGGGAGATGTCCTGAGGGCCTGGATGTCGTTGAGCGTAGAGCTCCGCGGGGCCGGGAGCGACCGCGATGTCCGGCTCCGGTTCGCTGTCCGCGGTCGTGATCGCGCATTGAACGCGGACGCGCCACCCGCGCGGGACATGGTCGCGAATCAGCTCTTGGACTTTATCGACCGTCACGTCATGAGAAGGGTTGCGCGACATTTTAGGGACAATCCATCCTTCCAGGAGCTCGAATCGCTCGTCCTCGACGAAGAAGCCGGCCTCGATCAGTCGGTGATACTCCTCGACCGTGAATCGGCGCACGGGGTACGGCGGAAGGGCGAACGGGTTGGCCAGGGTCGGCGTGCCGACGGACATTTGCGATTCCTCCTTCGTTCGTCATTGCTTGTCGCGCGCGGCTCATCCCTTCCGCCGCTGTTCCTCCGCCAGCGTGTGCCGAAGGATCGGCAGGACGACGCGATCCTTGTCGCGGTTCGTTTCTTCCTTGAGCCGAATCAGCATGGGCAAGTCCAGAACGCGCACAGTGAGATCGTCGCGCAGCGTCATCTCGGTGGCGTGGGGGAGCAAGTCCTCATAACTGCGGTCGCCTGTCGTCGTGCCGAGGACGTCGAGCGCGCCGAACCGGGTCATCAGGAGTTGATGGCCCGGCGACGCCAGGTGCGCGAGGCTCGGCCGGAGGCGCCGGTGAGCCGCCTCGCGGTAGTAGGCGTCCAATTCCTCCAGCGCCGCCAGGAGACGGGTCAGGTTCTCCGGCTCGCGCCGGGGGACGATGTCGAGGTCGAACGTGTTCACGGGCGCGCCGCGCAAGACGGCACAGACGCCGCCGATGACGATGGCCTCGACTTCGTGCTTCGCCAGCGCCTCAAGAAGCGCCCAGTAGTCCGTTATTTCGGAGGGCATCGCGCAGCCTCGTGAGGGATCGCACACTGCCCTGAAGGATATCCAGACGTTCGCCGGGCGTCTTGGAGAGCATCCAGCGAATGAGGGTCAGGTCGGTGCCGTCCGCGCCGTAGGCCGGGAGGTCTTCGACCGGCCCTTGATCCGGCACAACTTCGGCGGGAGTTTCAGGCGTCATCGGCTTGCCTCGGGAGTGCGGGGCGCGCGCGTCAGCGCACGTCCGCCGGCGGCACGCCCATGATGTTGTAGCCGCAGTCGACGAACAGCACCTCACCGGTGATCCCCGACGCCAGCGGGCTGCACAGGAACGCCGTCGCGTTGGCCACGTCCTCCGCCGTGACCGACCGCTTCAACGGCGCCGTCGCGGCGGCGAAGCGGATCATGTCGTGGATGGTGTGGTCCTTGCCGCTCTCGTCCTTCCCCTTGATCGCCGACGCGGCGCGCGAGGCATACGGCCCGGCGGAGACGAGGTTGACGCGGATGTTCTTCGGCCCGAGGTTGTTGGCGAGCTGCTTGGCGTCGATCTCCAGCGCCGCCTTCGCCGACGACATGCCGCCGCCGTAGTGGCCGACGACGCGCTCGCCGCCCAGGTACGTCAGCCCGACCGCCGACGCCCCGCCCGCCCGGTTCTCCATGTACGGCTGCGCCGCCCGCAGCAGCGCCGTCAGCGAGTAGGCGCTGACGCTCAGCGCCGTCAGGTACGCTTTGCGGCTCGTGGCGATCGCCGCGTGCGTGATCTCCGGGCTGAAGGCGACGCTGTGGATGAGGACGTCGATGCCGCCGAATTCCTTGCCGACGGCGTCGACGGCGCCCTGAACGCTGTAGTCGCCGTGCCTCTCCTCGACGCGCTTGTAGCGGCGGTCGTCGCGCGTCTCCGCCGGGACGTCGGCCATCGTGTCGAAGCCGACGTCGCAGGGGAGCATCTTCTCCACCGTGAGCGTGCCGGCGCCGTGGGGCAGGGCGCGCGAGAGGACGTCGTCCGCGTGGTCGCTGTCGAGGATGTTCTCGACGATGTTCATCAGCCGGGGGTGGACGGCGAACGCGAGGCGGGCGCCGGCGGCTTGCAGGGCCTTGGCGATGTGCCAGGCGAAGCCGACGTTGTCGCCGACGCCGGTCACCAGGGCGACCTTGCCGCTCAGGTCCAGAGGGATCATCTGCGTCCTCACACGCGGGGTCAAAGGGGCGCGTATGGTCTAGCAGATCGGCGGAAGGGGGGCAAGAGAAGTCGGCGGCGCGCGGAACCAGGGATTCCGGGGGCGCGCGTATGTGATCGCCGGTGTGTTGTGTCCGTGGGTGCGCGACCCGGCGTTGTGATCCGGGGGTGCGCGACCCGGCGTTGTGATCCGGGGGTGCGCTGCGCGACCCCCGGCTTTGGGATGTAACCCCTTCGGGGCAGGGCTTCCAACATGGTTGTAAACCCAAGGTATCAAAGGCTTTGCGGCAACAGATCATGTGAACTAACGTCCACTGTCAGTCGGGC
>JBBROG010000292.1:0-9677 GCA_038229635.1 Gemmatales bacterium
CTTGTGGCACAACCCCACACCCCCGACCCCTCTCCCCACAGGGGCGAGGGGGGAGGTCCCCGAGGCGACCCCATGCCGCAGCCAGCCCCGCCGGTCATCGAGCCCGGCTACACGTTCGCCTCGGTGACCGACAAGATCGCCGCGATCGTGCTGCGCCGCGGCACGCCGCGCGGCTGGCTGTTCGGCTTCGCCCTCGCCTTCATGGTACTCATGGTCGGCCTGTACGCCATCGCTTATGTCCTCGTCGTCGGCGTGGGCGTCTGGGGCATCAACGTCCCGGTCGCCTGGGGCTTCGCCATCGTCAACTTCGTCTGGTGGATCGGCATCGGCCACGCCGGCACGCTCATCTCCGCGATCCTGCTGCTGCTGCGGCAGAAGTGGCGCACCTCGATCAACCGCTTCGCCGAGGCGATGACGCTCTTCGCCGTCGCCTGCGCCAGCCTGTTCCCGCTCCTGCACCTGGGCCGGCCGTGGTTCTTCTACTGGCTAATTCCCTACCCCAATACGATGCGCCTGTGGCCGCAGTTCCGCAGCCCGCTCGTCTGGGACGTGTTCGCGGTCGGCACCTACTTCACGGTGTCGCTGCTGTTCTGGTACGTCGGCCTCATCCCCGACATGGCGACGCTGCGCGACCGCTCCTCGACGAGCCGCGCCGGCCGCGTCGTCTACGGCATCCTGGCGATGGGCTGGCGCGGCTCGGCCCTGCACTGGCGCCGCTACGAGACGGCCTACCTGCTCCTCGCCGGCCTGGCGGCGCCGCTCGTCGTCTCGGTCCACACGGTCGTCAGCTTCGACTTCGCCGTCGCCATCGTCCCCGGCTGGCATTCGACGATTTTTCCGCCCTACTTCGTCGCCGGAGCCATCTACTCCGGCTTCGCGATGGTGCTGACGCTGGCGATCCCCATCCGCGCCTTCTACGGCCTGGAGGACTTCATCACGCTGCGCCACCTGCAAAACATGGCGAAAATTCTCCTCGCGACCGGCTTGATGGTGGCCTACGGCTACGCGGTGGAGACGTTCATGGGCTGGTACTCGGACAACCCGGTCGAGCGCTTCTCGCAGGTCAACCGCATGTTCGGGCCTTACGCCGCCGTCTTCTGGGGGGTGATCGCCTGCAACGTGGTCATCCCGCAAGTCCTGTGGTTCCGGCGGGCGCGGTCGAGCGTCGGCCTCCTGTTCGTGGTGGCGATCGTCGTGAACGTCGGCATGTGGCTGGAGCGTTTCATGATCGTCATGGCCCTGCACCGCGATTTCATGCCGTCGGCGTGGGGCCTGTACGCGCCGACGGTGTGGGACTGGGCGGTCTTCGTCGGCACGCTCGGGCTGTTCTTCAGTCTGCTGTTCCTGTTCGTCCGCTTCCTGCCGATGATTTCGATCTTTGAAATGCGAGCGCTGCTGCCCGAGGCGGAGGCGCGCGCGGAGCCCGGGAGGGAGGGGGCGCCATGACGACGAGGCCGCCGGTCTACGGCTACGTCGCGGAGTTCGACGGCGTCGACGCCCTGTTCGAGGCGGTCCGGGCCGCGCGCCGGGCGGGCTACACCCGGATGGACGCCTACACGCCGTTCCCCGTCGAGGGGCTGGCGGAAGAATTGGGCCACCACGGCTGGGGCTTGCCGTGGGCGGTCTTCGCCGGCGGGCTGTTTGGCGGCGTCGGCGGCTACCTGATGCAGTACTACGCGGCGGTCGTCAGCTATCCGCTGAACATCGGCGGCCGCCCGCTGCACAGCTGGCCCATGTTCATCCCGATCACCTTCGAGCTAACGGTCCTCGTCGGGGCGCTGACGGCGGTGCTGGCGATGCTCGGGTTGAACGGGCTGCCGCGGCCGTACCACCCGTTGTTCAACGTGCCGCGCTTCGCCCTGGCGAGCAAGGACCGCTTCTTCCTGGCCGTCGAGGCGACCGACCCGAAGTTCGACCTCCAGGAGACGCGGCGCTTTCTGGAGGGGCTGCACGCCCGCGAGGTGTCGGAGGTGCCGCATTGACAGCCGCTTTCGGCTTGCCATTGGGACAGGGCGTCCCAGGCGCGTGGGGGGGTGTCACGGGGTGTCAGAAGGTGTCACGGGGGTGTCATGACCACCGCCTTTTTCGTGACACCCCCCGACACCTGGGTGCCCGCCTCCAATAGGACGTCCGGACGGAACTTGCTCATGAACCATCGACGGAGGATTCCGTTCGCGTGCGTCGCCGCGGCGCTGGCGTTACTCGCCGGCTGTCGCCAGCAGATGGCGCAACAGCCCGCCTACCGCCCTTTGGAGGCGAGCGAGTTCTTCCCCGACAACCGCTCGGCTCGCCCCATCGAGCCGGGCACGGTGGCGCGCGGCCAGCTCGCCGACGGCGTCGAAGTGCGTACCGGCCGCCGCGCCGGCACCGACCCCGAGGCGTTCGCGCGCGACCTGTTCGTCGCCAAGGTGCCGCTCGCGGTGACGGCGGACCTTTTGGAGCGCGGCCGCGAGCGCTTCACGATCTTCTGCTCGGTGTGCCACGACCGCCTCGGCACGGGCGACGGCCGCGTCGTCCAGCGCGGCTTCACGCGGCCGCCGTCGTACCACGGCGACCTGTCGCGCGGCTTCAAGCAGCGCGGCATCGACCTGCCGTTGACCGAGGCGCCCGACGGCTACCTCTACGAGGTCGTCACCCGCGGCTACGGCGCCATGCCCGATTACGCCTCTCAAATTCCGACTCACGACCGCTGGGCCATCGTCGCCTACGTCCGGGCGCTGCAAAAGAGCCAGGCCCCCGGCGCCGCCGACGTCGAACGGCTCCCCGAAGAGGGGCGGAAAGCGCTGAAGGAAGCCCGGGAGAACGCCAAGTGAGCACGGCCGCCGACCACCCCGATTACTCCCCCCCCGTCGCCGACTGGCGGCGCGTGCGCCGCGGCGCCGTCGTCGCGGCGGTGGTCGGCCTGCTCGGCTGCGCCCTCGGGGGTTGGCTGGACGCCGACCAGCTTTTCCGCTCGTACCTGGTCGCGTTCCTCTTCTGCCTGGGCCTCGCGCTCGGCAGCCTGGCGCTGGTCATGCTCCAACATCTAACCGGCGGCGCCTGGGGCCTGGTGTTGCGGCGGCTCCTGGAGGCGGCGGCGCGGACGCTGCCGTTGCTCGCCCTGTTGTTCGTCCCCCTCGCCCTGGGCCTGCCGAACGTCTACGCCTGGGCGCGGCCCGGTTGGGCCGACGAGTACCGGGAGGCCCACGGTTACGCGGGCTTCGACAAGGCCGACTATTTAAGTCCGGATTTCTTCCGCCTGCGGGCTCTGGTCTACTTCGCCGCGTGGATCGCCTTCGCCTTCGTGCTGACGCGCATGTCGCGCCGCCAGGACCGCGCCGCCGACGAGGGCCTACCGCGCCGCTTCCGCCAGGTGAGCGGCGCCGGGCTGGTCGTCTACGGCGCGACGATCACCTTCGCCTCCGTCGACTGGGTGATGTCGCTGGAGCCGGAGTGGTCGTCGACGATCTTCGGCGTGCTGGTGGGCATGGGCCAGGTGCTGGGCGCGCTCGCCTTCGCGGTCGCGGCCCTCGTCCTGCTGTCGGGGTCAGCACCCCTGCGGGAGGCGATCCTGCCAGCGCACCTGCGCGACCTCGGTAACCTGCTCCTGGCGTTCGTGATGCTCTGGGCCTACATGGCGTTCTCGCAGTTCCTGCTCATCTGGTCCGGCAACCTGACGGAGGAGATCCCCTGGTATCTGCGCCGCGGACAAGGCGGATGGCAGTACGTCGCGCTCGCGCTGGCCCTGTTCCAGTTCGCCCTGCCGTTCCTGCTGTTGCTGTCGCTCGACGTCAAGCGCAACCGCCGTCCCCTGGCCGTCGTCGCCGTCGTCGCCCTGGCGATGCGCTTCGTCGACCTCACCTGGATGGTTTCGCCGTCGTTCCACGAGGGCTCGATGCACGTCCACTGGCTCGACCTGGCGACCCTCCTGCTGATCGGCGGCCTGTGGCTGGCGTGGTTCCTCTGGCAGCTCGGGCAGGCGCCGCTCCTGCCCGTCGGCGACCCGTTCCTGGGCGACGTGAGAGAAGGGGCGCATTATGAGTGACGCACACGAGCACAGCGACGTGAACGTCCGGGGCGTCGCGGCGTTCGCCGTCGGCCTCGCCGCCGTGGTGGCCGTCGTCTGCCTCGCCTTAACGTGGATGCTGTCCGTCCTCCTGGCTCGCGAGGGGCGCGAGAAGCGCTCGCAATACCCGCTCGCGGCTGGCGCGAGCGGCAAGCTACCGGCGTCGCCGCGCCTGGAGGGCCTCGAATCGGACACCGAGAGCGCGGCGCTCAGGGCCGACGCGGAAGAGAAGGTTCTCGGCAGTTACGGCCCGGTGAAGGGTAAGCCCGGCGCCGCCCACATCCCCATCGACGAGGCGATGCGCCTGCTGGCCGAGGAGTCGAAGGGCAACAAGGGTGAGGCGACCAGGGAACGGCCGGGAATTCGTATTTTCGGGACCTACGGCGACTCCAATTCGGGGCGAACGCTCCCGGAGGCACACCGATGAGACACGTCCTTTCGGCGGCGCTGCTGCTGGCGTTTGCCTCCCCCCTCCTCGCGCAAGGCGGGCGCGGCGGGCAGCCGAACATGGAAGTCCAGGGCACGCCGGCTCTGGCACGTGAGGTCGGCATCGACCAAAACCTCGACGCCCAGGCGCCGCCCGACCTCGCCTTCCGCGACGAGGACGACAACGCGGTGCGCCTCGGCGATTATTTCCGCCAGCGGCCCGTCGTGCTTGTCCTCGCTTACTTCCGCTGTCCGAAACTGTGCAGCATGGTGCTGAACGGCCTGACCGACACGTTCCGATTGATGTCCTTCGAGGTGGGCCGGGAGTTCGACGTCGTCACGGTCAGTTTCGACCCGCGCGACACGCCGGAGATGGCGGCGGAGAAAAAGAAGAGTTATTTGCAACGGTACGGCCACCCGGAAATCGGCGAGAGTTGGCATTTTTTGACGGGCGACAAGGAACAGATCGACGCGCTGGCGCGGGCGGTCGGCTTCCGCTACCGCTACGACGAGAAAGAGGACCAGTACGCCCACGCGAGCGGCATCATGGTGCTGACGCCGCAGGGGCGCGTGTCGCGCTACTTCTACGGCATCCGCTACTCGCCGCGCGACCTGCGCCTCGGCCTGGTGGAGGCGTCGGCGAACAAGATCGGCTCGCCCGTCGATCAATTGTTGCTTCTGTGCTTGCACTACGACCCCCGCAGCGGTACGTACAGTTCCGTGATGGACGGGCTGCGCGTCGCGGGGGTGGTGACGCTCGCGGGAATGGTGTCGTTTTTCGTGTGGTCGTGGCGGCGCAACCGGCGCCGAGGGACCGCCACTCCGCCGCTCGCGGCCTAGCGAACGGCCCTGTCCCGAAAAGGTCGCATCATGTTCGCCGACGTCCCTCTGTTCCCCGAGCAGGCTTCCACCATCGCCCCGCGCGTGGACGCCGTATTCTTCTACGTCCTCGGCGTGACGATCTTTTTCACGACCCTGATCGCCTTCTTGGTCCTCTACTTCGCGGTAAAATACCGCCGGCGCTCCGAGGAAGAGTTCCCGGTCCCGAACGTCGGCTCGATGAAGCTCGAATTCGTTTGGCTCATCGTCCCCTTTGTTCTGGCGGCGATCATGTTCGTCTGGGGCGCGAGCATTTACATCGCGATGGCTCGCCCGCCGGACGACGCGCTGGAGGTCTACGTCGTCGGCCGTCAGTGGATGTGGAAGTTGCAGCACCCCGGCGGCCAGCGCGAGATCAACGAGCTGCACATCCCGGTCGGGCAGCCGGTGAAGCTGCTCATGACGTCCGAGGACGTCATCCACGATTTCTACGTCCCCGCGTTCCGCACCAAGGCCGACGTCCTCCCCGGCCGCTACACGCACACCTGGTTCGAGGCGACGAAGCCGGGGCGCTATCACCTCTTTTGCGCCGAATACTGCGGTACGGAACACTCGCGCATGGGCGGCTGGGTCCACGTCCTCTCGCAGGACGACTACCGGCGCTGGCTCGAGGAGAACGCCGACCGCTCGATGGCGCTCCTGGGGCGCAACCTGTTCTCGAAGCTGCAGTGCGTCACCTGCCACAGCGGCAACGCCGAGGCCCGCGCCCCGGTGCTGGAAGGGCTTCACGGCCGCACGGTGCCGCTGCGCGACGGCAAGTCGGTCTTCGCCGACGACAACTACATCCGGGAGTCGATCCTCAAGCCGGACGCGAAGGTCGTGGCCGGCTACGAGCCGATCATGCCGCCGTTCGTCCTCAAGAGATCGGCCGACGACACGGAAGGCAATCTCACGGAGGAGGAATTGATGCAGGTGATCGCCTACATCAAATCGCTGCGGCCCGGCGAGACGCCGCCGCGCGTCGAGGAGTCGATCCCGCCGGAAAAGAAGAAGTGATCGCGCCGCTCGCGGCTTCGCAAGGCCCGTGCGAAGCCGCGAGCGGCGCAGTCGAGGAACCCATGACCACCGCCATTGCCGAGCCCCGACCGAGCCCGCCGCACCACCGCCCGGACGACCGCGTGCCGGACTACATTAACGTCAGTTACGGCGTCAAGTCGTGGCTGTTGACGACGGACCACAAGCGCATCGCTCTCCTCTACCTCATTTCGATCACGCTGATGTTCTTCATCGGCGGCGCCTTCGCCGTCGTCATCCGCCTGGAACTGGCCACGCCGAAGGGCGACCTGGTGTCCGCCGACACGTACAACAAACTTTTCACGATGCACGGCATCGTCATGCTGTTCTTCTTCCTCATTCCGTCCATCCCGGCCGTGCTGGGCAACTTCCTGGTGCCGCTGATGGTCGGGGCCAAGGACCTGGCCTTCCCCCGGCTCAACCTGGCCAGTTGGTACGTCTACATGACCGGCGCGCTGTTCACGCTCTGGGCGATGCTCGCCGGCGGCGTCGACACCGGCTGGACCTTCTACACGCCGCTCAGCACCTCGCCGACGACGCACACGCACGTCATCCCGACGGCGGTCGGCATTCTCATCCTGGGCTTTTCCTCGATCCTGACCGGCCTCAACTTCGTGGTGACGATCCACCGCATGCGCGCCCCCGGCCTGACGTGGATGCGCCTGCCGCTGTTCATCTGGTCGATCTACGGGACCAGTCTCATCATGCTCCTGGGCACGCCGGTCATCACCATCACGCTCGTGCTGGTAGCCGTCGAGCGCCTGTGGGGAATCGGCTTCTTCGACCCGCGAGTCGGCGGCGACCCGGTGCTGTTCCAGCATCTATTTTGGTTCTACTCGCACCCGGCGGTCTACATCATGATTCTGCCGGCGATGGGCGTCGTCAGCGAGCTGGTGACGACCTTCGCGCGCAAGACGATCTTCGGCTACAAGTTCGTCGCCTACTCCAGCATGGCCATCGCGGTCTTCGGCTTCCTCGTCTGGGGCCACCACATGTTCGTGGCCGACGAGTCCGCCTACGCGGCCCTGGTCTTCTCGGCCCTCAGCTTTCTCGTCGCCATCCCGTCGGCGATCAAGGTGTTCAACTGGACGGCGACGCTCTACAAGGGTTCGATCGTTTTTCACACGCCGATGCTGTACGCCTTCGGCTTTGTCGGCCTGTTCACCATCGGCGGGCTGACGGGGCTGATGCTGGCGACGCTGGCGATCGACGTCCACGTCACCGACACCTATTTCGTCGTCGCCCACTTTCATTACATCATGGTCGGCGGCGCCATTATGGGCTACCTCGGCGGGCTGCATTTCTGGTGGCCGAAGATGACCGGCCGCATGTACCCGGAGTTCTGGGCGAAGATCGCGGCGGCGATCATTTTCTTCGGCTTCAACCTGACGTTCTTCCCGCAATTCCTCCTCGGCTACCTCGGCATGAACCGGCGCTACTGGGAGTACGCGGAAGAGTATCAGGTGTTGAACGTGATGTCGTCGGCCGGCGCGACCATTCTCGGCGTCGGCTACCTGATCCCGTTCGTGTATCTGACCTGGTCGTTGTGGCGCGCGAAGGAAGCGGGGCCGAACCCGTGGGGCGCGACGGGCCTGGAGTGGCTGACGCCGTCGCCGCCGCCGCAGGACAACTTCCCCGAGACGCCTGTCGTGACCATGCCGCCCTACGTCTACTCGCGAAAGGAGGCCGAAGTTGTCGGCTAGACCCGGGGCGCTGGCTCACCACTTCGACAGCCTCGAACAGCAGCACGAGGCCGCCACGCTGGGAATGTGGGTGTTCCTGGCGTCGGAGATTCTGTTCTTCGGCGGCGTGCTGACCGCCTACGCCGTCTACCGCTCCCTGCACGGCGACGCCTTCGCCGCGGGGAGCAAGGAACTCTTTACGACCGTCGGCGCGATCAACACGGCGGTGCTGCTCAGCAGCAGCCTGACGATGGCCCTGGCCGTCTACTTCGCCCACACCGGCCGGCGCGACTGGCTGACGCTGTGTGTCGGCCTGACGATGCTGTTCGGCGTGGCGTTCCTCGCCGTCAAGGGGACCGAGTATTATCGGGAGTATCGCGAGAGCCTGATCCCGCGCTACGCCTTCGACCTCGACAAGTGGAAGGACGAGGGCGCCGCGTTCGGGCATCGCGTCGAAATGTTCTTTCTGTTCTACTTCGTACTGACGGGACTGCACGCGGTCCACATGTTCGTCGGCATGGGTTTGCTGACGTATCTGTTCGTAAGGAGCCGGCGCGGCGATTTCTTGCCGGAGTATTATACGCCAGTGGAAGTGATCGGCCTCTACTGGCACTTCGTCGATATCGTGTGGATTTTTCTGTTTCCGTTGCTGTACCTGATCCGGCACTGATGAGGGAGGCGTCCGCCATGACTCGACTCGCCGTGAGGCCGCCGACGTACTTCCGCGTCTACGCGGCGCTCCTTTTCCTGACGTTCAGCACGGCCGCGGTGGCCTACCTGCCGCTCGGCGGTTGGCACACGGTCGCGGCGGTGGGCATCGCCGCCGTCAAGGCAATCCTGGTACTGCTCTTCTTCATGCACTTGCTGCAAAGCACGCGACTGACGTGGCTCGTCATCGCCGCCGGGCTGTTCTGGCTCGGCATCCTGCTGGCGCTGACGTTCGCGGACTACCTGACGAGGGGGTGGCTGTCGTACTGATCTCGGTGCGGCCGTCTTGCCTCTCCCGCGGCCTTTGCCTTCGCGTGAGGATGGGATAGGTCGGCCTCCCCGTCGCGGCGGTCGCCTCACTCATCCTCCATCTCCCCGTGAGGTGAACGACATGAACTGCCCGCCTGCTCTCTCGACGGCCCTCCTCGACATCCTCGCGAACGGCTTGCTGCGCGCCCGCGCCGCCGGCTGGTCCGGCGACGCCGAGCGCGCGGCCTTCGAGGCGGATCACG
The DNA here is from genome assembly GCA_038229635.1 of Gemmatales bacterium. Classification (GTDB taxonomy): domain Bacteria; phylum Planctomycetota; class Planctomycetia; order Gemmatales; family Gemmataceae; genus DATFNV01. The sequence continues at coordinate 9,267 of JBBROG010000292.1, forward strand.
TCCACAACCTTCCCGCTCTGCTCCAACACTTTTCGCCCGAGGCGCTACAATACTACTGGGATTCCGAACGCCTCGCCTACGCAACGCGCCTGGATCTTGCGGATCGGGCGATGTGGGAGCCTCTCTGGGACGCGCTCCACGAGGTCGCCGAGGTCAATGGCAAAGTTCTCACATGACGATTTCTCTACCCATCCTGAAGGATCGCTTCGAGGGCTGTCTTTTTGGCCTCGCGGTAGGCGATGCGCTCGGCGGGAAGTTTGAGGCGCAAACGCAGGGCTTACGCATCTGTCAGCGATCCGATAACGGGCGATAGCACTTTGAGCAGGAAGTCATGATCGCACAAGGCCCTGCGGCTTTTTTGCTTGAGGTTCAGCTTCGGCGTCGGCTCGTTGCCCAGCAGCGACAGCGCCA
>JBBROG010000293.1:0-9635 GCA_038229635.1 Gemmatales bacterium
AGCTGACAAGCCCGGCCGCTCGCGGCTTCGCATTTGCGAAGCCGCGAGCGGCGGAGAAAAAATGACGGGAAGGCCGGGTCCGCTGTTGCGGCGGCGGGTTAACATTGTTATAGACGATGGGAGGGCCGGCCGGAGCCCGAACACCGGGGGCAGGGCATGGTGTGAGGCGGCCGGCGGGTGACAACGATTGGGAGTCCGGGGGCGGCCCTGGCTCGGTCGCGCGACCGAGACGACCCGCCGGGCGGTCGAGAAAGGAGCCGTCGCCATGTTATATGGCGAGCCAGAAACGTCGCGGTTTCTGGCGGCGGTGCAGCGGCTCAAGCGCCGCAAGCGCCGCAAAGACCAACAGACCCGTCAGGCCAAACAGCGCGTCCGCGCCGTGCTCCGCAAGATGCGCGAGTGCTAGACGGGTTATCTCACCTCCATGATATACACTCTCACCAGCCGCGGTCACGGGAGAACGGGCGCTCCCAGGGCCGCGGCGGCTTCCTTTCACCGCCAACGGAAACGAAACCGCCCCCGGCGTTCGCCGGGGGCGGTGGTGTCGTTCCGGGTGTGTCGCGCCCGCGCCGATTACCAATAGCGCAACTTCCAGAAGTCGTGCTTCGTGGCGGTCTTGCTGAACCACCAGTAGCCGTCTTCCCACTCCAGCGTCACCGAGCGCCAGCCGAGCGGCACCTTCGGGAACGGGTAGCACGGCCCGATGTACGGCCACGCCTGCGCGGGGTACGTCTGCGGGTAGGCGACGCGCGAGTAGTTGTTGTAAGGGGCGTAGGTCGGCCAGGCATACGGCGGCATCGGCGGCGGGTTCAGGTCGTAGGGCGACGCCGGCGGCGCCTGGAAGACCGGCACCGGCTCGGGCAGAAGCCCGCCCTGCGGGGCGTCGCCGCCGCGCGGCAGCAGCGGCGGGGCGTCGCGCAGTGCCGGCGGCGGGACGATCTCGCGCGGGCCGCCCGGCACGACCACCTGCACTTGCCGGATCGCGTTCGGCGCGAGTACGGAGAGGCTGTCGGCCACCCCGGTCACGCCCGGCGTCCCCTTGGCGAGTTGCACGACCTGCTCGCGCTGGGCCGCGTTGGCCACGCTGCCGGTCAGCTCGACGGCGCCGCCGCGAGCCGACACGGTGACGTTGTAGTGCCGGAGCAGGCCGCTCTGCCTGAGACGCTCGGCGACGGCGTTGGCCGTGCTTTGGCTGGCGCCGGCCGCCGACGGGGCGGACGGCGTCGGCAGGTCGGCGGCCCTCCCCGCGTGGGGCTGTGCCAGGCCGAGGCCCAGCACGGCGGCCGCCAAGATTCGGGAACGGAAAGTCATATCGACGTCCTCCTGACGGATGGCGCTCGGATTGGACGCCCAACTCTTCCCCCGGACCGGGGCGCTGTCAAACCCGCCGCGCCAAAGCGCGCCGGAAATCGCCGAGCCGGCCCCGGCACGCCCGCGACGACCGCCCGTCCCGCCGCGCAGGGAGAAGTTTACCCCGGCGGCAAAGTTTGCCGCGCCGGCGCCGGACCCTCCGACGGCCGCGGCTCGCTAGAATGAGAAAACGCCGTCGCCCGGCCGGTCCGCCCCGAGGGTCCGCGCGTGTTCACCGAGCGGCTCGACCTGAGACTGTTGGCGCCCATCGCGCTGGTGTGCCTGATCCTGGTCGCGGCCAGCGTCTTCGGCGCCCTGTACCTGAGCCATCTGCACGTCAACGTCTCGGAAGTGCTGTCGGAGAACGTGCGCAGCACCCGCGTCGCCGCCCGGCTGGAGGCCGCGACCGAAGGACTGATGACCCTGCTGCGCAACCTGCCGGCGGCGCCGGACGACGAAGTGCGTCAGCGGAACCTCGCCCTCGACGGCCTCGTGGAGGAGGCGCAAAACCTCGCCAACCACGAGTCGGAACTCGACCTGGTGCGCCGCATCGCCGAGGGGCGCGACAGGTATCACACCGACCACGCCCGCGGGAAGCGGGGACCGGACCTCGCCGACACCCTGGAACATACCGTCCTCGCCCCCACCGTGGAGTTGCGCAAGTACAACCTGGCGCAGATCGAGCAGTCGGACCGCGAAAACCTCGCCGTCGTCGACACGCTGCGCCGCGGTATGCTCGTCGTCGGCATCGGCGGCTCGATGGGCGGGCTGGCGCTCGGCTACCACATGGCGCGGCGGCTGCGCCACTCGATCTCGCAGCTGAGCGTGCGCATCCGCGACGCGGCGGGGCGCCTCAACCGCGATCTCGGGTCGGTAACGGTCGAGAAGGAGGGCGGCTTGACGGAACTCGACCGGCAAATGGGACACGTTCTGGAGCAGATCAGCCACACCGTCGATCAGTTGCAGCAGCGCGAGCACGAGATCCTGCGCGCGGAGCAGTTGGCGGCGGTCGGGCAACTGGCGGCGGGCGTCGCCCACGAGCTGCGCAACCCGCTCATGTCGATCAAGATGCTGGTGCAGACCGGCCTCGAAGGCGACCCGCCGTCGGGGATGCCGCCGGAGGACTTGCGCGTCGTGGAAGCCGAGGTGCGGCGCATGGAGGGGTACATCCGCACCTTCCTCGACTTCGCCCGCCCGCCGCGCTCGGAGCGGCGTTCCGCCGACATGGGCGAGGTCGTCCGGCGGGCCGTCACGCTTACCGAGGGACGCGCCCGCCGCCAGGGCGTCGTCCTCGACACGCGGCTGCCGCCCGAGCCGGTCGTCCTGGAGATCGACCCCGAGCAGGTCCAGCAAGTCCTCGTCAACCTGCTCCTCAACGCGCTGGACGCCCTGCCGGGCGGGGGGGCCGTCGAAGTCGTGGTGGCGCCGCCGGCGGAAGGCCGGCCCGTCGAGGTGCGCGTGCGCGACGACGGGCCGGGGATCGACCCGCCGGTCCTCGCGCGCCTGTTCGAGCCGTTCGTCACCGGCAGGGAGGACGGCGTCGGCCTCGGGCTGAGCATCTGCAAGCGCCTCGTCGAAGCCCACGGGGGCGAGATCCGCGCCGACCCCGCGCCGGGCGGGGGGACAGTGGTGAGTTTCACGTTGCCCGCCGCCCCGGGTGTTTAGTTTAGCCGCCCGCCCGCAGGGCGGCTCTGTCTGCCCGCCGCCCTGCGGGCGGGCGGCTAAACGGGAGATTGCCCGTGCCGACGCTCCTGGTTGTCGACGACGAACCGGCGATCCTGCTGGCCTTCCGCCGCGCCTACCGCGGCGGCGACTTGCAAGTGTTGACCGCCGAGGCGCCGGCCGAGGGGATCGCCCTCGCCGAGACGAGCCGGCCCGACGTCATCGTCCTCGACGTGCAACTCCCCGGCATGAGCGGGCTCGACGTCTTCCGGCGGCTGCGGGCGCTCGACGCGCGGACGCCGGTCATTTTTCTCACCGGCAAGAGTACGACCGACACCGCCATCGAGGCGATGAAGCTCGGCGCCTTCGACTACCTCCTCAAGCCGGTCGAGTTGGCCCAGCTGCGCCAGGTCATCGACCGCGCGCTGGCGCTGTCGCGCATGGCGCACGTCCCGGCGGTCGTCGCCGACGACGGGCCGGTCGACGAGCGCGCCGACGCCATCGTCGGCCGCTGCCCCGCCATGCTCGACGTCTTCAAGGCCATCGGCCGCGTCGCGGGGCAGGACGTCACCGTCCTCGTCCTCGGCGAGAGCGGCACCGGCAAGGAGCTGGTCGCCCGCGCCCTCTACGGCCACGGCCGCCGCGCCGCCGGGCCGTTCCTGGCGATCAACTGCGCCGCCATCCCCGACACGCTCCTCGAAAGCGAACTCTTCGGACACGAGAAGGGGGCGTACACCGGCGCCGACCGCCGCCGCATCGGCAAGTTCGAGCAGTGCGACGGCGGCACGATCTTCCTCGACGAGGTCGGCGACATGGCCCCGCAGACGCAGGCGAAGATGCTGCGCGTGCTCCAGGAGCAGTGCTTCGAGCGCCTCGGCGGCAACGAGACGATCCGGACCGACGTGCGCGTCCTCGCGGCGACGAACCAGGACCTCGAAACGCTGGCGGCGCAGGGAAAATTCCGTCAGGATCTCTATTATCGCCTGAGCGTCTTCACGATCAAGCTGCCGCCGCTGCGCGAGCGCGGCGACGACCTGACGCTGCTGGTGCAGCACTACCTGCGCCGCTTCGACCGCGAACTGGGCAAGGAGGTGCAGGCCGTCGCGCCCGAGGCGCTGGACGCCCTGCGGCAGTACCCCTGGCCGGGCAACGTGCGCGAGCTGCAGAGCGTGCTGAAGCAGGCCCTGCTGCACGCCACGGGCTCGGTGCTGATGACGGACTTCCTGCCGGAGTCGGTGACGAGGCGGGCGAGCCCCGCCGGGGCGCCGGCCGCGGAGGACCTGACGCCGCTGGCGCAGTTCGTGGAGGAGCGCGTGGCGGCGGGGTCGGAGGACCTGTACGCCGAGGCTCTGCGGCGCATGGAGCGCATCCTGCTGACGCGCGTGCTGCAGCACACCGGCGGCAACCAACTCCAGGCGGCGAAGGTTCTCGGCATTACGCGCGGCAGTCTGAGGAACAAGATCCGCGAACAGGGGATTACGATCAGCCGCACCGTCGAGGACGACGGCGGGGGGGCCTGACGGGCGCGAATGTCCGGCGCCGCCGGCCGTTGTCCGGGAGTGCGCGGCGTCTGAACGACTACCTGGACTGGGGCGCCCGCCGCTGAGACGCCCTGAACCGGCCCGGCAATGATCTTGACCGGTCTCGGGGGGTCATTATAGTGGGCCGTCGCGCTCGGGTCAGGTCGCCGCGCCGCCAACTCGACAGGACGCCGGCCGAAAGGTTTGCATGCGTGTCCTCATCACCGGAAGCCGGGGGTTCCTCGGCCGCCATCTCGTCCGGCGCTTGCGCCAGGACGGCCACGACGTCCTCGGCGTCGGCACTTCCGCCGGCCCTGCCGAGGGGCCGGCGGGGAGCCGCTACGTCTGCGGAACCCGCACGGCCCCCGAGAATCTCCTCCCCCCCGCGTGGAAAGGCGAACCGTTCACGCTGATCGATTTGGCCTGGAACACGCGCCGCCCGCGGTTCTACGCGGCGCACGCCGACCACGTGGCGCGGCTCGCCCTCCTGCTCGACCGGCTGAGGCCCCTCGGGCTGGCCGCCGTCGCCGCGACCGGGACCGCGGAGGAGTACGGGCAGGCCGACGGCGTGCTGGCCGAGGAGGCGTCCCCGCGGGGCACGCTGAGCGCTTACGGCTGGGGCAAGCACGCCGCCCGGGCGCTGGTCGAGGCGTGGAGCGGCGCCAGCGGCGTGCCGGCGTACTGGCTGCGGCCGTTCCTCGTCTACGGGCCGGGACAGAGCAGCAACATGGTGCTCGGGTACGCCCTGGGGCAGGCCCGCGCCGGCGCCCCCGCGGACTTCAGCGACGGCCGGCAGCGGCGGGACTTCGTGTACGTCGGCGACGTGGTCGAGGCGTTCGCCGCCGCCGCCGCCCGCCCGCGCCCCGGCTTTCACGCGGTCAATATCAGTACCGGCGCGCCCGTGGCGGTCCGCGACGTCCTGACGTTCCTGGCGCAACTGCTCGGCGTGCCGAACCGCTTCCGCCTCGGCGTCCTCCCCTGGCGGCCCGGCGAGCCAGCGGTGCAGGCCGGGAAGACCGACCGGGCGGCCGCCTTGCTGCGCTGGCGGGCGGCGACGGACTGGCGGGACGGCGTCCGCAAGCTCGTCGAACTCGAGGAGCGGGAGGGAGCATGGGCGGCGTGATCGTCCTGGGCGCGGGACTGGCCGGGCTGGGCTGCGCCCGCCACCTCCCCGGCTGCCGGCTCTTCGAGGCCGCCGCGAAACCGGGCGGCCACGCCCGTTCGCACGAGATGGCCGGCGTCCCTTTCGACGAGGGCGCGCACATCTGCCACAGTAAGGATGAGGAATTTGTCGATCTTATTTGCCGGTCGGCGGGCGCCGTCGTCGAGACCGGGCGCAGCCTCGTCCGCAACCGCTGGCAGGGGCGCTGGCTCACCTACCCCGTCCAGAACAACCTCAACGAGCTGCCCCCGGAGGGGCGCGTGCGGGCGCTCACCGACCTCGTCGAGGCTCACGCCCTCGCCCCGGCGGGAGAGCCGGCCGACTACCGGGCGTGGTGCCTGCGGCAGTACGGCCGTTTCCTGACCGAAACCTTCTACGACGACTTCACCGCCAAGTACTGGCGCGTCCCCGCCGAAGCGCTGGCGACGGATTGGCTGGGCGGCCGTCTCCTGCCCTCGATGCTGCCGCGCGTCATCCAGGGGGCCTTCGCCCCGATCCCCGAATCGCAGGCGGTCTTCGCCCGCTTCCGCTACCCGGCGCGCGGCGGCTTCTTCCGATTCTTCGAGGGACTATACGCCGGACAAAACCTGTCCTGCGGCGAGCGGGCCGTGGAGATCGACGCCCGGCGCCGGACCGTCCTCTTCGCGTCGGGCCGCCGCGAGTCTTACCGCGTTCTCGCCTCCTCGATCCCGCTGCCCGATCTCATCCGCGCCGTCAAGGATGCCCCCCCGGAGGTTGTCGATCTCGCCGCGAAGCTGCGCTGTACGCAGCTCTTGTGCGTCAACCTGATCGTCGACCGCCCGCGGCTGACGGACTGCCACTGGTTCTATGTGTACGGCTCCGACGTCGAGGCCGCGCGCGTGTCGGCGCCGTCCAACCTCGCGCCCGGCTCCGTCCCGGAAGGCCAGACGGCCCTGCAAGCGGAAGTGTTCCGCCGCGACGACGAGGCGTTCGACCCGGCGAGCCTCGCGGAGCGCACGCTGGCCCAGTTGGGCGCGCTGCTCGACTTCGGGGTCGGCGACGTCCGCCACGCCGGCCACGTCCACGTCCGCCGCGCTTACGTCCTTTCCGACCACGACCGGGCGCGGACCGTTTCGGCGTTGCTAGCCTGGCTGGAAGAGCGCGACATCTTCTCGACGGGCCTGTACGGGCGGTGGAAGTACGTCTGGTCGGACGAGGCGTTTCGCCAAGGACGACAAACCGCGCAGGCGATTCGCGCCCGCCTGGGGACGTGCGAGGCCGCCTGACCAGAGAGGAAGGGGTCAACATGGACGCAAGCCGTAGGCCCGAGATCAGTCTGGCGCTGCCCTGCTACAACGAGAGCGCGCTGATCGCCGAGGTCGTCGCCGGGTCGGTCAATTCGCTGGAGCGCCTGGGCCGGTCCTGGGAACTGCTGGTCATCGACAACCATTCGAGCGACGACACGCCCGACAAGGTTCGCGCGCTCGCCCGGACCGAGCCGCGCGTCCGCCTCCTCGTCCACGAGACGAATCGCTTCTATTCGGGGTCGTGCAAGACGGCATTGGCCGAGGCCCGGGGCCGCTACGTCGCGATCATGGATTCGGACGGCCAATTCAGCGCCGACGACCTGCCGCGGTTCCTCGCCGCGCTCGAGGGCGGGGCGAATCTGGTTTTCGGCTGGCGCCAGGTGCGCCACGACCCGGCGTCGCGCAAGGCGATGTCTTTCGTGTTCAACGCGCTGGCCCGCGCCTACCTCGGGTTCGACCTGCACGATTTGAACGTGGGGCTGCGGATGTTTGACCGCACCTTCGTGAGCCGGGCCGAGATCCGGCACGTCCTGAACATGGCCAACCCCGAACTGTACGTCTGCGCCCGGCGGGCAGGGCTGACCATCGCCGAAGTGCCGGTGACGCACGCGGCGCGGGAGCGCGGCCAGTCCTGTCACGATTTCCGTAAGCTCTGGCCCATCTTTCTGCAAGTGAATCGCTACTTCCGCGACCTGCGCCGGGGGCTGAGGGAGGCCAACACGCCCGCCCCGGCGCAGCCTCGAGAGCGGCCCAAGGCGGCTTGAGGCTTCGAGCGCCTCAAGGAACGAACCACAGAGGGCACAGAGGAAGTGCGACCCCGTTTCACGGGAGGTCCTGATCCCTTGTAGCTTCGCCGGCCTGAGCTATACTCAATCCGAACGCTATTCCCACCCGGCCGGGGCCTACGACAGTCCCTGACGCGCGACCGCCCGCGCGTGGGGACTGTTTCGTTTTCGGAAGCGAACCACATCCCCGGGTCTCCCGACTTCCCCCCACGCAGGCTTTCCGGAGAGCTGCCATGCCGGCCGTTCAAGAGCCCCCCGCCCACGTCCTCGACGCCAAGACCCTGCTCGCCGCCCTGACCCACCTGAAGAAAGGCGACTTCTCCCACCGACTGCCGATGGACTGGGACGGCGTCGCGGGGAAGGTGGCCGACACCTTTAACGAGGTGATTGAGCAAAACGAGCGGATGGCGCGGGAACTGGAGCGCATGAGCCGCGTCGTCGGCAAGGAGGGCAAGCTCACCCAGCGCGCCAGCCTCGGCGACGTGAGCGGCGCGTGGGCGGAGGCCATCGACTCCGTCAACACCCTCATCGACGACCTCGTTCACCCCACCAGTGAAACCGCGCGCGTCATCGGCGCCGTGGCCCAGGGCGATCTGTCGCAGACGATGGCCCTGGAGATCGACGAGCGGCCGCTCCAGGGCGAGTTCCTGCGCACCGCCAAGACCATCAACAAGATGGTCGACCAACTCGGGGCGTTCGCCGCGGAAGTTACCCGCGTGGCCCGCGAGGTCGGCACCGAGGGCAAGCTCGGCGGGCAGGCGAAGGTCAAGGGCGTCGCCGGCACCTGGAAGGACCTGACCGACTCCGTCAACTCGATGGCCGGCAACCTGACGGCCCAGGTGCGCAACATCGCCGACGTCACGACCGCCGTCGCCAACGGCGACCTGTCGAAGAAGATCACCGTCGACGTCAAGGGCGAGTTCCTCGAACTGAAGGGCACCATCAACACGATGGTCGACCAGCTGCGCTCCTTCGCTTCGGAAGTGACGCGCGTGGCGCGCGAGGTCGGCACCGAAGGGAAGCTCGGCGGGCAGGCACGGGTCGAGGGCGTCGGCGGCGTCTGGAAGGACCTGACCGACTCCGTCAACTTCATGGCCGGCAACCTCACCGCCCAGGTGCGCAACATCGCGGCCGTGACGACCGCCGTCGCCACGGGCGACCTGTCGAAGAAGATCACCGTCGACGTCAAGGGCGAGATTTTGGAGCTGAAGATCACCGTCAACACGATGGTCGACCAACTCAGTTCGTTCGCGGCCGAGGTCACGCGAGTCGCCCGCGAGGTCGGTACGGAAGGCAAACTCGGCGGGCAGGCGGACGTGAAGGGCGTCGCCGGGACATGGAAGGACCTGACCGACTCCGTCAACTTCATGGCCGGCAACCTGACGGCTCAGGTACGCAACATCGCCGACGTCACGACCGCCGTCGCCAACGGCGACCTGTCGAAGAAGATCACGGTGGATGTCAAGGGCGAAATTCTGGAGCTGAAAAATACCATCAACACGATGGTCGACCAGCTGCGCTCCTTCGCCGCCGAAGTGACGCGCGTGGCCCGCGAAGTGGGTACGGAAGGGCGTCTCGGTGGGCAGGCGGACGTGAAGGGCGTGGCCGGGACGTGGAAGGACTTAACGGACTCCGTCAACTTCATGGCCGGCAACCTGACGGCCCAGGTGCGCAACATCGCGGCCGTCACAACCGCCGTCGCCAACGGCGACCTGTCGAAGAAGATCACCGTCGACGTGAAAGGCGAGATTCTGGAGCTGAAGGACACCATCAACACGATGGTCGACCAACTCTCCTCCTTCGCCTCCGAAGTCACTCGCGTGGCCCGCGAGGTCGGCACCGAGGGGCGGCTCGGCGGACAGGCCGACGTGAAGGGCGTGGCGGGGAC
>JBBROG010000294.1:0-9614 GCA_038229635.1 Gemmatales bacterium
CGTCGTGGTGAAGAGGGTTTGCAAGGTATCGGCGAGTTGTGCTACGGTAGTAGTCACGGGAAGCTCCTGGGGAAGGATGGGGTCCACTAACACCATCTTACGCAGGAGCTTTCTCGTTGTTTGTCCTTAACCTGATGCCTATGGGGGCGCGAGCACGCAACCCCCGGAAGTGTTTTTCGCGGAAGGGGATCTCGGACCCTTCACGCCCGCCGCCGTCGGCGACGAGTTGACTTCCCTCGCCATCGGCCTCTCCGCCGACTCGGCCCTGGCGACGTTTCCCGGTCTCGGCGGGGGGCGGGAGCGACTCACACCGACTCACACCTGACTCACACCTCGCCGCGCCTCTTTTCCCTGCTTTTTCCGGGCTTTTCGTGGGGGTGTGAGTCGTGAGCGCCTGTGAGTCGTTCCCGGCGCCCGCTTCCCTTTGCCGCCCCCGAACCGATCGCGGGGCGCGCGCGGGCCTCCCGCCGCGTCGCCGCCCGATCTCCCTTGTACCTTCTCAATCCTCAATTCCTCATTCTCAATTTGCGACAGCACTCCCGCGGCGTCGCCGCCCGATCTTCATTCTATCTGCGCGCGGTGGGGCCGGGAAAGGTCCCGGATGGTGTCAGGAAGGGACAACAATCGGGCCGGGGGATGATTAGTGTCGCCCGCCGCCGCGGTCTTCGGGCTCGGTCTCGAACTCGAACTCGTGGCCGTGCTCGCGCGAGCCGCTCAGCTTGACGGTCAGGTCGGTGCCGCTGAGGCCGTTGTCAAGCGTGCCGGCCCAGAAAGCGCGGCCGCCGTCGTCGGGGGAGCGGTGCAGCACCTCGCGGTAACGGTCCTCGACCTCGTGCGTGTGCCGCTCGTGGCCGTTGGCGAACGTCTCGGCCGGCAGCTCACGGCCGCGCCCGCTGTGCAGGTGCTCGCGCCAGAAGGCGAGGCCGCCGGCGTCGGCAGCCCGGCCGAGCATGTCGTGATACAGCCCGTCGAGGTAGCCGTCGTCCGTGCCGCCGTGCTTGCCGAAGTACTCGTCCGAGGCGATGAGCTGTACCTCTAGGCGGTCCGGCGTCAGGCCGTTCCCCAGCCCCTCGACCCAGAAGTGCCGGCCGTTGTCGTCGGCGGCGCGGCCGAGCAGGCGGCGGTAGGCGTCGTCGACGACGCGGCCACGGTACTCGGCGCTGCCGGCGATGCCCCGAGCCACGTCCTCGCCCCGCGCCCCCGCGTCGAGGATGCCGGCCCAGGAGCGCGCTTCGCCGTCGCTCGCCGCGCGGCCGAGCAGGCCGGCGTAGAGCCCGGAGACGTAGGACTTCGCGTCCGGCACCGCCCGGCACTCCAGCGCCACTAGGGCGGGGCGCGACGGCAGCGGCAGGCGGCGGGACGAGGCGGGTCGAAGGAAGGAAAACATGGGGGTTGGCCTCCTCGGGGTCGCGGTTTGGGTCGGACGTTTTCGGGCGAGACGCGCTCGCCCTCATAGGGGGAAGTCGAAGCCGTCCCCCTTAACCGCCACGATTTTGTCGATGTGAGACGGCTCGCGGGGCCGGCAGCGCGGAGAACCGGCTGCGAAGACACTCACCCGCCCGAAGCGCCAGCGAGGGCGGGAACGCTCACTTGCCCTTGTGGTGGGTCCGCAGCTGGTCGAGCAGGTAGCCCGCCGCCCCCGCCGCGCAACTGGTGATTTGGACCTCGCCGCCTTTGATGACATCGCGGACCTTATGTGCCGTCACGACCTCCCCGCCCAGGACCACCGCGACCTGCCGGCCGACTTGGTCGCGCGTCAGCCGCTCCAGCGCCGCCGCCGCCTTCGGCCGTAACGTCACCAGGATGCGGACCACTTCTTCCCCCTCCTTGACCGCCTTCGGCTCGCCGGCCAGGTCGAGAGCGACGTCCGGGGCGGGACTCACGACCAGGAAGCGCGGCGGCTCGGACTCGCCCTTTTTCAGGTAGGGGTGGCGGTTGACGACCAGGATCTCGCCGTCCCGCAGCGGCAACACGTCCTTCTCCTTGGCGCCGTCGCGCCGCACGGCGTAGACGCCGTCGGGGGGTCCCTTGGCCGGCGCGGGGGTCTTGTCCTGGGGCCGCGCCGCGGCCGTGACGGCGAGCAGGGCCGCCGCGGCAAGAAGGCACGAACAACGTCTCATAAGACGCCTCCTTCGGAAAGGGGTGATTACGCCCGGACAACAGGACGCCGTCCGCCGGGGATCTCGCTCGCGGCCCCATTCGGCCGGCAATTCGAGAGTCTTTATCAGTTGCTCACCGGAATGGGGGCGAGGTCTTCACATGCGGGGCCTAGATTTCTTACATGGAAACCAGCGCCAGCACCCTCACCTACCCGACTCGTCGATGAACACCCTCATCCTCAGCGACCTGCACCTGGGAGCCCGCAACAGCCGCGCCGACCTGCTCGCCGCGTTGCTGAAAAGCGACTTCGACCGACTCGTCCTCAACGGCGACATCGTGGACAGCCCCGACCCGCGCCGCCTCGGCCGCCCGGACTGGAGAGTGGTCGTCCTCCTCCAGGCGGTCGCGCGTCGAGGCGACTTGATTGTCGTGCGCGGCAACCACGACGAGCTGCCCGGTCCCGCCAACCCGCGCGGCAGCACCGGCTTCGTCGCCGACCTGCTGGGCGCGCCGGTCGTGGAAGAATTCACCCTGGAAGTCGGCGACGACCGCTACCTCGTCACCCACGGCGATCAGTTCGACGGCACGATGAATCTGACGTGGGTGGGCGACGCGGCCGACTGGTGCTACCGCGGCATCCAGCGGTTGCACCGGCCCCTGGCCCACTGGGTCAAAGGGGCGAGCAAGCACGTCTGCGGCGTGGTCGACGCGGTCCAGCGCGGGGCGCTCGCTTACGCGCGGGAGAACGATTACGACGGCGTCATCACCGGCCACACGCACTTCTGCCACGACGAGTTCGTGGGCGGCATCCACTTCCTGAACACGGGGTGCTGGGTCGATTCGCCGTGCAGCTATGTGCGCGCCGAAGGGGCGCTGGTCCGCTTGCTGCACTGGCACGGGGAGGGCGTCGCCGTGCGGCGGGAAAAGCGGCCGGTGCCGGTGTGAGGCGCCGTCGCTTGCGGCTTGGCGTTCGCACGACGCCACGCAAACGCCAAGCCGCAAGCGGGGGAGGGCGCGAAACCGCGCGCGGCCGAGTCGATCACATCACCTTAGTTCAGCAGCCACCAGAACAGCGCCGCCATGAGGGCCGAGCCGGGGATCGTGAGTACCCACGCCTAGACGACGCGGCCGGCGACGCCCCTGCGCACGGCGCTGAAGCGCTTCATGGCGCCGACGCCGAGAATGGCGCCCGTGATCGTGTGCGTCGTGCTCACGGGAGAGCCGATGGCCGTCGCCAGGGCGACCGCCATGCCCGCGCCGGTCTCGGCGCAGAAGCCGTCCACCGGGCGCAGCGCGATGATCTTCTGCCCCATCGTCTTGACGATGCGCCAGCCGCCGAACATCGTCCCCAGGCCGATGGCGACGTAGCAGGCCAACACGAGTTCGGTCGGCATCGGGTGGCCGGCGCCGTACTCCTGGCCGGTCGCCTGAGTCACGAGCAGGGCGATGATGCCCATCGTCTTCTGGGCGTCGTTGCCGCCGTGGTTCAGGCTGAACCAGGCGGCCGAGAGCAACTGCCCCTGGCGGAACAGGCGGTCGACGCCGCGGGGCGTCGAGGAGCGGAAGATCCAGGCGACGGCGATGGCGAACAGCAGGCCGAACAGCAGGCCGAGCAGCGGCGAAATGAAGACGAAAGCCATCGCCTTCGACACCGGCGCCCAATTGAGTACCTCGAAGCTCGCCGCCTTGGTGACCGCCGCCCCCGCCAGGGCGCCGATGAGGGCGTGCGTCGAACTCGTCGGCAGGGCGAGATACCACGTCAGCAGGTTCCAGGCGCAGGCCGCCAGCAGGGTCGCCGCGATCACCGTCTGGTCGGCGTTGGTGACGGTTCCGCTGACGGTGTGCGACACATTCAGGGGGAAGAAGGCGAACGCCACGAAGTTGAAGAAAGCCGCCCAGAGGATCGCCGTCCGCGGGCTGAGCACGCGCGTCGACACCACCGTCGCCACCGAGTTCGCGGCGTCGTGAAAGCCGTTGAGGAAGTCGAACAGCAGCGCCACCAGGATCAGCAGCCAGACCGCCAGCGAGAGGTTCAGGCCCCCCAGACTGCCGAAGTTCAGCGACTCGAAAAAGTGCATGCGCATCCCTCGGAGCAGTGTTCAGTGGTCAGTGGTCAGGAAGGCATTTGCTGAACACTGAACACTGAACACTGAACACTGAACACTGCCTCACGACCCCTTGATGAGGATCTCGGAGATGACCAGCGCCGTGTTCTTGCAGGCGTCGACGGTCGCCTCGAGCCAGCTGTACAGCTCGCGCCACTTGATCAGCATCAGGATGTCGGGCGGGTCGGCGAAGAGGGCGCTGTCGGAGTCGCGGTAGATGGTGTCGGCCTCGTTCTCCAGCCGGCCGATCTCCTTCAGGTGGCTCTGCACCACCTCCATGTTGCGCAGGCCGCGGATGTGCTGGATAGCGTACTCCAGGTGCAGCGTACACTCCTGGACGATCTTGGCCATCGCGACCGCCTGCCGCGTCGGCTTGTCGATGCGGAAGACGGCGAAGCGGTGGGCCGTCTCCTCCATGTTGTCGAGGACGTCGTCCAGCGACGTCGCCAGGCCGTGGATGTCCTCGCGGTCGAACGGGGTGATGAAGCTGCGGTCCAGCGCCTGAATGATGCGCTCGACGATCTCGTCGCAGTTGGTCTCCAGGTGCTTCAGTTCGTTGCTGCGCACCTGCAAGTCGTCGAAGTCGGTCACCAGCGTCAGGAACTTGGCCGCCGCCAGCGTCATGACGGCGGCCGCCTCGTCGAACATGTCGAAGAACTTCTCTTCGCGCGGGAGCAGACTGAAGCGCATCGGCACAGCCTCCGAAGTCCGAGGGGAGAAGGAGCCCGTCTCTTCACGGATCGTTCACAATTTCACAAGGGTATCTTCACAATACGAGGGCCGAACGGCGAGTGGGAGAGGAGGGCGCCTCCCCGCCGCTCGCGGCTTAGAGTCTGTCCCGTAAGCTCCCCTCGCCCCTGTACTCAGGGGAGAGGGGTCGGGGGTGAGGGGTTTTTCCGGGGCGCAAAGACACCCCTCACCCCAACCCCTCTCCCCTGAGTACAGGGGCGAGGGGCTTACGGGACTGACTCTTAGCGTTCGCCAAGTGCCGCACTCCCACCCGCCTAAAGGCGGTTGTGAAGAAAATCGCGGGCCTTCTGTTGCAAAAGTGGGAAGAAATGGCCACAATGCTCCCATCACGGACGTCTGCTTGGAGGCAACAGCCGGCGCGACTCCTCCACGCGCGCCGGGCCGCGGGCCAAGGGGGCTTGGTGTGTCGATGAACGTAAAGCTACTCATCGTGCAAGGACGGCCCGAAGGAAAAAGCCTGCAGTTCCCGCAAGGCGAGTACGTCTTCGGCCGCGGCGCCGAGTGCCATGTCCGCCCCAACAGCGATTGGGTAAGTCGCCAGCATTGCCTCCTCCGCGTGTCGCCGTCCGGGGCCGCGCTGCGCGACCTCGGCAGCCGCAACGGCACCCTCGTCAACGGCGTGCGTCTCTTGCAGGAATGCTCCCTGCGCCACGGCGACCAGGTTCAGGTGGGTCCGCTCGTCTTCGAGGTTCTTCTCGACGAGGCCGTCTCGCCCCCGCCGATTTCCGCCGCCGACGAGATCGGCGGCCTCGCCCCGTCGGTCGCGGATACCCTCGCCCGCGCCCTCGACACCGCTGAGATCACCACCTTCGTCGAGCCGCCGCCGGCGCCCGCCCCGAGTCCGACCCCCGCGAAGCGCGGCTGAGGCCGCCTCGCCTTTCCCGACTTGACGGCACATTCGCGTCGCGACGCCGGACTCGGCGCCGCGCCCGCCGCGCCCTCCCATTGACGCGCCGCCGCGTCGGCGTCATCCTGGAGGGGTGAGCGTCACTCGTCCCTTGCCCTCACCCTTCTGAGAGTTTTCCGCCGATGCACCCCCGAGCCGTGACCCTGTGTGCCGTCGCCGCGCTCCTCGCGGCCGCCGTCCTCCGCGCCGACGACAAGCCGGCCGCGCCGCCCGACGCCAAGCCCGGCCTGAAGGAAGGCGCCGACCTCCCCGGCCCGTTCCGGCCCTTCAACGTCGCCAACGGCAAGAACGAGGGGAAGTTCCATTGCCCGCTCTGCGAGCACGGTCTTGACCCGGGCGTCCTCGTCTTCGTCAAGAACGCGGACTTCAACAGCGCGCCGCGCTGGAAGCCGGTTCAATCGCTGCTGAAGCAGCTCGACACCTACGTCGGCGACAACCCGAAGGCCCGGCTGATGGCGGCGGCGGTTTTCCACGACGACGCCCTCCCGGACGTCTTCGCCGAGGACGACGCCCGCGCCGCCCGGGCCGACGAGATCCGCCGCCAGAAAGGCGACCTGACCAGAGTTCTGCTGACGCTCGACGGCCTGCCGAGCCTCCAGAAGGGCAACTACGACCTCGACCCGACCGCCGACGTGATTGTCGTCCTCTACGACAAGATGAAGATTCGCAAGGTCTTCAAGGGGCTCGCCGAGAAGGACGTGGCCGCCGTCATGGCCGAGGTCAAGGCGAAACCGGCGCCGGCGAAGAAGTGAGCGGTTTGCCCCTCCTCGTTCCGTACCTCATCCGCTACCCTGTCTAGGATCGCGGTTTCGTTCCCCTGTCCCCGCGGAAGGAGGCTGAGCCATGCCACGTCGGACTCTCGCCGCCCTGGTCGTCGCGCTGCTGTGCGTCGTTCCGGGCCTGGCCGAGGACAAGAAGAAGACGGACGGTCCCAAGAAGCCGGTCGGCACCTGGACGAGGAGCGCCGGCGACGCCAAGGTCACGTTCGCCATCAAGGCGGACGGCCTGCGCATCACCATCGCGCGCGGCGAAGCCAAGATCGAGGCCGACGCCGACTACGGCGTCAGCAAAGACGGCACGCTCTTCGGCCGCCTGAACAAGGTGACGAAGTCCGGCATCGAAGGCGGGCCGAGCGAAGGCGACCTGTTCTCGTTCTCGACCAAGGTCGAGAAGGACAAGATGACTATCGGCGACCTGAAGTCGAGCGGCGGCGTCAACGACGACGCGCGCCAACTCGTCGAAGGGGATTACGAGAAGGGGAAGTAACCTCCGAGCCGCTTGCGGCTTAGCACTTGCGAAGCCGCAAGCGGCAAATCCTCAGTCCAACTTCACCTTCACCGTCTGCTTGACTCCCGCGCGGAGAATGGTCACGTCGAGCGTGTCCCCCTTCTTGTAGCCGCGCATCAGCACCATGTAGTTTTCGAGGCTCTTGACCGACTTGCCGCCGATCTCGACGAGGCGGTCGCCCTCCTTGAGTCCGGCCTTCGCCGCCGCCTCGCCCTCGTTGACGCCGCCGAGCAACACGCCGTCGCCGGCGTCGCCGTAGTCCGGCCGGATGCCGAGGCGCGGCCCCGACGGCCCGCCCGCCATCGCCGGCCCCTTCACGAGCAGGTACTCTGGGCGCTCCGGCACCGACGCCAGGTGCGCCGCCATCTCCTCCGTCAGGTCGATCACGCGGCGCATCCCCGGCACGTTGATCTTGTCCGGCGTGTCGCCGGGACGGTGGTAGTCCGGGTGGTCGTTCGTGAACAGGAAGAAAACGGGGACCTTTTTCAGGTAGAACGTCATCTGGTCGCTTGGCCCGATGCCCGACGGGATCTTCTTGATCTGGAAGTCGTACTTCTTGTTGAGCGCGTCGAGCAGCGCGTCGAACGTCGTCGCCGAGCCGGTGCCGTAGACGGTCAGCCGGTCCTTGTTCGTTTTCGGATCCTTCGCCAGGCGGCCGACCATGTCGAGGTTAATCATGGCGGCGGTCTTGTCGAGCGGGAACAGCGGGTGCTTGCAGTAGTAATCCGACCCGAACAGGCCCAATTCCTCGCCGCTGAAGGTCATGAAGACGAGGCGGCGGCGGTCGCCCTGCTTCGGCTCTTGCGCCAGGCGGCGAGCCAGTTCGAGGATCGCCGTCGTCCCCGAGCCGTTGTCGTCGGCGCCGGGGTGGAGGACCATCTTCTTCAGGGTGGCGAGGCTGTACGGCCCGCCGTAGCCGACGTGGTCGTAGTGGGCGCCCAAGACGACCGTCTCGTCCGCCAGCTTGCCCGAGCCCTCCAGGACGCCGACGACGTTCTTCGCCGGGATGGCGCCGGGGCCGCGCGTGACGTCGACTTCGAGGCTGACCGTCCAGTCGGCGATGGGTTGACTGCGCGGCTTCAGGTCGCGGTCGATGTCCCGTTCCAGGGATTCGAGGCTCGTCCCCAGGAGCTTCTCGGCGACGGCGCGGCGGACGTGCAGCGCCGGCAGCTTGTACGGCGTCGGGAACGGGGCGGTGTAACCGAAGGTGAGCAGGTCGTCGCCGTCGGCGGCGGTGTCGCGGTCGTTGACGAAGAGGATCGCCGACGCCTTGTGTGCGTCCGCGTTCTTCATCTTCTCGGTGAACGAGCCGTGGCGGCGCCGCCAGTTGGCGCCGACCGCGAACTTGTTGTCGGCGCGCGGCGTGTCGCGCAGGACGACGACGACCTTGTTGGCGGCGTCGAGGCCGGCGTACTCGTCGAGGTCGGGGTCTTTCGCCGTGATGCCGTAGCCGGCGAAGACGACCGGGGCGGCGACGAGGCGGCCGGCGGACGACAGGCCCATCGGCTCGAAGTGGACGCCCTGCTTGAGGACGACTTGCTGCCCCTGCGGGCCGTAGAGGACGAGACGGGCCGGCTTCTCCAGGGCGGTGCCGTTGATGCCGAACGGCTGGAAGTAGCTGCCGTCGGGGCCGGCGGGCGTGAGGCCGGCCTTCTTGAACTCGGCGGCGATGTAGTCGGCGGCGAGGGCGTTGCCCTTCGTCGTGACGCCGCGGCCTTCCATTTTGTCGGAAGCGAGGGTGAAGATGTCCTTCTTCAGCCGCGCCTCGGACGCGGCGGGGCTGCGCAGGTCCGGAATGATCTCCGCCGCGCCGAGCGGCGCCGCCGCCCAGGCGAGGAGCGCGCCGAGCGCCCACGGGGAAACGCGAATCGTCATTATCACTCACCTCGCCCGAATTGCCGCTCGCGGCTTCGCAATTGCGAAGCCGCAAGCGGCTCAAAACTCTTTCCCCACTTTAACCGGCGCCCGGCCTGGTGTCCACGACCTCGTCCGGGATGACCGGCGCCCCCGCGAGAAACACCGGGCAGTGCGCGTGCTTGAGGATGTGCCGCGCCCGCGGGTCGAGCGGCTGTTCCAAATCGGTCGACACCTCCGGCGGCAGCGGCACGATGATGAGACCGTAGCGCTCCTCGCGCGCCAGCTGGACCACGGCCGCCGCCGCGTCGCCGGTCACTTCGTGGATCTTCAATTCGCGGCCGAGTTGGCGGGCGCGCTCCTCGTCCTGCTTCACCGCCGTGTGGCCGTTGAGCGGCTCCGTCCCCGCCGGCACGATGGGCACCAGCGTCAGAAACACCTGCGGGTCGAGCATGGTCAGCACCGACTGGAACAGATCGCTCGACGTCGCCGTGCCGTCGTGGGGGGGAGGCGCTCGGGCGCCCCCCAGGCGGCCGCGGCGCCGCGCCCGGACCGAGCGGGGGCGGGGGGCGCGGGGGGTGGGTGTTGGGGGTGGGGCCGGCGGGGGGGGC
>JBBROG010000295.1:0-9599 GCA_038229635.1 Gemmatales bacterium
CCGCGGGTCGGTGAGTTGTTGCAGGGCCGCGCGCAGGGAGAGCGCAGGGACGGTTGACATGGGAGTCCTTCCAAAGGGGAAACGGTCAACTCCTGACAAGTCAACAGGATAACGAGGAAAGTAGACTTTGCAATCCTCCTGATGGTACCTCCGGCCCAAGGGCCTACGCTATCAACTCCTCCCGTACCTGCAGTGCATGAGAGCCCGGACGATGCTTTCGGCTGGCCCGCCGACGCTGCTGAGCGTCAACGCCGGGTTCCCCTTTCGGATCGCCGGCCAGGCAACCGGGGTGGCAGTAGCTCTCGCCGCCGCCTATCTGGTGGTCTTTCCGACCGGGCGTGCCTCCTCGCCGGGCGCCCCGGGTAGGCTCAGCCTCCGCCTCCCGGCCCTGACCATCGTCCTCATGGCGGCCTTCGACCTGCTCCAGCGCTTTCGCTACTTGGACTATTACACCCTCGGCATCGCCCCGGCTCTGCTCTGGCTGTGCGATACGCCCCGGCGGCGCCGCCTGGCTCTCACGGCGGTGGTGCTACTGGCAGGCATGAACACGGCCGTAAGTTTGCGCCTCGACAGAAACGTCCTGTACCACCGACAGTCGTTCGCGGACCAGAGCGACGCCGCGGTCGAGGCGGGGGCGGACGAGGTCGTCGTCGAGAAAGTGCCCGGGTACGGCTCCTGCTGCATGCGCGCCCTGGCGGAGGCTTCCCGGGGAGCCGACGTCGTCATCCTCTGCGAGGGCGACTGTACTTTCGTGGCGGCGGACGTCAAGAAGTTCTTGGCCTATCTCGAAAATTGCGACCTGGTTCTCGGCACCCGCGCCACGCAAGAATTGCGCGAGACCGACACCCAGATGGACTGGCTCATCAACCCGGCCAATCAGATCGTCGCCAAGCTGGTGCAAGTACGCTTCTGGGGGACGCGCCTCACCGACGTCGGCTGTACTTACCGGGCAATGCGGGTCGCCAGTTACGAGCGCCTGAGGGGTCGCCTGCACGTCCGAGGGAACCACTATTCGCCGCATATGTTCATCGAGACGCTGCGCCTGCGCATGCGCGTTATCGAGATTCCTATCGTCTTCCGGGCTCGTGTAGGGATGTCGAAAGGGGTAGGCGCGAACAAACTCAAGGCGGCCGGAGCGGCACTCCGAATGCTGGGGCTCATCTATTCGGCCTAGCTCCTACTCTCCCACAACCGCCCGGCTTCGCGCTGCCGGCGCCGCTGTGACCGGCGTGCCGTTTCGCCCCCGCGCGGCGAATCTTCTCATTTTCGCGCCGGATTTTCCTTGGCGCCGGCGGGGTGACGTGTTAGAAAACCCTTTGCCCTTCGTCTCACCCCATTTCGCACTCACGTCCGTCAGGAGGCCGACCGTGTTGACCAGCTATTGGGTCACTTGTCCCCGCCCCGACTGCCATTGGTCCGGCGATCAACTGCCCCGCGAGGACCGAGCCGTGTGGGCGACGGCGGTGCCGTCGAAAAAAGTCGTCACGTTCCTCTGCCCGCGCTGTCACGCCGAGTTCCACGCCCGCGTCAAGGGCGACGACGTCGTGCCGCTGGCGCTCGAGGAGGAATCCGCCCTGACCGCGACCTGATAACATGAGCGGGTTGGCGGGCGCCCCCTCCGGCGCCCGCGACGCGAGGGTACGGACATGGCCATCTCCCCCATCGGTCTGTTCGTCTCCGCCGACCCGACCATCGCGGCGGCGGAGCTACAGACGCTCGCCAACTCGTCGACCCTGTCGGCGCTCGCCGGCGGCGCGGGGACAAACCTGACGAGCTTCGCCGTCCAGCTCGGCCGCACGCTCGCCGCGACCGGGTCGCTGGCGCTCAACACGACGTCGCTCTTCGGCGGCACGGGCGCCGCCGGCACGACCGGGACGACGAGCGGCCTCTTCGACCTCCTCCTCCAAAACTCACTCGGCGTCCGGCCTTTCAACTTCTCGTCCAACGCCCTGCCGCTCGTCTTCGGCGGCACGAACGGCACGGTCACAGTGACGCCCCCGTCTTCGTCGCCGCCGCCGAACTCGACCGACCTCGGCGGCATCTTCTTCCGCAGCGGCGCCGACGGCACCCTGTTCGTCCAGGTACGCCTCGCCGGCCTGAACTTCGACATCAACCTCAGCCCGACGGTCTTCTCGACCAGCGTCCTCGCCCAGCGCTTCCAGGTCGGCGACGGCACGGAGACGCTGTAACCGAACCGCGCGGGCGTTTCGCTGTTATGATGCCCGCATGACTCACGACTACGCGCGCCACGAGCACCACGACTTCCCCGGCGCCGCGCGGCAGGCCCTCGCCGACCCGCCGCTGCAAGCGGCGCTCGTCCGCCTGACCGGCACCCTGTTGGCCGGCAACCGCCGCGGCTACGCCGCCCTCGCCGACAGCGACAAGCTCCGCGACCACGCCAAGGGGATCAAGGAACACACCCTCGCGCACCTGGACCGCTACCTCGAACAGCTCGAGGCGTCGGTGCGCCGCGCCGGCGGCCACGTCCACTGGGCGGCCGACGCCGGGGAGGCGTGCCGGATCGTCGTCGACATCGCGGCCGGCGTCGGCGCCCGCCGCGTCGTCAAATCGAAGTCGATGACGACGGAGGAAATCCATCTCAATCCGGCGCTGGAGGCGGCGGGGATGGAGGTGACGGAGACCGACTTCGGCGAATACGTTTTACAACTCGCCGGCGAGCGGCCGTCGCACCTCGTCGCCCCGGCCGTGCATCACACGCGCGAGAGCATCGCCCGGCTGCTGTCGGAAAAGCTCGGCGAGGCGCTGCCCGACGACCCCAAGAGCCTCGCCCTGACGGGTCGCCGCGTCCTGCGCGAGAAGTTCGCCCAGGCCGACGTCGGCGTCAGCGGCGCCAACTTCGCCGTCGCCGAGACAGGGACGGTCGTCCTCGTCACCAACGAGGGGAACGGCCGACTGACGACGACCTGCCCGCGCGTCCACGTTGCCCTGATGGGCATGGAGAAGGTCATCCCGCGCCTGGAGGATTTGCCCGTCTTTCTGAAGCTGCTGGCGCGGGCGGCGACGGGGCAAACGCTGTCGGTCTACACGACGCTCCTCACCGGCCCGCGCCGCGCCGGCGAGGCCGACGGCCCGGAGGAGTTTCATTTGGTGCTGCTCGACAACGGCCGCTCGCGCGTGCTGGCGACGCCGTTCCGCGAGAGCTTGCAGTGCATCCGCTGCGGGGCGTGCCTGAACGCCTGCCCGGTGTACCGGCGCGTCGGCGGCCACGCCTACGGCGGCGTCTACTCGGGGCCGATCGGCAGCATCCTGACGCCGCTGTACGACAGCGTCCGCGCGAACCCGGAGTTGCCCCATGCGTCGTCGCTGTGCGGGGCGTGTCTGTCGGCGTGTCCGGTGAAGATCAACATCCCGCACATGCTCATCGGCCTGCGCGAGTTGCAGCACGCCCACAAGGCGGGGCGGTGGGAGGCGCTGGCGTACCGGCTGGGGAAGGAAGTGCTGCGCCGCCCGTGGCTGTACCGGATGACGCTGCGCGCCGCGCGGCTCGTCCTGCGGAGGTTCGCGAAGGACGGCTGGTTGAGCAAGCTGCCGGGTCCCGGAAACGGCTGGACGAGGGCACGCGACTTTCCGGCGCCGGCGCGGCGGTCGTTCCGGGAGATGTGGACGTCCGACTTGTCATGACGGATCACACCCGCGGAGGTGCCTCACGGTCTCATGCCGAGCTACTCCCATGCGCACAGCGACTCGACGTAAGCGGCCGAGCCGTCGCGCAACCAGCCGTCGAGTTGCGCCTGGTCCTTGAGCTGTTGGCCGCGCGACCGCGGCACGGCGGCGAAGGTACACGACACTTCCGGCAGAGCCGTCATGTCGCCCCACAGCTTCTCGAACTGGCACACCGGGAAGACGTCCTCCTGGCCGTGCCCCCAGCGCTTCTTGACCTCTTTAAGAGTGACATAAGTCGGCATGCGCCCCGCCAGGCGCCGCACCGCCGCCGCCACCTTCTCCTCGTCGCCGAGGTCGTCGCGGCCCAGGCCGAACACCGCGAGCAGTCGGTCGACGTCCACCCAGGTCGTCAGCGAGTTGTAGTAGGTCAGCTTGAACTCGTCCTCCTCGCGCGGCAGCGCCAGGCTCTCGACCAGGCGGACGCGGCCGCCGACGCGCGCCAGCCCGCCGCCGCGGTCCTCCAGGCGGCGCGGCACGACCTCGTAGGTCAGGCAGTTGCCGCCCGCGACGTGCAGGCCCAACAGCGCCGGGTCGAAGTCGGCGCCGAGCGTGTCGACGTTGTGGACCATCAACGTGCGCAACTGCGGCCGCTCGCGCAGCAGGTCGCGGAGCGTGCCGTTGCGCAGCAGGTTCGGCACCTCGAACCAGTGGCCGACGGGGTGCAGACATTGCGGCGGTATATTGTCGGTGTAGTCGCCCCCCTCGCCCGCCTGGCGCGCCCAGCCGAGCAGCGCCGCCCGCAGACTGTCGCGCACTTTTTGCGCCTGCTCGTCGAGCATTTGCTGCGGCAGCTCCTCCCAGGCGAAGCGCAGGTCGCGCACCATCGGCACCAGGCGCAGGCCGACCGCCTGCCCCGGCGACAGGCGCAGCGGCCCCGGATAGTCGTAGTCGTTCCGCGCCCGCAGGTGCTCGGCCGTCGGCTCGTGCGTCAGGTAGCCGGTGGTGACAACGTGCGGCAGCGGCACGCCGGCGGCGCGGCCGGCGCGGCGGCTCTTGGCGAGGTGGACTTCGAGGAAGGTGCGGTGCCGGCCGCCGAGCTTGCAGAACGGGTGCAGCGCCTTGACGACGCCGGCGCCGTGCGTCCAGCGCGACCCGGCCCCCGCCGCCAGCGTCACCACCGCGACGGCGCCCGACGCCAGCACGTCCTCGCCGAGGCGACGCCACTTCGGGTCGCTTTCGGGATCGAGGACGTCGTCGTCGCGCACGTCCTCCAGGGCGGCGCTGGCGGGACGTCGGTTTTGCGCCAGGCCGATGAGCCCGCGGCGCAGGTCGGCGCGGATCTGCTCGTGCTGCGCGCGGTCGAAGCCGTTGCGGCGCAGCAGTTCTTCCAGCCCGTCGGGTCCGCCCTGGTCGCGCCGGCCGCGCGGCATCAGGCGGTCGAACAGCACCTCGACCATGCCGGCCATCTCCGGCCGCGCCCGGCAGGCGGCGCCGAAGCGCTCCAATTCCTGCCGGCACAGCGGCGTCAGTTGCCGCACGTCCTGGCGCAACAGCGCCGGCGCCCGCAGGGCGTAGTAGCCCGGCGGCATCAGCGCGTCGCGGCCGCTCAGAAGGTCCGCGAAGGTGCCGCGCTCGTTGACGGCAAAGTCGTAGACGACCGGCTCCATCGCGAACGGCAGCGAATGCTCCAACTCGCGCTTCGCGGCGCTCATCGTCTCCTGCATGAAGTCCTGAGCTTCCGCCTTGCGGCGCGGGTCGACGAGGAAGCCCATGCCGCCGCCCGACATGCCGCCGAGCATCCAAAAGCCCCAGAAGTCGTCGCCGAAGCGCCGGCCGGCACGCTCGATGAGCAGTTCGGTGTAGTAGTTGCTCGCCCACGGCACGATCGCCTGGATCGGCCCGGCGAAGTTGCGGCCCGTCAGCGCTCCGATTTGGCGCAGGTCGGCGGAGCGCAGCGCCGCGAGCAGGCCGTCGAGGAGGCGCAGCGCCTCCTGACGCGCGTGCCACTCGGCCTCGCCCCTCAGGAGATACTTTTCCGTCACCATTTCCAGGATCGGGCCGACGTTCTGCGCCATGCCGCCGTGGACGAGGACGAGGCTGTCTTGCAGGCCGCGGCGCACGCCTTCCGGTGCCGCGTCGGCGCCGAGGAGGGTGTGGCGCGGCAGCAGGCGGCCGCGGCTGACGCCGTATTCGGGGTCGCCCTCGACGGCGCGGCAGCCTTCGATGAGCTTGATGCCGGGCCAGGCGCCGCCGGAGTCCTGCCAGCCGCCGCCGGAGCCGCCGAGCCACTCGCCGAGGATGGCGCGGGCGGCGACCAGACGGCGCTCGTCTTCGGACAGCGGGCCGGTCAGCGACCGCGCCTGCCCCGTCGCCCTCATGCACGCCGCGATGAGCGCCGCCAACAGGTTCGTCGACACCGCCAGGCGCGAGCCCTTGGGGATGTCGTTGACGCTGGAGACGACCTCCAGCCCCAGCCCCGGCCCGACGACGCGGGCCAGCAGGTCGCCGAGGCTCTGCTCCGAACCTTCGAGACCGGGCGGCACGATCCCGCCGGCGATCACTGCCGCCTTGAGGAGTCCGAGATAGTCTTTGGCGAAGTCGAAGACGTCGGCGAGTGACGAAATGTCCGCCGAGGCGCCGAGGTCGACGCTGACCAGGCGCAGCACCGGCTCGTCGATGACGCGGAGCATCACCTCGACGGGCGGTTTCGGGGCGGCGTCGCGGCCGCGCACCGCCAGGTCGATGGACACGTTGAGGACGCGCGCCCCTTCGGGATAATCCATCCCCAAAAAGAAGATGTCGCTCCAGGCGCTGTGCGACAGGTCCATGCGCACGGGGGTGCGCTCGCGCAGGATCGGGAACGGGGCGTCGGGCGACGGGCGGCACAGCAGTTCGGGGCGGAGGCGCAGCGGGTGGTCGGCGGGGTGGCCGAGGCGGAACATCCAGCGGTTGCCGCGCACCTCGCGGACGCTGCGCCGCACCTGGTCGGCGAGCGTCTGAAACGCGAGTTCGCGGTAGGCGGCGGCGAGGGCGCTGGCCAGGGCGTCGCTCGGCCCGCTTGCCCGCTGCTCGGCGAGAAATGCCTGCACTGCCTCGTCGAAGCGGCGCACCAACAGTCGCTCGTGCCCGGAAAAGGGGACGCGGCCCTTCTTGGGCAACTCGGGACGCAATGGCAGATGAAAGCGATGGATGGCGTGGAGGAAGAAGAGGGCGCGGACGCGCTCGTACAGGTTCGCCGACTCCTGGCGAAAGCGCTCCAGGTCGTCGCACTCCGCGAGCAGTTCCCGGAACGAGGCGGCGCGGCAGAAGGCGTCGAGCGGGGCGTCGCGCAGCGCGGGGTCGGCGGCGGTGATGATCGTTCGCAGTCGTCGGGTCATCGGCGGGGCTCCTGCAATCTCGTTCAACGGCCGCGCGCCGCCAGCAACTCGACCAGTTGGACCAGGACGGACTCGCGGTCCACGCCGTCCAGCGCCAGGGCGAGTTGCGCCACCAGCAGGCCGTACTTGACGCCGATATTGTAGCGCCGCCCTTCGACCTGGAGGGCCAGGTAGCGCTCGCGCTTCGCCAGCTCGGCGAGGACCGGCGACAGCGCCCCCGTCGCTTCGCCCGACGCCAGCAGGTCCATCACCGCCGGCGTGAAGACGTGCATCCCGAAGAAGCAGAGGTAGTGCCCGGCCCGCAGTCCGGGGACGATCAGCTTCTGCTCCGCTTCGGTCGGCGTCGGCTTTTCGAGGACGGTGTCGATCTCGTAAAGATTCGTCTGGCGGGCGACGCGCTTGCCGCCGACGGTGCCGTAGTAGGGCAGCATCGTCTCGCGCGTCGGCTGCACGGCGGACACGGAGCAGTTCTCGGCCCGCGCCTTGTCGACGACTTGCTGGGCGCAGCGGGCCGTCGTGCCGCTGGCATAGAGGTGGTCGCCGACGAGGTGCAGGAACGGCTCGCGGCCGGCGAAGTCGCGGGCCAGGCTCAGGGCGTGGCCGTAGCCGCGCGGCTCGCCCTGCTCGACGAACGTGAGGTGGGCGGCGCGCTTGCCCGCCGCCGTCCGGTACGCCGCCGCGTCGCCCGGCGCGACCACGAGGCAGATCTCGTCGACGCCGGCGCCGACGACCTCCTCGACGATGATCTCCAGCGCGGTCTTCTCGGCGCCATCGCGGTCGACGAGGGTTTGCAGCGGCAGGGCGCGCTGACTCCGCCCGGCGGCGGTGACGACGGCTTTGCGGACGTTCATGGCGAGCCTCGCACAAGTCGGGACCGGACGGGGGCGACGTGGCCCCGGTCGGTCTCGCGCAGAGTGTAGCTTATTGTGCGAGGCGCGGGGCAGTCAGGAGAAAAGAACTCACCGCAGAGCACGCAGAGAACGCAGAGGAAAGACAGAGGAGAGTATAAGGCCGGTCCCGCGGTTGCCCTGCTTCCTCTTTGTCTTTTCTCTGCGTTCTCTGCGTGCTCTGCGGTGAGTTCTTTTACAGGAACGTATCGACGACCTAGCCGTCGCAATGGATGAATTCGGGTGCTCATTTACCGAGCAACGTGATGCCGGGGGAACGCCAAAATCTCGAATGCAAGATTAAAACCAGGTGGGAATGCCCGAAGGTCAGGGAAGGCGTTCGATTTGTTCGCCTTCCTCGTTCGTGCGGGCGTTTCCGAGGGGGGCTGCGATCCACTTCCACCCCCGTGCCGATGATGGGGCGACCACCGCCGACCAAATCATTGGCTTGCAGGAGCGCATCCGCTCGTTCTGGCACGAGCAGGCCGGGGGTTGGGCACCGGGGAAGGCGACGACCCTGCCGGAGAACTCCCGATTGGCAGGTAAGAGACAAGGACGGGAGGAAAGAGGGGCCGTCGTCGTAAGGGGTTGTCCTGTCAAAGGAAAAGGACCGCTGACAAGTCCTGTCAGCGGTCCTCTTGGAGTGGGCGCTACAGGACTTGAACCTGTGACCCCCAGCGTGTCGAGCAAGGGTACACCCAACGCAAGTGTTGAGAACAAAGGACTTGCGGAAAGAACGATTTCCGGTTGCACCGCTGGTTGCACCAGCGAGCCGGGAACCGCGAACGCCGACCCTCTCGCCGCCCTGGCGTCGGCATTGCTGGGGCTGTCGGCGACGGATCGGGCGCGGCTCGCCGCCCTGCTCGTCAATCCCGACGACTTCGCCTCTCGGTTCGCCGCCGCGTTCGACCGCCTCGACGCCGCCCGTGGCGGTCACAACTTCGTCTCGCTGGTCGATCTCCGTGCCGCCCTCGCCGACGTGAGCCGGGAGGCGTTCGACGCCGGCTTGAACCGCCTGCGCGCCGCCAGCGCCTTCACGCTGAGCGCCGCCGAGGGGCGCCACGGTATTACGCCGGCCGAGCGCGACGCCGCGCTGCGTGAGGACGGCTGCCTGTTGCTCTTCGCCTCACGGCGCCGCTGACGTCGAGCGGGACGTTGATTCCGTTGCGGGGGGCAAGCAATCAGGCAGGGAGACATTCGTAAGGGGCATCGACGGTCCTAGAAGCCCCATATCCCCCTAGAATCCGTAGAAGGTTGATGAGCCAGTCCGCACCGTCAGCCCAACGAGCATTTTTCGTCTTTCCGGTTCTATGTTAGTGTACACTAACTTAAGCTGCTTTTGTTAGCGTCCGCTAACATCGTGCCGTACCAACTAACGCCGCTGCACGCCCGATGGCTCGCCTCCCCCCGTCGAAGGAGACGGACACGCTCTCCTCAACCGGCAGAGCGATACATGGCGGATCGCCAACGACAACGCCGGCGCCGTCCTGGTCGCGGTCAGACATCGAGCGGCGGTTCGCTCCTTGCAACTCGGGCCGGGGGACGTGGGACCGAGATCCCGCCTACGTCGCTTAGGCGAGGGGCGAGTTGAGAATTACCCGTGGACGGGCTTTCCAGCGGCCCGCCGAATCGTAGTGTGTCCTCTCATCGCCCGCGAGGTCATGCACCATGGACACCAAGCCCTTCGACGACGTGATCCGCTCGGCCGCCC
>JBBROG010000296.1:0-9597 GCA_038229635.1 Gemmatales bacterium
CACCCCCGGAACGACGACGCGCACCCCCGGAACGACGACGCGCACCCCCGGAACGACGACGCGCACCCCCGGAACGACGACGCGCACCCCCGGATCGACGACGCACACCCTCGGAACAACGACGCGGAAGACGATTCATGAGCAAGAAGAGCAAACCGACGACGGACGCCGTGGAGATCCTCCACCGCCGATATTTCGAGGGGAAGCCCGAGATGCTTGCCCTGCTGGAAGAGGAGCGGGCCAACGCGGAGATCGCCCGGAAGATCCTCGCCCTGCGCACGGAGGCCGGGCTGAGCCAGCGCGAGTTGGCGAAGCGCGTCGGCACGACCGCCTCGGTCATTTGCCGACTCGAAGACGCCGACTACGATGGGCACTCGCTTGCCATGCTGCGCCGCATCGCCGCCGCCCTGGACAAGCGCGTCGAAATCCGCTTCGTGGCCGCCACGAACAGACCGGCCCGACGCGCCGGCGTGGGATGAGGTCCGCCCTCAGGCGCATCGGGCCGGTTATGGCGCGTCCGGGGGAGGCAGGCGGTCGAATTCCTCGGGCGCTACGTCCGGAACGGTCTTCAGCGCGGCCTCAAACTTCTTCCGACTGCCGCGACGGGCGCGCGCCTCCAGGGAGTCTTCCGTCAGCGCCGCTCCAGGGAGGTAAAGTCGGTAAGGAGGGACGTGGATCGGGGGCGCTGGCGTGTCCGTGACCAGGCCGACGTGGATGGGCACGTACCCGAAGCGCGCGTGAACCCGAAGAATCAGCACGACGTCGTCCGCGTCGCTATCGACGGGTTGTTCCTCATGGATGGCGACGTACTTGCCCCGATGAGCGGTCAGGAGTTGCGGGAGGAGGCGCTGAAACGCCCGATACTCACGCTCCCCTTTGCTCAGCGGCGGCGGCGGGACGTCAAAGGAAGGAGGCGAAACGCCGACGGCGTCGTTGAGGCTCATGAGGATCTCGTGGTCGCTCATCGGGCGGTTTGGGTGACCCACGCATCGTACCTCGCCAGGACGGAGTGTGTCCAGGCGGTAAGACGGCGGGCAGGAAGCACGACCCGCCCGAAGCGCGATTTTGGCTCCCGACGACTCACTTCACGCGCTTCAGCACGAGCAGCGCCGCGGTCGGCTTTCCCTTCCCCGCGACCTGGACGATGTTGGCGATCAACCGGTCTCCGCTCACGATGCCGCTCACAGAGACGGCGGTCAAGCCGCCCCGCAGGTTCTTCGAGATTTTGTACTCCACGCCCAGGGCGCGCGTCTGCCCTTCCACGTCGTAGGCCCAGTTGCCGGCCACGCCGGGGTTGTCCTCGACGTGCCCCTTGAACAGGCCCCCGCCGCCCATTTTGCCCATGTAAAGGTGGTAAGGAATGGTATCGCCGCCCGACCGGCGCAGCTCGCCGTGCCAGACGGAGCCCTCGACGAGCCGGCTCGCCCCGCCGAGTTGCTGTTCCAGGTCGGCCTTCATCTTCAGGCCCTGCTTCTCCAGGGCGTCGCTCCCCGTCTTGCTCCCCTTCTCGATCACCTCGTCGATCAGCAGGGAGACCGGGATGGCGGCCTTGTTGACTTTCATGAAATAGTCCAGCTGGATGACGACGAAGTCGTCGTCCGGCGGGAAGGTGCCGTTCGCTTCAAAGGTCTTCCGGGCCGCTTGCAGTTCTTTGCGCCGGTCCGTCCGGGCCGCCGGGGTCAGGCCCCTCAGCCGGTCCACCTTGTCGAGGGCCTTGTCGAAGTCCGTCAGCACCGTCGCCCTGGCTTTGTCGCGCTTGGCGGCGAACTCCTTGTTCTTCTCGGCCCATTTCCTGGCCCACAGGGCGCCCATTTCGTCCTGCGGCGGCGCGGCGTGTGCCGCCGCGAGGGCGAGCGCGAGCAAGGGAACGGCGAGGGTCAGGCGGCGAACCATGCGGCACCTCCTTTTTCGCGACATTACGCGACCGCGCTTCTCCCGTCAACAAAAATCGCGGGAGAAACGCCCTCCCAGGGAATACGCCGCTCGGCCTCAAATTACGACACCGCTTCGCGAATAAAAGCGCGGACCCCCCCTTTCACTTCAGGATGACCTCAAGACGGGAACCCCAGAGGCACCAAGACGGTGTTGACGCGGTTGCCCGACCTTCCGCGCGAAACGAGGCGTGGTCGTACCGCGACCGGGCGTCATGCAACCGGCTTCCGCCGTCGCCAGGCATAGCCGAGCAGGGTCAGGCCGCCGAGGCCGAAGAGGGAAAGACTCGTCGGCTCGGGGACGGCAGTGCCGCCGCCGTCCTGCTTGGGGATGACCTGCGTAATCGTTGCCGCCAGACCCGTCGAGTCAAAGAAGTATGAGCGGTTTGCGCCATAACCGACCGCAAAATCCACGGTATCGCCTTTTACCAGCGAGAGATTAATTAGAGAAGGCACGGCACTGCCGGGGCCGAAGCCGTTCACCGCGCCATCAAATTTCGAGGCGCCGTCAACGAGGACATGAACATCGGTCGTCGTCGGCCCGGCGAAATCGACCCCGGAAAAAGTTGTTGCGATTGAGAAAGCGCCGTCATTAGGCGCAATCCAACGAACGAGGGCATACTGGCCTGCCATGCCGGGATGAAACACCAGTTGGCCTGGCTGAAGGGTGAAAGTGAGAGATGTTATTGGCACCCCGGTTCCGTTATGATAGACGGCCGGCTCATTGAATATGCCTGACTGATTGCTTCGCCAATAGTCGATCCTGTCACGGACCGCTCTATCCACGTCGAGAATGAAGGGCGAACCCAGCGTCTGCGACCAGCCGTAGCGCCACACGCCGTTCGGATTGTTCGTCGGGGAAAAGGACGCGGCGGGGTCGTAGATGATGTCCGCCTTCGCCTGACCCAGGCCGCCGAAGAGCAGGGCCAACGCCGCCACGAACAGAATAAAAGGCTTCATGAACAGACCCCCCCCTTTGAGGAATGCCGCCCTGATGCGGAACGTCGGAGCAAGAGGGGGTGCGTCGGCACGCTCCCCTGAGGTAGTACGTGAATCGGCGCCCGATTTGGGACACCGCCGCGAGAAATTTTCCGTCGCGACGCGGTACTCGCAGAGGGAGCGGGCGCACCGAGGACGCCTCCCGGTCCTGCGTCGCGCGGGCCGCGAAAAAACGTCTCGGGCGACAACTTTTCTCTTGCATCCCGGCGGCCGAGGCCCTAATACTACGCTGTAGTACTAATTTAGGGCCAGTCTGCCGGGGCATTCTCTCTGTTTCTTCTCCAAGAACGAACGGCGCCTTCCTCGGAGGCAAGAAAATGTCGAAAAAAGTGCCCGCCCCCCGTCCCTTCGCGCGTCGCCTCGTCGAGGACGACTCGTCGGCGTGGCGCCTCGTCGCCGAAGCGGTGGTGCCGCGCGTGCTGATCGCCCTGCGCAACCGCTTCGGGTCGTCGCGCGGCTGGTGCGACGGCGCCGTCATGTCGGCGGTGGGCGTCGCCCTGGACCGCCTGCGCAAGGGTGAAGACCCCGCCCTGGCCGCCTTCGACGTCGGGGAATTCGAGGGCTGGCTGGTCCACGTCGCGGCCAACAAGCTCCGCGACCAGCTGCGCAAGGCGCAATTGGAACAGGACCGTCAGGCGCAGGTCTACGAGCGCCAGGCCAGCGAGCGCCCGGCCGACGAGCCCGAGGTGCGCCGCGCCGCCGCCGCCGAGATCGTCGCGGACATCGAGAAGTGCCTGACGGACGACGCGGGCGGTCTTCCAGGCCAAGTTGGAAGGGCAGGGCGAGTTAGAAATCGCCAAGACGCTCAAGCGCTCGCCGCGGCACGTGCGCTCCGTCTGGGCGCGCGTCCGCCACCGCCTGGCTCGCGCCCGCGGCGAGTGACCCCGCCGCGGGAATCCCCGAAGGCTCCGGACACGACACAACCATGAACGAACTCGCCGCGCCGGCTTCGGCTCTCACCGTCCTCCAACTCCCTTCGTCCCTCGGTCGCGCGGCCAGCGTCTTCGAGAAGGACTGGAGCCCGGAGACGAGTTCGCGCGCCCTCGACGCCGCCCTGCCCGCGCCGGACTCGTCCGACCGCCTGCCGCTCCTAGTGGAGCTGTGTGCCCGCGACTTGGGGCTGCGGCTGGTCCACGGCCTGCCGGCGTGTGCCGAGGATTACCTCGCCCGCTACCCCGAGCTGCGCGACCACCCCGCCGCCGTGCGGAATCTCGTCGGCGCCGAGCGCGAGTTGCGCGACCGCGACACGTTGTCTTCGGCGTCGCGCCCGCTGCCGCGCGTGCCGGGTTACGATGTCCTCGGCGAACTCGGCGCCGGCGGTATGGGCGTCGTCTACAAGGCGCGGCACCTCTCGCTCAACCGCGTCGTGGCGCTGAAATTGCTGCGGCCGTCGGTGCTGCCGCGCGACGAGGCACGCAACCGCTTTCGCGTCGAAGCCCTGGCGGCCGCGCGCCTGGACCACCCCCACATCGCCCACGTCTACGAGGTGGGGATCGACCACGACACGCCGTACCTGGCGATGGAGTACGTCGAAGGCGTTGACCTCTGCCGGCGGCTCGCGGGCAAGCCGCTGGCGCCGCGCGAGGCCGCCGCGCTCGGCGAGGCGTTGGCGCGCGCGGTGCAGCACGCGCA
The DNA here is from genome assembly GCA_038229635.1 of Gemmatales bacterium. GTDB lineage: Bacteria > Planctomycetota > Planctomycetia > Gemmatales > Gemmataceae > DATFNV01. The sequence continues at coordinate 4,563 of JBBROG010000296.1, forward strand.
CGACCACGGCGTCGTGCATCGGGACCTGAAGCCGGCGAATATCCTTCTGGTCGCTTGCGGCTTGGTGCCGGGTGCTAAGCCGCAAGCGGCGCTCGTCCCCAAAATCGTCGATTACGGCCTCGCCAAGTTCCTCGACGCCGACGACGGCCAGACGCACACCGGGGCTGTCCTCGGCACGCCCGCCTACATGGCGCCGGAGCAGGCGGCGGGCGCGAGCAGAGACGTCGGCTCGGCGGCGGACATCTTCGCCCTGGGAGTGATCCTCTACGAATGTCTCGCCGGCCACCCGCCGTTCCGGGCCGAGACGAGGTCCGAGACGTTGCGGCAGGTGCAGCACGACGATCCGCCGCCGCTCGACCGCGCGGTGCCCCGCGACCTCGACACGATCTGCCTGAAGTGCCTGGAAAAGGCCCCCGGCCGGCGTTACGCCAGTGCCAAAGACCTGGCTGACGACCTGGAGCGATTCCTCGCCGGCGAGGCAGTCGTCGCCCGCCGGCCCGGCGCCTTGAGGCGCTTCGCGACGTGGGGCGGAAGACACCCCAGGGCGGCGGCGGCGGCGCTGGCGGGAGCGCTGCTCGCGGCGGCGGCTCTCGTGGCCGCCCCGACGTTCTCCGCCCTCTGGTGGCGCGCGGAGACGCAGCGCGAGCGCGGCGATTACTTCGCCCAGCTCAGCCTCGACGCGCTCGACAAGCCCGCCGTGAATATCGCCGAGCGCGGCCTTCTCCGTAAAGCCGGCCTCCTCGAAGTCGAGCGCGAGATCCTTGAGGCCGTCGTGCCGCTGTACGAGCGCTTCCTGGAGCGCGCGGGCAACAACCCGACGGCCCTCGCCGCCAAGGGGCGGGTCTGGAACAAGTTGGCCGTCGTGTACCGGGCGCTGGGGAATCTCGAAGCGGCCCTGAAGGCGTGTCACGCCGCTGAAGACATTTTCGCGGAGTTCGCCGGCCGACCCGAGCCGGAAGCGGCCGACCGCTTCGCGCTGGCGACGGCTCGCAGCAACAAGGCCGCCGTCCTCGGCCGCTGGGGCCGGTTCGAGGAGGCGCTGGCGGCGGCGGGGGCGGCGGAGGCGGCGCTCACGGAACTGGCGGACGAGGACCGCGGCCGGCCCGACTATCGCTTCCGGCTCGTGCTCTGCCTCAACAACAAGGCCTTGTGTCTCCGCTTCAGCGGCGACCCGCCCGCCGCCCGCGCGGCGTTCGACCGGGCCCTGGAAAATCTCGCCCGGCTGACGCGCGATCACGCCCAATCGGCTCAGGCGCCGACCTATCGGGAGTGGCAGGTCCGGACGCTGAACAACCTCGGCGACACCTTGCTCGCCGCGGGACGGCCCGGCGAGGCCGAGCCGATGTTGCGCGAGGCGGTCCGGCTGGCCGAGGAGCAGGCCGCCACGCTCGTCGGTTCCGAGGACGCGCAGGACGCCCTCGCCGGCTGCCTCGTTAACGCGGCGTCCCTCTACGAATCCAAGAAGGAGTTCACGGAGGCCGAAACGACGAACGACCGCGGTCGGGCCGTGTACACCGCCTTGGCCGCTCGGTTTCCGCAGGCGCAGGAGTACCGCTGGGGCGTCGCCCTGACGACCCTCGGCCGCGGCAAGGCGCGGCGCCAGCGGGGCGACCACGACCGCGCGGCCGCCGACCTGACGGCGGCGCTGAAGGACTACGACCGCCTCGTGCTCGACTACCCTAACGAAGCGGACATCGCGAAGGAGCGCGGCGAGGGCTACGCGGTGCTGGCGGAACTGCTCCTGGCGCGGGGCCGGCGGGCCGACGCCGAGGCAGCCGCGGTCACTTCCGTCGCTGCCCTGGAAAAGCTGACGCAAGAGGTTCCGGACGGGGCGGAGTGCCGCCGCGCCCTCGACGAGTACCGCCGCCTGCTCGACACGATCCGCGGCGCCGCGGCGGAGGCGCCCTGAACGCCCGCCGCGTCACGGCACCGGCACGCTGTAGCGGTTGAGGAAGAAGCGCGCCCAAATGAGGCCGGGGAAATCAAGGAATCGTCAGCCGCCCCGGACTCACCGTGGAGGTGGCGTCGAGGTGGGTCTGAATTCGGTGCTCGAGCAGGAATTGTGTTCCGATCTGGATGAAAGGAGGGGCGTCGTCGAGGTCGTGGCGCGGTAACAGGGCCAGGAACGAGAGATCGCGGTGTCGGCCGGGCTCCTCGTCCACGGGCAGCCAGAGCGTCGCGCGGCCGATGCGGCACGGGACGCCGAGCCACGTCGGGACTTGACCCCGCCAGCCCGCCTCCGGCTCGATCACAAGGTCGAGGCTTTCGCGCGCCGCGCGCGGGATCACCGAAAGCAGCTGGCCGATGGCCAGGAGGGCGTCGCAGCGATTCCTCCAGGTGTGTCGTCCGGCGCTATGACAGGTCCACCAACAATGACCGAGGTAGCGGACCAGAGGCGTCGGAGAAGGGACCGGGTGGGGGTGAAGGGTCGTGGTCGTGGTCATCCGCCTTGGTTCCAAAGGCCCGCGGCGCCGCTCAGCGGGTTTCGGCTTCGGGGAGGTAATGCGGGACGATCACCAGGGCGAACTCGTGTCGCGGCGGGCAGCCGGGCTTGCGCCGCGCCGCCGCCCAGGCCGCGGCGTAGGTCTTCCCCGCGCCCCAGACTTTTCGCTGATAGGCGACGACGGCCCGGCCGCCGTGCTTCTTCCGGACGGCGACGTCATGCAAACACCAGTCGTAGTCCTCGTTGATGCGCCGCTCGCGCTCGTCCAGGTAAGGGCTGAGAGACGGCTCGTGCGCGTTCTTCATGAGAGTTGCCCCCTTCCCCGGACACTTTACCCGCCCGCGACCGCCGTGAAAAGAGCATTGCCCCGGCGCCGCCCAGGTCCGGGGCGACAGGCTCCCCTCACGGCACCGGCACGCTATAGCGGTTGAGGAAGAAGCGCACCACCTCGTCGGTGAGCAGCGACACCGGTTCGACGCGGACCGCCGGCGCCCGCACCGTCCCCGTGACGTGGAGGTTTACGGTCCGGTTCGACAGGTAATCGGTCACCTGGAGGATCAGGAGGACCGGGACCGGCCCGATGGGCGGCAGGCGCAGGCCGAAGACGCGCAGCACGCTCGGGTTGATGCCGAGGCGCCCCGTCGTCGCCGTCACGTTCAGGTTCAGCCGCCCCTCGCGCGACACCGTCCCCTCGCCGAACAGGTTGACCGACGTCCCCGACAGCGCCAGCCGCTGCACGCGGAATAGACCGTTGGCGAGGCGGCCGCGCAATTCGCCGCTCTGAAATGTCGCGTTCGACTGGCCCGGCGCGACGTAGGGCGCCACCTGGGACAGGATCGGCAGTTGCAGCGCCTGCGTCTGGCTGAACGAGGCGTCGACGGTGGCGGTGACGTCGTCGAACGAGCGCACGTCGCTGCCGCCGAAGTCGGCGCGGCCGCTCACCTGCCCCGAGCCGGCCTGGCTCAACTCTAACGACTGCCGCAGCAGCGTGTGCAGGTCGACGCCGTAAAAGCGCAGGTGCCCTTCGAGGCGCGTGCCGTAGCCGAAGCCGAGGCTGGCGCGCCCGGACACCCGGCCGCGCGCCACCTGGGCGCTCGTCTCGGAAATGTCGACGTGGCCGCGCGCCTGGCCCGGCGCGAACGCGAAGCTGATCGGCAGGCGCCACTCGGCGACGTCGGCGCCGAGGACGCGGCCGTGCGTCAGCACCACGTCGCCGCCGCCGCGCCACTCCGAGCCGAGCGTGCCGCGCAGCCGCGCGTCCGCCGTCCCCTGCACCACCCCCGTCAGCCACGGCCAGGGCACCAGCAGGCGTCCCACGTCGACGCGGTCGAGCGCCAGGTTGAAGAAGCTCCGCTCGAACTGGCGCAGATTGATCGCCACCTGGCCGCGCAGCGCCCCCTCGCCGAGCGTGCCGGAAATGTCGCGAAAGCGCAACTCCGTGCCCGTCAGTTGCAGGTCGGCGCGGACGCTCTCGGCCAACTCCGTCGTCTCCCAGCGGACGCGGTTGACGACGACCGACCCGCTCCCGACCGGGCGCCCGTCGGCGCCGACGTCGAAGTCGAGGCGCAAATCGACGCTGCCGCGCAGAGAGCGCGGCGCCTCGCGGACGCCGAGCGCTTCCCAGACGCGGCCGAGCTGCGCCCGCTCGATGCGCAAATGGTTGGCCCGGCCGCCGCCGCCCTTCGGCGCCTCGCGCCGCGGCGGGATGGGGCCGTCCAGGGAGAAGGTTCCGCCGAAGACGCCTCCCTTGAGGTGGTATTCGCCGGCGCCGTCGCGGTACGTCACCGTCCCCGTCAGCCGCTCCGTGGTGAAGTTTTGCACGCGCAGCTTCGGCGCCGACAGGTCGACGTCGGCGCGGACGTCGACGCCGCGCCCCTTCGCCGCGGGCGTGAGCGTCGCGTCCACCTTGCCGCCGGCGCGGCCTTCGAGGCGAAACGGCACGGCCGGCACGTCGCGGGCGAGGGCGCCGACGTCGAGGTCGGTGAAGCGCAGGTTGGCGCGGCCACCCTTGTCGAACGGCAGGGGCAGCTCGCCGCCGCCGCTGACGCTGCCGCCGTAGAGCGACGCCTTCGCCTCGGTCAGTGTCAGGACGCCGTCGGCGTAACGAGCCCGCACGCTGAGCTGCTTGAATTCGACGCCGGCGACGACGAGGCTCGGCGACGAGGCGGTGCCGGTGACGCGGTACGTCTTCAGGTCGCGCGGCGTGTCGACGGGGAGGCTCGCCTTGACCTGGAAGGTGAGCCGGCCGGACACCGCGAACGGCACCTTGACGCCGATTCCCTGGACGAGCTGTTCGATGTCGGCGTCCTGCAAGCCGAGGCTGACGTCTAGGTAGCCAGGCGCCTTGTTCGGGTCGGGCGACCCCTTGCGCGGCAGGAACTCCATCGCCTTGCGGCCGGCGCCGATGAGGGCTTGCGTGACCCGTTCGACGCCTTGCTGCGTCAGGCGCAACAGGTCGCGGGCGTAGAGTGGGTTGGCGTCGTCGGCCTGAGCCGGCAGCGTCAGCGTGACGAGGGCGACGGCGAGCGCCTGCCCCCCTCTCCCCTTCGGGGAGAGGGGTTGGGGGTGGGGGGGTGGGTCTCCCGCGGGGTG
>JBBROG010000297.1:0-9534 GCA_038229635.1 Gemmatales bacterium
CCCCTTCGGGGTAAAATACCCCCGGCCCTACCCCGAAGGGGTTGTATCACACAGCCGGGGGTCGCGCAGCGCACCCCCGGAACGAGTGTTTACTCTCCCGGCTTACCCATCACTTGTATTATATACAACATTATGCAATTCGTCCAGCCCTCCTACGCGGAAAAATGCAACGAAAGCCGCGGACGGTGGAGGATGCCGAGGCACCCTCTCAACTCTTCGCTTCTTCCAGCGACACGCCCACGTCGCCGAGACGCGGCAGCAGCGGCCGGCGGCAGTCCGGGCAGTGGACCACGCCCCAGGCGCGCAGCACCGCCGCCGCGTCCGGCGACTGCCAGCGGAACACGTCGCCGGCGCGCGGCAGGAACTCCTGGAAGTAGTAACGACTCCAGCGCTCCAGCCGCGTCGCCACGACGTCCGGCGGGCTCGTGAAGCGGAACCGATGGCCGTCCACCACCAGATCGTAACTGCCGCGCCCCGACCCCTTCCGCGCGACGACCTCCAGTGTTTGCGGCGCCCGCGTCAGCACCGCGTCGCGGAACACCACGCCGCGCCCGCACACCAGGATGTGCGCCCCCGTCCTGTCCCCCGACGCGGCGAAGCGCGCCGGCAGGACGTTGCGCAGCAGTAGATCGGGGTAGCGGCCCAGCACCTCGCCGGCGTCGCGGTCCGCCGCCAGAGCAAAGGCGGTGGCCGCCTGACCTTCGCCGTCCCACGGCCGGCTCGCCCGCAGCGACCAGAGCAGGCGCAGCTGCGCCAACCCTTCCGTGTCCTCGACGGCGAGGACGGCGGCCAGCGCGGGCGTCGCCTCGGCCGCCTCGACAACGTCGCGCGTCTCGAACCCCGCCTCGAACGCCGACTCCAGCAGCAGCACGCGCAGCCGCGCCCGCTCCGCCGGCGTCCAGTCCTCCTCGTTCACCCCCTCCAGAAGACCGTCGGCGAACGCGAGCGGCCGCGTGCCGTGGAAGCAGCTGTCGACCTCGGCGACGAAGAGCAGGACGCGGTCCTTGCCCTGCCGCGCGGCGTCGGCGATGGCCAAAAGGCGCAGCGCCGCCAGGTGTCGCGCCCCGCCGAAGCCGGCGCGCACGACGCGCTCCGTCAGCGGGGTCAGCCAGTCCAGGGCCGGGCGCCGCGCTTCGGGACGGCCGCGCTCCCGGCTCGCCAAGGCGAGGCTGGCGACGAAGGCCGAGTCCTCCAGCGAAAACCCTTCGGCGTGCAGGCGCGGCACCAGGCTTCCCCAGGCCAGATCGACCGCCCGATGATCGGCCGGCGCCTCGGGGCGGCCGAGGAAATGCGCGACGGCGTGAAGCCCGGCGGCGAACCCGAGGGCCGCGGCGACGAGCGGCAGCGGCGCCCGACCGACGTTGAAAACGGCCAGCGCCAGAGCCAACAGCACGGCCGGGCCGGCCAGGACGAACGTCGCCCCGCGCCGCGTGAAGCGCCGGCCGGGCAAGCGAAAGCGGCGGCGCTGGCCGTCCGGCGTCTCGATCTCGCCGCGCGGCACCAGCCCCGTCTCCGACACCTCGACGCGGATGCCGAACGCCGACAGCCGGCCGACAGCGACGCTCATCAGCCGCGGCGGCACCTCGCGCGGCACCGGCACGAGGTCGTAGCAGTGGGGACAAAGCGAGGCGCCGTGCTCCGCGGCCTCGGCGAGCAGGGAGCGACGGGCCTCGTGGTCTTTGACGCCGTGCGCCAGGGCCAGGCGCTGGAGCCGGCGCGGCCCGCCGACCGGGTCGAGCCGTTGGGCGAATTCGCGGCAGCGCGCCAGCAGCGCCGCGCTGTCCCGCGCCACGGCCGCCGCCAGCCAGTCCTGGAGCATCTGCCACGGCTCGCGCGCCGTCTCGCCGTCGAGGACGAGCCCGTGCTCGCTCCAGAGATGCGCGACCATCTCCGGCCGGCGCAGGCGTTGCCGGCAGCGCGGGCAGCCGAGGCGGACGTGCCGCCCCAGGTGACTCAGGTAGTCGGCCAGCGCGGGGGAATCGGCGACGCGCGGCGCCAGGCGGCGCAGGCGGGCGAATCCTTCGTGGCGCGGCAGGCCGGCAACGAGAGCCTTCAGGACGCTCAGGGCGCGCGGCCCTTCTTTGCCGGTGGTGCGCAGCAGGGCGGCGGCGGCCGCGAGTTGCCCTTCCTCGGCGAGGGCGCGGTCGCGGAGCAGGGGGCGGGCGGCGCGCACCAGGCGCCGTTCGAGCGGCGCGGGGAGGCGGACCGTCAGCGCCAGGGCGAGCTGGCGTGCGGCGGGCGTCGCGTCGGCGGCGAGGTAAGCCGTCACCGCCCGCGCCGTCGAGCGGCGGGCGACGAAGCGGGCGACGGCGACGCACACCGCCGGCAGACTCGGCGGGTCGAGGCGCGCCAGGGCGCCGCTCAGGGAAGAGGCGAGGAACCGCGGCGCCCCTCGCATGTACTCGGAGCGGGCGATCCGTTCGAGGACCGCGTATGCCTTGGGGTCGGGGTCGGGGCGACACAGCGCGGCGACGAGGAGGCCAACGGTGTCCGGCAGAGGGGCGCGGGTGCCGCGGTATTGATAAAGGTGATGGGCGGCGCGCAGGTGAGCGCGAAGTTGCTCGGCCGCGACGACCAGGCCACATTCGGGGCACGCCACCGAGGACGCTTGCTGCACGGCCGGTCCGCCCTCCGACGCCGGGCGAGCGGTCGGGTTCCTTCCTCCCCCATCATAGCAGACGAGCGGAAGAGGGAGGAGCGGGCTCTTCAGCCGATTCGCCTGCCGCTCTGGGACAGAACAGGACGGCTGGCCGGCCTCCGCATCTGCGATTCCGTCGGTCACTTTGACTGACGTGAGTTTGCCAGGTAGTATGTCCGCCAGGTGACTTCATTCCCGAGAGAGGTAACTCCCGTGGCCAGCAAACAGCCGTTAGAAAACGACGCCGCGACTAGCCAAAGGGAGCAGGCCAAGAGCATACCCAAGACTCAAGACAGGGCGGAACGCCTCAGCCTAAAAGGGCTCCAGGGCCTCCCGAGCCAGGAGCGTAGTTGGCTAATCGACCGGTTCCTGGTGGCGCGCCAGCCCATGCTGGTGGGCGGCGCCTACAAGTCACTTAAGACCAGTTTAGTCCTGGACCTCGCCATCAGCCTTGCCGCCCAGAAGCCCTTTCTGGGAAGCGACAGCCTCTTCTCCGCGCCGGAGCGAGAATATCGAGTTGCGATCTTTTCAGGCGAGAGCGGGGAGGACACGCTGTTTGAGACGGCCGCACGCATCAGCGAGGCCAAGGGATTGCCGGAAGTGCCTGCCAACATCCTCCTCTGCACCTCACTTCCCCACTTCAACGACCGCGACCAGGCGGATCTCACGGTCGTGCAATCCGAGTTGCGTCACCACCAGACTGATGTCGTCTTTTTCGATCCTGTTTACCTCTGCATGCCGGGGATCAACGCGGCCAGCGTCTTTGAGGTTGGTCACTGCCTACAGAAGGTAGCCTCCTACTGCCTGGATGTCGGGTGTACGCCTGTCCTGATCCATCACACCAAGAAAGGCTCGCGACCAGGCCGCGCCCCACTCCAGCTCTCCGACTTGGTGGCCGCAGGGTTCGCCGAGTTTGCGCGCCAATGGTTCCTCATCCGTCGAAAGACGGTCTTCAGCTACGGCGAGACGGCAAAGCATGAACTCGTCGTCGCCTACGGCGGCTCGGCCGGTCACTACGGAGTCCTCGATATTTCCGTCGATGAAGGCGGGCTCGTCTCATCGGCGGCTGGCCGTGCTGCCGCGCGACGAGAGCGGTGGGACGTCACGGTTCGGCGCCGCGACGAACCAGGCACGGCTGAAGTGTCGGCACCGAAGAAGACAAGAGGACGAATCAAGGACGAAGCGGATGCCAATCACAAAAGAATCCTTGAAGCCGTGAGGGAAAGGTTGCGCGACGTAGCCGTGGACCAAGCCATAGGGATCAGGAAATTACGCACGGACCTCAAGAACAAGGGCTTCAAAGGGGTAGATAGCGACAAAAAGATGAAAGAAGTAGCGGCCGATCTGGAAAAGTCTAAAGAGGCGCGATTCTTCGACCCCGCCGACCCTAAGAGCGGCACCGGGAATTGGACGTTCAAGGCACTCATTCGCCTCAAGTAACCCATCGAAAGCCGGCTTGCCAACTCATGCTGGGAGCGATCCGGGCTGGGAGGTTCTTATACAGAACCATCCTCCCACTCCCAATCCCTATAGTATCCGCCGGAACCCTAATAAATACACACCTTCATAAGTCAACTTATGAAGGTATATATGTATATGTCGTGAAAGGGATCACTAAAGGCGTTTCTCTCGCCTACTTACTCTGTTACGCCTCCCAGACAATCTACCGCAACAAACGTGAAGGGGATCCCAAGGCACAAGGTGCGGCGAGGCGAAGGACGTGAGAGGGGAAAGCACTCCTCAGACGAATAAGAGGCCCCCCGAGAGCGACAAGACCGCCCTCGGGGGGCCTCATGCCGTTTCCGGGGCATCCAACGAGAAAGGAACATGACATGAGCGAGCCGTGGGACTTCAGGGAGATCCGCAAGCGTCTTCTGGAGGACGTGACGTGGATGGAGCGGGCGATTCTGGCCATCTACAAGCAGCAGACACTCGACGAGCAGTGGGAAGGCGTCTCCATGTACGCCAACGGCAAAGGCTTCAACCGGGACGATGCCGAGTACGGCACCATCTGGGCAATGTGGCTGCAGGATGGCGGACGTCTGAAGGACAACCCGCACGCCCTTAAGTGGGCCATGCAGGAGATGCCGAAGTACGCCCGCCAGCTTGCACTCATCGCCAACGGCCAACTCCAGGTCGTTAGCAAGTAAGCACTTCGATAGCCCGTTCGCGAAAATCTCCCGACCTAACCCAACTGCAAGTCCCTCGCCACGACGCAGCGCGTCCACAGCCCCCGGAACGCGCTGCGTCGTGGCGAGGGACTTGCTCTGGAGGATCACTGATGTCTACTGACAGACCTTGTGTGCGGGTGGCCGTGGTGGGTCTGCGACCCAGGCAGGAGCAGCGTGTCCAACGAGTCCTGAGCGGCAATCTGGACGTCCGTTTCCTGCCGGCGGATCGTAAGCCTTCGTTTCCGCACGGCTGCACGCGAGTGGTGCTGATGACGAAGTTCATCAGCCACACCTGGCAATACGCGGCCTTTGCCCGGTTTCGACGGGGCGACGTTCACCTCTGCCCAGGGGGCGTCTCTCATCTGGTCCACGTTCTCGCCTGTCTGAGTGTACGTTGAGCCGATCAGGGGCCACGGATGGCCCCTCTTTCTCTCGGCGGTGCAACTCGGAAAACCGCCCGGTCCGGCCGCGGTCAAGTGCAACGTGCGCGCCCGCGCGACATCGCGTTCAGGTCCGGGGGTAGGTGTGATTCGACGGCTACTTGTCGGTTCAGCCGGCTAGATTTGAGAGTGTTTTCGCGATTGCGGGTCTTGTGTTCCAGCGTCGCCAGCTTACGCTCCGTGCGAGTCGGAAGGCGAAAACGCTTGTTGTCACGCCGCCTCGGCGATTTTCTTCCCTTTCGGCTTGGGCGCGAGCGGCGGGAACAGGCTGCCGCCGAACCACGCCCCCGCCACACCCAGGCAAAGGGCCGTGGCGCCGGTCAGCACCACGTCGTGCAGGGCGAGCCCTGGAGCCCCGAGGCGCAGGCCGAGCAGCACGGCGGCCGCCGTCACGCCGACGCACAGCCCTTGCTTGATGCTGTTGAAGGTACACGCGCCGGCCACGGCGGCGCCGGCGAGCGTGGCCACGGCCGTCACCTCCCAGGTCACCAGCCGCGCTTGCAGGTGGTTGTCGACGGTCAGCTTGCCGTCGCTGGCGTCGAGGACCAGCTCGAGGATGACGTTCGCCCACAGCGTCCCGCCGACGGCCAGGGCGGCGCCGGCCAGGACGCGGCCCCAGGCGATGGAGCCCGAGAACAGCGACGTCCTGGGCTTCGTCGCCACCGGCGTGAGCGGCGAGGACGGCTTGGCGGTCCCCGGCAGGGCGATCAGGGGCAGCGGGCGCCAAATGCAGCTGCCGAGGAAGCCGCCGAAGGCGCCGAAGGCGGTGTGCAGGATCGGCTGGCCGAGCAGCGTCACCGCTGTGTGGTTGGCGACGGCGCTCTGCACGGCGACGGACAGGACGCCGTTCCAGACGCCGACGACGGCGCCGAAGACGATCCCCTGGCGCTGGCCGGCGCCGCTGAAGACGCCAGCCACAAGGAGGCCGAGGGCCTGAATCCCCTGGAGCAGGAGCAGGCCGAGCAGTGTCGACCAGACGCCGGCGCTCGGGTCGTCGCCGCCGGCGAGCAGGCCGGCGGTGCAGAGCTGGCGGAGGCCGTAGTAGAGCCCCTGGGCGAGGACGACGCCGAAGAAAATGCGGCCCCACGGCGTCTGCTGCCACGGGCCGGCCGAGTCAGCGGCGCGGGCGGCGCCGCCGCGCGACCGGGCGGCCTGAAACGACAGCCGGACGTTGCACGCCGGACACGTCCAGCGCTGCTCGAAGCAGCCGTTGCATCTCGGGCAGACCATCGCCATGACCGGAACCACCTGTGCGCGAAGTCAACGGTCGAGGAAGGGGCGAATCCGACGGGCGCGAGCCGAATCGGACGCTCTAGGAGGAGTATAGGTCACGAAGGCCCCGTCGCCGGGACGGTTGCAACGCCGCCCCGCAACGGCGACAATGCCCGGACCCCTGCCCGGAGGACCGCCGCCATGCCGAAGTCGAATGTACTGGCCCTCGACCAGGGCACGACGAGCACCCGCGCCGTCGTCTACGACGCCGCCGGCCGCGCCCTGGGCAGCGCCGCCCGCGAGCTGACCCAACATTACCCGCGCCCCGGCTGGGTCGAGCACGACCCCGAGGAGATCTGGCGCTCCGTCGCCGCCGTCGTGCCGCAAGCCCTCGCGGCCGCGGGGGTCGGCGCCGCCGACCTGGTCGCGATCGGCCTGACCAACCAGCGCGAGACGGCCGTCCTGTGGGAGCGGGCGGGCGGGAGTCCCGTCGGCCGGGCGATCGTCTGGCAGGACCGCCGCACCGCCGACTTTTGCCGCGAGCGCAAGGCCGACGAGCCGTGGCTCAGCGAGCGCACCGGCCTCGTCCTCGACCCCTACTTCTCCGCGACGAAGCTGCGCTGGATGCTCGGCCAGGACGCCGGCGTCTTCCGCCGGGCCGACGAAGGGCACTACGCCTTCGGCACCGTCGACAGCTTTTTGATCTGGCGCCTGACCGGCGGCCGCGTCCACGCCACGGACGCCACCAACGCCTCGCGCACGCTCCTGCTGAACCTGCGCACCGGACAATGGGACGACGAATTGTGTCGTTTCTTCGGCGTGCCGCGCGCGCTGCTGCCGGAGGTAAGGTCCAGCGCCGCCGACTACGGCGTCACGTCCGGCTTGGACTTCCTGCCCGACGGCGTCCCGATTAGCGGGGTGGCGGGCGACCAGCAGGCGGCGCTGTTCGGGCAGTGCGCCTTCGCGGCCGGCGAGTCAAAATGCACTTACGGCACCGGGGCGTTCTTCCTCCAGCACCTGGGCGACAAGCCGACCCTGTCGAAGCACCGCCTGCTGACGACGCTGGCGGCGTCCGCCGACGGCACCTTGCAGTACGCCCTGGAAGGGAGCGTCTTTGTCGCCGGGGCGGCGGTGCAGTGGCTGCGCGACGGGCTGCGGCTGCTCGACCGCGCCGAGGCGGTCGAGGCGCTGGCGGCGCAGTCCGACCCGGAGCAACCGCTGGTGTTCGTGCCGGGCTTCGTGGGCCTGGGGGCGCCGCACTGGGTGCCGGAGGCGCGCGGCGTCCTGTTCGGGCTGACGCGCGGCACGTCGGCGGCCGACCTGGGGCGGGCGACTCTGGAGGGCGTCGCCTTCCAGGTGGCCGACCTCGTCGACGCGGCGGCGGGCGACGCGGGGCAGGCGCCGCGCGCGCTCCGCGCTGACGGCGGCATGGCGGGCAACGCCTGGTTCCTGCAGCGCCAGGCCGACGCCCTCGGCCTGCCCGTGGAGCAGGCGGCGCACGGCGAATCGACCGCGCGGGGCGCGGCTTACCTGGCCGGGCTGCGTGCCGGCGTCTGGCCCGACCTCGACAGCCTGCGCCGCCTGAGCGGCGCGGCGCGGCGCTTCGAGCCGCGCTGGGACGCGGCGGAGCGCCACAAGCACCTGGGCCTCTGGCGCAAGGCGGTGCGCGCCGTCATCGCGTTTTACGGCGACGTCCCTTGACGTCGGGAGTCCTGTCGCGGGGGCGAGAGGGCGGCGCTTGACACCCGGCCGTTCGTCCCCTACTGTAATCGCTCTTGGGAGTGTTTGCACCTCTGGTGGGGGCCCCGGTCTTCAAAACCGGCGGACGGCTTGAAGAAAGCCGTCAGTGGGTTCGATTCCCATACACTCCCGCTCTCTCTATGCCCTTATTTCACAACACCTTATGGCCTTCCGCCCCGGTGCCGGTAGGGAAGACGGGCGGTAGGGCGGACACGTGCGCAAATCCGCCCTATCGACTCCGCCGCCTTCCGACCCTCACGTCAGCGAGAACTCCCGGACGGGGTACTTCTCCGCCAGGTATTCATCCAGGGAGGCCTTCAGCCGGTCCCCGCGGTTGAAGAAGTCGTCCTGCACCATCATTTTGAAGTGGCTCCCCAGGCCCTGGAGGGTCGGGACGAGCTTGTCGAGGACGTCCTTCGTGCGGTCGCTCTTGTCGAGGGAGAACGCCTTCTTGAGGATTTCGTTCTCCGGCCCAGGGATGTTGTAGTCGTTGTCCTTGGCGTACCGCGCGACCATCGCGGGGTATTTCTTCTCCTTCCACAGGATCCAGGCGTCGAACGCCTCGAAGACGAACGCCTTCTTGGCGGCCGCGGTGACGGCTTCCTTGAGGCCGGGGTCTTTGCTCATGGCCGCGTAGGCGGTGTCGAGCTTCTTCATGCTCTGGCGGACGGCGTCCCGCTGCCCCAGCGGGACGGCCGCGCTCTTGAGGAGGGTCTGGTAAGCCAGGACCTTCTTCTTGTACGCCTCGACGCCTTTGATCTCGTCGAGCAGTCCCTTCGCCTTGGCCGCGTCCTCGGCCTTCTTCAAGGCCGCCAACAGCTCCTTGGAGACCTTGAACGCCTTGACGATTTCCTCCTTGTCCAGAGCGCCGACGTCCTTGGGGCAGTGCTTCTGCCACTGGTCGAGGGCGGCGCCGACGCCGGAGCCTTTGAGGGCCGGGTCACGGTTGTCCTGCCACTCCTTCTTGGTGAACAGCTTGGGCTTGAAGCCGGGTTTCATGACAATCCTCCGCGAAGTTGTGTTTGTCGGGGGACGCGAGCGGGAAATCGCTCGTCGTGCTGTTCCGTCTAATGCGCGCGGTGTGACACGACTTAGCGGCTGTCCCCGAAGCCCCTCGCCCCCGTACTCGGGGGAGAGGGGTTGGGGGTGAGGGGTCTGTTGTTCGCGAGACAATCCCCCTCACCCCCAACCCCTCTCCCCCGAGTACGGGGGCGAGGGGAGCGGAGGGGACAGACTCTTAGGCGAGGGGCGAGTTGAGAATTACCCGTGGACGGGCTTTCCAGCGGCCCGCCGAATCGTAGTGTGTCCTCTCATCGCCCGCGAGGTCATGCAC